>JBGVLX010000001.1:0-7099 GCA_045124495.1 Lachnospiraceae bacterium
TAGTTTCACACTTGCCTATAGTCAAGTTAGGCGTTTGCGAAACTATTAAATGTGAAAGTGATTGAAAGGAGAAGAAAATATTATGGAATTATTTTCAGAGATTTATAACTGTTATTTTCAGATTGTAGATGAGATATGTAAAACAGCCGCCATCACCCCCCATTACAGAAAAGGAAATGCTGGCCCTTGCTGCAAATCTTGGCTACGAAGAAAGCGGACTTTCCATTGTTCCAAAGTTAACCAGTGGTGCCTGGAATCTTCTTTCTCCCACAGAAGGTGGCTATATATCAAAAATAGATAATTTAGAAGTTCTTCCTCTCACCATCCTGCAAAAAAAGCTGGTTAAAAGCAATCCTACTGGATAAACGCATTGGATTATTTTTAGACGAAGCTCAGAAAAACACTTTAGAACATTATTTAATCGGGATAGAACCTCTCTTCCAGCCAGAAGATTTCTACTATTATGATCAATTCAAAGAGGGGGATAACTTTTCTTCACCGGAATATATTTTTCATTTTCGCACTATTTTGGATGCCATCTGGAAAAACAACGGATTGAAACCATTAATCTTTCCCGAATAGAATCTATTTCCCCAGTAGACAAACACTATGACAAGGATACGACTCTAGAGAAACTTTGAAAAAGTGTCTACTATAAAGAACCTGCAAGAATTGCCATCACAAACAGACGAAATGCCTTAGAACGCGCCCTGCTCCATTACAAACCTTGCCATTTACAATCAATCTACAGTAATTCCATCCTTCCAATTTAAGATTATCTTCAAATAATCCTGACTAATTTTCCTTTATTTCCAGATGGCAGGATACCCTTCTTCCTGCCACCTCTTTCCAATCTGGCATTTCTTCTTTACACCGCTCCATAGCTTTCGGACAACGTGTGACAAAAGGACATCCCTTCGGCGGATTTAGGGGACTTGGTACTTCTCCTTCCAGTAAAACGGACTCCTTTTTCCTCGCCATTTTCGGGTCTGGTATTGGCTCTGCGGATAACAATGCTTTCGTATATGGGTGCATAGGATTTCTATAGATCTCATCTGCCGGACCGATTTCCACAAGATTTCCAAGATACATCACTCCAATCCTGTGACTGATGTGATTTACCATGCTAAGATCGTGGGCAATAAACAAATAACTAATCTTTCTTTCTTCCTGAATCTTCTCCAAAAGATTCATAATCTGAGCCTGTATGGAAACATCCAGGGCAGAAATAGGCTCATCACACACGATAAATTCAGGATCTAAGGCCAATGCCCTCGCAATGACGATTCTTTGTCTTTGACCTCCGGAAAATTCAGAAGGATAGCGGTTTTTATGATCCGGCATCAGTCCTACGGTCTCTAATAGTTCCATTACCCTTTCTTCCCGTTCTTTCGCAGTGTACATACCATGAATTTCCATAGGTTCCTTTATAATCTGACTTATGGTTAACTTCGGGTCCAAAGAAGAAAAAGGATCTTGAAAAATCATCCCCATCTTCTTCCGGTAAGGAAACATTTCTTTCCTCGATAATCCCGTAATATCCTTTCCATCGTAAAGAATGCTTCCAGAAGTAGGCTTAACAATCTGTAACACCGTCCTGCCTAAGGTGGATTTCCCACAGCCGGATTCCCCCACAAGGCCTAAGGTTTCCCCTTTTCTTATCTCAAAGGAAACATGACTTACTGCCTTTAATTCCTGCTTCTTATACCCATGTCTTTCTTGAAAATATTTACATAAATCTCTTACTTCCAATAAAATTTCATGATTGCTCACATCATTAAAATCCGCCATCCAAACTGCCTCCATATGCTTAATGCTTAAAAGTCAAACGATCATACTGTACTTCCACATTATGATTACTCAAACAAATTTTTTCTTTTTTTAGCAAAGTATATTGTGCTTGTCCCTGAGCATAATCCTTATCCTGTTTTGGAAAAAATGTTCGACACATCTGAATTTCACTCTCATCACGTTTTCCTAAAAACAAATATAGTGAATTTGCGTAATATCCCGAAGTTTATGCAAACCGACCAAATGATGAAAATCTGCTTCATCAAAATTCAATAAAAATTCTCTACTGATTCCTTTTCTTCCAACTACAAAATGATATTGATATGCCAATATTTTTTCAAAATTCAACGCACATTTCTTCAGTAAATCCATATTTCCTCCTACAGAAAAACCCCGTCTTTAGACGGGGTTTTCACTGTTGCATTTTCTTTCAGCATTTCTGCCTACGCCGGCTTGAGGTTTCACTGCACAACCCCTCCTGAAAGCTCAGTAGAACAATGCATTCCGGCACACTCCTCTACTTCATCGCTTAAACAGACACACTCTGTTGCCTGCTACTACTTATAATATACAAAATTCATTGAAATATGTCAATTATTTTTTTCATAAATATCTTAATATATCTTAAACCGTTATTGTCCACACGTGTACTGCAACAGATTGGTTTCTACATGCCAATTTGCCTTGCAAAACCAAAAAACATTCCCAAATCATGCTTCCATCTTCCGTCCATCATTCACATTCCCAACAACTGCAGGAATGTGTCTTAGAATACACTGTTTCTTCCGGTTGTTTTTCCCTACATATTTCTTTCACATTTGGACATCTGTCCACAAAGGCACAACCCTTTGGTAAATCCAATAAATCCGGTGGTGTTCCCGGAATTGGTACCAAAGGCTTATGCTCCTGGCTATGAGAATTATGAATACTACTTAAAAGACCCTTGGTATAAGGATGCTTCGGCTCGTAAAAAATCTCTTCTGTCGTTCCTTTTTCTACGATTTTTCCTCCATACATAATGTGAATTCTATCACAAACAGTAGCAACGACACCCAGATCATGGGTAATCAGTATTACGGAAGTGTTATTTTCTTTCGTTATTTTTTGAATCAATTCTAGAATCTGCGCCTGAACCGTTACATCCAAAGCAGTAGTAGGTTCATCTGCAATGATTAACTTTGGATTACAAGCAAGTGCCATGGCAATGATAATTCTTTGTCGCATACCCCCGGAAAATTCAAAAGGATACTGCTTTATTCTCTTTTCCGGACTTGGAATACCTACCTGTTCCATCAACCCAAGGGCTCTCTTTTTTGCTTCCGCCTTCGTACATCCTGTATGAGTTCTGATTCCTTCCATTAGCTGGGTTCCTATTTTAAGAGTAGGATTTAAGTGGGTCATAGGGTCCTGAAATATCATACTCATCTGATTTCCACGAATCTTACGCATTTTTTTCTTATAGTTTTTTTTCTTCTTCTTCGAATCCAGCCCCGCCGGTGAAATATCCTCCCCATCGAAAATAATCTCACCGGAAGTTATCTTTGCATTACTGGCATGAAGCCCCATTAAAGCCATCATCCCCACTGACTTTCCGGAACCGGATTCTCCCACTATGGCAAGAATTTCTCCCTTTTTCACATGATAAGAAACACCATTTAATGCCTTTACCACACCCTGTCCAGTTTTAAATTCCATCGATAAATTTTTAACTTCCAGTAAACTCATATTTTCCTGCCCTTTCAAATGACGAATCCTGTTTTCAGCCTTATTGATTTTCAGAACGGTATCCGAATGTAACTTCAAATTCTTTTTCTTTGTATTTTCCTCTGCTGTCACTTCTTTGTAACACGACAACTGCACTTTCTCCACCTTTGTACTGTTCAATGGCATTTTGCAAATCGTCCCAGCTTTCAATGTCATAATCCCCGATTTTAGTTATGATATCCCCAGCGCTGATTCCTGCTTTTTCTGCGGGAGAATTATCTGAAACCTTGGAAACATAAGCACCTATCGGCATTCCGAAACGCTCATTATATTCTTGGGTTACGGAATCTCCTCCAACCCCTAAAAATGCCTTATCTTTTTCTTCAATGACTTCCTGATTCATCAAATCATTGATAATCGGTGTGGCTGTAGTAATTGGAATGGCATAACCCATACCTTCTACGCTGGTATCCGAATATTTCACGGTATTAATTCCAATGACTTCACCCTTGGAATTTAACAATGCGCCTCCGCTGTTTCCAGGATTAATCGCCGCATCTGTCTGTAATAAAGTCATAGTTTTATCTGTTAACTGCACTTCTCTATTCAACGCACTTACATAACCCACTGTTACGGACTGACCATATCCCATGGCATTTCCAATGGCAATCGCCTGTTCCCCTACCAGCAATTCCTCTGATTCCCCTAATACTGCCACTTTTATGGAATCAATGGTACTTTGCTCCATTTCCTCCAAATCAATGCTAAGCACCGCCAAATCAGCATCCGAATCATATCCCTTTACCGTAGCAGTTACATATTCCGAATCAATAAACCCAACCGCTACTTCCTTAGCCCCTTGCACAACATGATAATTCGTCACTACCAGTAAAGTGTCTTCGCTCTTTCCAATGATGATTCCGGAACCATATCCGGTACTCTCTCTGCTATACTGATTAAAGAAAAAGTCATATCCTACCTCTTCAAAGGTACTGGTAACTGATACAATGGAAGGCATCACATTACTTACCACTGCAGCCACGCTGGAATCCGTTTCCTTGGTAGTAGTAAGCAGTTCTACATTCTGAATTTCCTTTGTAGTCTTTTTCGAAGATGACGCTTCTGCTGGATAAAAACTACCTGTTAAAAGATAATTAGAACCCATTTGAATTCCCTGAAAAGCTACACCAAAAGCCCCGCCAAACAAAATACCATATGCTACCATTCTTCCGGCTTTCGCAACAAATGAATGTCTTCTTTTTTCTTTGCGTTCTTTTTTCTTTGCCTGTTTCTGCAGTTTTTCCTGTCTGCGACGTTCTTTCCGATTCTTCGGACTCTCCATCTGTTCCATATGGAAACCATTCTCATATCCTAAGTTTTCCATTCTGCCTTGAACTACATTCACTCTCTGATTATCATTCTGGCTCATCTGATCTCCGTTCTGATTCATCCGGCTTTCATTCTGATTCATCTGACCGCCGTTCTGATTCATCCGGCTTTCATTCTGGCTCATCTGACTTTCGTTACATTCCCCGTTTCCTTGGTTCCCCTTCGTTTCCTGACCTTCATCAAATCTTTCGTCCATCATTATTCCTCCATTCAAAATACCCCTTTTAAATCTCAATGATTTACAGTTGTCTTGTAAACTACCTCCGGCGTGTCAATGTGCCACCTTTGCCTTTTCCCTGTTTACAAGCTACTCAGGAACTTTATCCTTTCCTGAATGATTCCATATTATCAGTCATTTGTGAAAAACCTGTGTATGAAATGTGAAAAAAGAACCTCTTTTGAGATTCTTTTTCAACCTTTTCACCTATCCTGTTCACATCAAAACATGTCAGTAATTTTACACAATCTCCTAAAAATATACCACTCTTTCTTCCGGTTCTTCTGACGGTTTCATATCCGTCACATAAAGCACCGGGCCTTTCCCCTTATACTCCTTACTGAATTCGCGACGGATATCTGCTGTAACCGTAACATAAGACTTCACCGGTAATTCAGCCGCATTCTTCTGTTTTGCCAACAAACCAACAAATGCGATGTCATCTGCACAACAGGTCATAGCAAATCTTCCCAATACAAAAGAATCACCCTTAAGTTTTGCATCACGATAAATCATGCCCTTATAAGTAACGGTTTTTCCTTCGTATTTCTTAGGATTATCCATAATATCCATGTAAAATATTCCAAAATCTTCATCCGCAATATCAAGATGGGAATCTTCCAAATTATAAGGCAAATCTTCATCACCATCTGCCGGTCTGGAATCCCCATTTTCATTCTCATAAACCACCTGTGCCATACGATTTACTGCCCGGATGGTTCTGGCATATCCCTGGTGGGTAAATTCCTCTGTACACCGATTAAAAATAACCAATTGGGAATACTTTACATGTTCCATCATCAGCCCGCGCATATTATTTAAATATGTCTCAAATGTCTTAGAATTTACTGTGGTTATAATCTGAACCAGCATCCACCCCTCCGGCACCCTTGCATCCAGTACCGTATCCATGGACCACATTCCATTGTACTCAATCATAACCTGTTCCGGCTGATATTTCTGGTTTAATTCCTCTAATTTTTCTTCAGAAAACTCTTCTTCCTCATCTAAGTATACTACATCTACATTTATGGCCTTAAGTTCTTCTTCATCGTACTCTTCCTCACCCTCTTCACAAGCAATCAAAAGAGTCTTTGCATGGTCATTAAAAGCTTCGCTTCTTAATGTTTCATTAATAAACCGGCTTTTTCCACTTTCCAAAAAACCTAAAAATAAATATGCCGGTACATCCTTCTTCTCTGCCATATATTATGGACCTCTCTTTCCAAGATAATCTCAATTTCCACAACAAAATCCGGTATCTTTCGTCTTTAAATCACTTAACTAACATCATTTACATTTTAACAGACGGTTCCATTTCTTATGATTCAAGTTTTTACAAACCGTTCCGTTTCTTGTAATTCACGTTTTTACAAACCGTTCCGTTTCCTGTAATTCACGTTTTACTTTAGTTCCTCATGACTCTGAGTACTATGATATCTCAAATAATTCCTTTAATTTTTCTTCTTCTAACTTCGTTCCGATCACACAAAGTCTTCCTGTATATTCCGGACTTCCTTCTCTTAATTCATATTCACCTGGTACCAAATCAAAATAAATCCAGGTTCCATCTACACCTGCAATCATACCCTTCGCACGTAAAATGATACCAAACTCTTCTGTGTTTGCCAGTTTCTTTAAGGCCTCTTCTACTTTTTCCTTTTCATATTTATGCGGAGTTTCTACTCCCCAGCTGGTAAAGACATCATCTGCATGATGGTGGTGATGATGGTGATCATGTCCACAGCAATGGCCTTCTTCATGGTCATGATCATGATGATGGTCATGTCCACAGCAATGACCGTCCTCGTGGTCGTGTTCATGGTCATGATCATGGCCGCAACAATGACCGTCTTCATGGTCGTGTTCATGGTCATGATGATGTCCACAGCAATGACCGTCTTCATGTTCATGGTCATGGTCATGATGATGTCCACAGCAATGACCGTCTTCATGTTCATGGTCATGATGATGTCCGCAGCAATGACCGTCTTCGTG
>JBGVLX010000002.1:0-12410 GCA_045124495.1 Lachnospiraceae bacterium
TCTCTTTGCTTATCTGTTTTGTTATTGCTTTTGGGTCAATATTATGTACAGATTTATGATGTGTCAAAAGAGGTACGTGGGGTGGCCTATGAGATTTTGGTAGCCTTTGCCATTATTTCGCCGGTAAAGGTTCAAAATATGATATTAGGGGGAGGAATCATACGAAGTGGGGGAAAAACAAAATATGTCATGTGTATCGATTTTATTGGTACATGGCTTTTTGGAGTGCCTTTGGGATTATTAGCAGCTTTTGTATGGAATTTACCGATTCCATATGTATATTTTATTTTATCTTTGGAGGAATGTGTAAGGCTTATGATTTCTCTGGTTCTTTTCCGAAGAAAAAGCTGGATGCGAAGCCTTGGAGAATGGGAACAAGGGGAAGAGTGTGTGGGTTGATAATGAAAGGAGAAAGTTATGGATAGAAAATTAGTATTGAAAAAGGATATCAAGGAAGCGTTGAAACAGGTAGGGGTAAAACCGGGGCAAAATATTATGGTACATACCTCTCTTAGTAAATTAGGGTTTGTCTGTGGAGGAGCCCAGATGGTGATTGAGGCGTTATTGGAAAGTGTTGGAGAGGAAGGCACGATTATGATGCCTACACAGACTTGGAAGAATTTGGACCCTGTTACCGGTGTGCATTGGGAAGAACCAGAAGAATGGTGGCAGACCATAAGGGATAACTGGCCGGCGTATGATAAAGAAATTACTCCAACCAACACCATGGGAGCCGTGGCGGAGATGTTTCGTAAGTGGCCGGGAGCTCTTCGAAGCGATCATCCGGCACGTTCTGTGGCAGCTTATGGAAAACATGCGAAGTATTTAACGGAAAATCATGATTTATCCAATATTTTTGGGGATGGATCTCCTATTGGAAAACTGTATGAGTTAGATGGATATGTACTTTTAATTGGGGTAGGATACGATAAAAATACGTCCATCCATTTAGCAGATGCAAGAGCGGAATATCCGGGAAAACATATGGCGGAAGAAAGTAGTGCCATGCTGATAGATGGAAAAAGAGTTTGGAAAACCTATTCTACCTTATTTGTGGATGGGGAAGATTTTGAAGAGATTGGGGAGGCTTTTGAAACAGAGAAGAAGGTGGAAAAAGCCGTTTTAGGGAATGGAATGATAACCTTTATGAAACAACGGGAACTGGTAGATTTTGCGGTGGAATGGATCGAGAAAAATCGTACGGTATCATAAAAATGTTTATTTCTGTAAAAGTGGTTAAGAGGAAATTGTTTTATGATACAATGATACATCAGAGAAAGATAGAAGTGGCGGGATTTCTCCCGCCACTAACTAAATTGAAAACTTTGGTTGAACTCACCATTATTTTTTATATTCAAATACATCGCATTCTGCTACCATAGCAATACCATGCTCAATAGCATAATCATATGAAATATTTTCATACAACAATTTTTGTGTGATATCCTTATAATCAGGTTCGTAAAATCTGCTATGAATTATTTCCTGTAGTATTTCTGGAATATTATATTCAAGTTGTGCAGATGGATTATTTTTAGACCGCATTCTATCGTCTCTAACTTCATCAATCAATTTATCCAATTGCTGATCTAGTGTTACCTGTCCTAGTAGTTTACATATATCATATAAATGTCTTGAATCTCTGTCTAGCATATTTTGGATTCTATAATCACATATTGCAAATACTTTATCTATAAAAGTTCGATCTATAGACTGAACATTCATTATCACTTCTGCCGCTTCAAATGGAATTGGTAATATAATACCTCTCTCACTACAAAACTTTCCTATAAAACTACCAACAGAATGTTTTTCAACCGGATATGCAGACTGATAATAACTGGTCTCAATAATAATTTCCAATGGAATTTCTGCGAACATGGAGTCATATCTAAACACATATTTATTGTAATCATAGCGAGACTTAATTTCCTCCGGATTACCCAATGTCATTCCTAAATTTTCTGCAATGCTTACTATCAAATCTTTTGATTTTGCTCGTTCTGATTGTGTCGGTCTGCGATTCATTGACAAATCAATATCTTCAGAAAAACGGTCAATCAAATTATATGCTTTAGAAAGGGATGTGCCGCCTTTAAATACAAATGGCAATTCAGACTTAGAAAGCTCATACAAAAAACATGATTGAAGGGTGTCTTTCTCAACCATCTGTTCGGTCCTTCCAAATTCTCTAGCCACCGTTTCTATAATCTCTTTCCAATCATTATAATGTTCTTTATACCAATTCATGCATCAAGCCCCCTTGATAAATATTTCTATATACTTTATCCGGAAATAGTGAAAGATATTTTTTTACCTGTTCAAAATCTACATCAACCATAGCAATAAATGCTTTTATTTTTTCTGTAAATTCGTCCCCTTTAATCTCACTATACTTATCAATGGTACTCATAAGATCCAAGAACTGTAAAGAACCTTTATTTTCCTTTGAAATATTAACTACCGGCTTATATACGATAATTTGTCTGCCATCAATCTTCAGTTTTCGCTGTTTCGTAGACGCTTCATTTGAGCATACTTCATAACAAGAAGGATTTTGTGTTGTAAAACCGTACATATTTGCAAGTTGAATTCCCGTAATATACCCTGACACCTCTCCATTTGCTTCTAAAAATTTCTTTTGTATAAATTTATCAATAGAAACTTTTCCTTTCGTACCTAAAATTGTTCTATAAGCGATATAATAAACACCATTATATAATCTTTCTAGTTTTCCTTCATCTGTAAGCTTCTTCATTTCCTGCCGAACAGACTCGCTAGATTTACCAGGAAGCTCTGCTAGAAAGATTGGTTCATCTTTTTGATAATTTGTAATAATATAATCATAAAGCATACAGAGGACTCCTTTTCACAATTTCGAAATTATTGTTTTCAGTTTTATTATATCCCAAAATGAGTTTTTGTCAAAGATATTTTTGAATATGTCTAAATTATTTTCTCACTTTTACAGCCAAAGCATGCGCTCTCATTCCTTCTGATTCTGCAAGGCGAATGATATAGTTAGCATTAGCTTTCAATGCAGATTCCGGATAGTGAATCACACTATATCCCCTCATAAATTTTCCCTAACAAGCTTTTCATGCTTTTTGCATTGAAGAAAAAAAGCAATGTTCCTAACCAATCAACACATTCTTTCCTTCAAAGGCAAAGCCGTATTTTCGTATCTTTTCTTTTGGAATTCCTTTGGAAATCAGGGTTTCTTCGTATTTTTTCTCCTCTATCTGGGAGAGGGCAGAAGAGAGGGTATCTTCTAAGGATGATTCTTTCCTTGGGTTAAATACTTTAAATTCAATGATGATGGCATCATCTGATTCCGGTTTTATAGGTTCTAACATAATATCATATCTTCTAAATCCACTTTCTCGGTTGGAGGTTATTTGGTAACGTCCTTTTAATTCCACCAGCAATCCTAATACAAAACCGTGGTAGAACCGTTCCGGTTGGGATTTGGATGGGTTGCTTCCGGTATCAAAATAGCTGAATATTCGAAAAGCCACATCATTCATATATTCGTTCATGGCATCTAAGTCGTTTAGAAGTAGTGCCGTAACGAAATTACTGTATTCTTCTTCCGCCTCATCAAACCAACCTTTTACCATGGACTCAAACATAATCCGGACTTCTCCGTTGGTGATGGTTAATTCATAATTCGGGATTCTTTCTACCTTTTTCATGTCTTCATAATCTAAAACCTTCAAATAACCACTTGCCACAAGCAGACTCCAGACAGCTGCCTTACTTCCATTTAACTGGTTGTATACAATCTGCTCATCAATGGGACAAATAATACTTTCCCCCCGAAGCAGTGTCTCAAAGTTCGTCTTTAACTGGCTGCTTCCTTCCCGAATCAGCTTTCCAACCAGACTGTTAGAGCTGGTATTTGCCCAATAGGCTGTATATTTGCCAGTAGCTAGAAAGTTAAGAATGGACCATGGATTGTAGATATCCTTGTGTTCGCCAAATACGAATCCATCATACCATTTCTTAACATTTTCTTTTTCTTCGCTCATCCCTCTGTCATCTAAGGCAGCAAATACTTCTTCTTCCGTAAAGCCAAAAGATGTGGCATATTCATTAGATGTTGTGGTAACTACTTTTAAATTATTCAAGTCCGAAAAAACCGATTCTTTCGAAACTCTGGTAATTCCGGTCATAATCGCTCTTCCAATATAAGGGTTGGTTTTAAACGTGGAATTAAATAAATTTCTGGTAAAGGCTACCATCTCATCCCAGAAGCCATGAACATAGGCCTCTTGCATTGGAGTATCGTATTCGTCAAGGAAAATAATGACCTTTTTATCATAATAACGGTACAGATAATCAGACAAACGGTGCAGTGCAGACACAGCTTCAAAGGAATCCATTTCCCTTGCCATCCGACACATGTATTCCTTTTCATTTTGGGATAATTTATCACTTTTTGTTAAAAAAGAGTATTTTTCAAACTGGAGCGTCAATAGTTCAATGATTCGTCTTTTGGTAGATTCAAAATCAGTTTCTTTTACTCTTGCAAAGGAAAGACTAATTACGGGATATGTCCCCTGAAGGTTCCTGTATTTTTCTTCTTTCCAGATAGAAAGTCCTTCGAACAAATCCCCTCTTCCTGCGTAATCCACAGAGAAAAAATTTTCTAACATGGACATATTCAAAGTTTTTCCGAAACGCCGTGGACGGGTAATTAGGGTAACATCATCGCTGCTTTCCCACCATTCCTTAATAAATGGGGTTTTATCAATATAAAAATTATGACATTCACGTAATTTCGAAAAATCCTGTATTCCGATTCCTACCGGAGTTTTTGTATTAATCATATTCATTCACTCCTTTTTAAACTCCCGATTTTTGCTCTTATCCTATATTAGTATAACGGATTTCTTTTTTTCATGCAATATTCCGCTGACTCATTCGTTCGTTTTTATTTTACTTCAAGTATAACTTTTTTCTGTTATTTTAAGCGTTAAGAGATAGATTGATTGATATTGTTTTGATGAATTCAGGGGAAAGGGGACAAGAGATGAAGTACATGTTACTATTTGATTTGGATAAAACATTGTTATAAACGGAAAAAACAATTTCAAAATCTACCATGCAGGAGATATAAAATTACAGAAAGCAAGGGATTATGATTGAAGTATCTCCCTCTAGGAACAAAACTGTCAGCTGCTATTTAAAAAAAATTTTAAATAGTGATTGACAATATATTTTTATAGGAATATAATCTAATTAAAATAATTTTGAAATAGGTGTGATACGATGGGTGCGACAAGTATTTTCAAAGTTCTATCAGATAAGCAAAGGAGAGATATTTTAGTTTTTTTGAAGGAGGGTAGAATGAATGCGGGAGAAATAGCTGAAAAATTAGGTGTAACGCCGGCAGCTCTTTCTTATCATCTTAAGCTGCTTAAGGATGCAGATTTAGTGATGGAATATAAAAATAAGAATTACGTTTATTATGAAATCAATACGACAGTCTTTGATGAATTGATTTTATGGATTGAACAGTTTGGAGGTAAGAAAAAATGAAAAAAGTTATGTGGATAGTGTCTATTTTTTCGGTTATTATGACCGCTATTGCAGTACAGTTTATGCCGGATTCCGTCCCGATGCATTATAATATGGCAGGTGAAATTGACAGATGGGGTTCGAAATATGAGAATTTTATTTTTCCTGCTATCATAATTGTATTTTCTTTGGTTTGGAGTTTACTTATTGCATATTATGAGAAGAAGGCTTCTAAGTCTTCCGAAGAGAAGGTGTGTGTAGAAGCATTGTCAAATGCTAAAGTGATAAAAGTAACAGGTGTCTCTATGGCTGTTATGTTCACAGTACTACAGGGATATTGTCTTTATAAAGATTGCAAAATTGCCAATGCTGATGTAACACAAGCACAAATGAACATAAGTAAGCTTACCTGTATTTTAATTGGTTTACTTTTTATTGTTTTAGGAAATTTTATACCAAAAGTAAAAAATAATATGGTGATAGGAATTCGTACTAAATGGAGTATGTATAATGATGTTACATGGATGAAGAGTAATCGCTTTGGTGGTGTTACATTAATGATAACAGGAGTGTTAGTGATAATGACCTCAGTGTTTGTAAAGGAACCTATCGCTATCATCTGTATGTTGATTTATACATTGGTTGATACGCTTATTACTGTGTTTTTTTCATATAAGGTATACAAAGGTGAGGTGAAATCTTCGGCAATGGTGGAAGAAATGAATAAATAGAGAAAAGTTGCTGTTGGTGCAGGCCTGGGACATGGTGAAATCGAAGCAATCATTTTAATTGGTTTGAACTATGTAAATAATCTTTTGTATAACATGGTGATAGTGTTTTCGATAAAAAAGAAATGAAAAAAAGAATGTTAGAAAGTAAAAAAGCCGGAGGAATAAGACATGTATATTGAAAAAGTAAACAGTCCAAAAGACATAAAAAGTTTTAACATAGAAGAATTAAAGGTACTTGCTGGTGAAATCAGGGAGGCATTATTAAAGAAATTAAGTGTAAAAGGTGGGCATTTCGGACCTAATTTCGGTTTCGTAGAGGCTACCATAGCCCTTCATTATGTATTTGATTCTCCAAAAGATAAGATAGTGTATGATGTATCTCATCAAAGCTATACCCACAAGATGCTGACGGGAAGAAAGGATGCTTTTCTTTATCCAGAGCATTATTATGACGTATCCGGTTATACCAATCCGGAAGAAAGTGAACATGATTTCTTTAATATTGGACATACTTCTACGGCAGTAAGTTTAGCCTGTGGTCTTGCAAAAGCAAGAGATTTAAAGGGGGATAAGGAAAACATCATCGCAGTGGTGGGAGATGGTTCTTTAAGCGGTGGAGAAGCCTTAGAAGGCATTGACTTTGCTTCTGAACTTGAAAGTAACTTTATCATCATTGTAAATGATAATGATATGTCCATTGCAGAAAATCATGGAGGGCTTTATCATAATTTAAGACAGCTTAGAGAAAGTAAGGGAAGTACTCCTTGTAATCTTTTTAAAGCAATGAACCTTGATTATCTTTATGTGGACGAGGGCAATGACATTGCGATTTTAATTCATGCCTTCGAACAGGTAAAAGACAGTGAAAAGCCAATGGTTGTCCACATAAATACGGAGAAGGGAAAAGGTTATAAACTGGCGGAGGAACAGAAGGAAAACTGGCACTGGTGTATGCCTTTTGATGCGAAAACAGGAAAATCCACCATTACCTCGGAAGGGGAGGATTATAGTACATTGACCTGTGACTTCCTTATGGATAAAATGAAAAAGGATAAAAGGGTGGTTACCATGGTGGCGGCAGTCCCTACCAATATTGGTTTTACAGAGGAAAAAAGAAAAGAAGCGGGAAAACAGTTTATCGATGTGGGAATTGCAGAGGAACATGCCATCGCCATGGCTTCCGGTATTGCTGCCAATGGAGGAAAACCTGTATTTGCCACTCATTCCAGTTTCCTTCAAAGAACCTATGATCAATTGTCCCAGGATTTATGTGTAAATCAAAATCCTGCTACGATTTTGGTAAATACCGCTTCTGTTTATGGTATGAACGACGTGACGCATCTTGGAATTTATGATATACCAATGATTTCCAACATACCTAATATGGTATATCTTGCCCCAACCTGTAAGGAAGAATATTTTGCCATGCTTGACTGGAGTATTGAGCAGAATCAATATCCGGTAGCTATTCGAATTCCTTGTAATGGTGTGATTTCATCCAGCCGTGAAATACCAAAAGATTATGGAACTTTGAATCAGTATGAAACAGTTCAAAAAGGAAGTGAAATCGCTGTTCTTGCCTTGGGAGATTTCTTCCAGATTGGAGAAGCTGTGGTAAAGGCTATAGAAGAAAAGACAGGGAAAAAGGCAACCTTAATCAATCCGAGATATATTACAGGATTGGATAAAGAATTGCTGGAGGAATTAAAGAAAGACCATACCAAGATCATTACTTTGGAAGACGGTATTCTGGATGGTGGTTTTGGTGAAAAAATCGCAAGATTTTATGGACCTAGTGATATGAAGGTGTATAACTACGGTTTAAAGAAAGAATTTATTGACCGTTATGTGGTGGAAGAGGTATTAAAGGAAAATCGTATCACAGTGGAACAGATGTTAGAGGATATTTTTTCGGTATAGATGAAAAGTGTAAAAAATAATGATGCCGTTTTGATGCATTGAATAGATATGGTAAATACGATGAATATGTCAAATGATGTGGAGGTTAGGGTACAGTTTTTTTAGAATTATTTAAAATACCTCTTGACTCTGACGTTGCGTCATAGTTTATGCTATGATTACACGAGAAGGAGGAAGGAACAGCATGACAGTAAATGAAGTGAGTAAATTAACAGGAGTGAGTATACGCACCCTGCATTATTATGACCAGATTGGATTATTACAGCCAACAGGGATTACAGAATCCGGATACAGACAGTATGACGATACTGCACTAGAACGGTTACAACAGATTTTATTGTTTCGTGAACTGGAATTTCCACTAAAAGAAATCAAGAAGATTCTTGATAGTGATGGGTTTGACCGAAAAAAAGCATTGGAACAGCAAATTGAGTTGTTAACACTTAAAAAAGAACATTTGGAAAACTTAATCACATTTGCTCGTGAAATAAAACGAACAGGAGTAAGGACAATGGATTTTAAAGTATTTGACAAAAGTAAAATGGATGAATATGCAAAAAAAGCAAAGGAACAATGGGGTGATACAGAAGCTTATAAGGAATTTGAACAAAAGAGCAAAGACCGCAGTGAATCAGATATGAAACATATTACGAAAGGTCTTATGCAGGTGTTTGCTGAATTTGGGGAAATGATGGATAAGAAAGCAGATGACGAACTGGTGCAAGGTTTGGTAAAGAAACTTCAAGATTATATTTCCACACATTTTTATCAGTGTACACCGGAAATTTTACGAGGCCTTGGAAAAATGTATGCCGGAGGCGGAGAATTTACAGAGAATATCGATGCGGTAGGTGGAGAAGGATGTGCAAAGTTTGCAGCAGATGCAATTGAAATATATTGCAGTAAATAAGGATGATTTGGGAAGGCAGAGATTTTGTACTCATTTTTAGATAATTGAAATAATTCCAAGTTGCAAGGGTTAAATTCGAAGATTCGTGAAACGGTTTTAGACCATGTGTTGTGGTATGTATCATTTGGGATTAAAATAAAACTTTAAGAAAACTTTATATTTTTCCTAAAGAAACTAAAAAAATATCCGTTATAATAAAACAGATGTAAGAAATGAACTGAGATGATTCAGGGTATTAAGCGTAGAAAGGTGGTTATGAAAGTTTACTTGCTAATATACATTTTTCTATGCTTAAAATGGCAACTGACATAGCTTGTAACAGGTGACACATAAACATGATACTTAACCACGTAAGTGGAGGTTTAATAACCGAAGGAGAAGAAAAATGTTAACAATCAAAAATCTTACAAAAACATATAAAGGTGGGAAAACCGCTGTAAAAGATTTAAGTCTTTCTGTAAAGCCGGGAGATATTTATGGCTTTATTGGACATAATGGGGCTGGGAAAACCTCTACGATCAAATGTGTTGTGGGGATACAGGATTTTGAAGAGGGTGAAATTACCATTGATGGAGTATCCATAAAAGAAAATCCGATGTATTGTAAGGAAAATATGGCTTATATTCCGGATAATCCGGATCTTTACGAATATTTAACGGGAATTCAATATTTAAATTTTGTAGCGGATATCTTTCGGCTTTCCAAAAAAGACCGGGAAGAACGTATAAAGAAGGAGGCAGAGGCCTTTGAGATTACGGCAGCTTTGGGAGACTTGATATCTTCTTATTCTCATGGTATGAAACAAAAACTGGCGATTATCGGGGCGTTGATACATAGACCGAAACTTCTGATATTAGATGAGCCCTTTGTAGGACTAGATCCTAAGGCGACTCTTGTGTTAAAAAACAGGATGCATGCTATGTGTGAAGAGGGAACTGCCATCTTCTTTTCTACCCATGTACTAGATGTGGCAGAAAAGCTTTGTAATAAAGTTGCCATTATCAAAGGTGGAGAACTGATTGCTGCAGGAGATACCAAAGAATTAGTGCAGGGAGAATCCTTAGAATCCGTATTTATGGAGGTGGTTGGTAATGTTAAGACAGATTAGGTTATTGTTAGGATGCCAGCTTATCAATCTGTTTGGACTGAATGAAGTGCGCCACACCAAAGATAAAAAGAAAAAGGCAAGATTTATAGGGCTTCTTCCTGTATGGATTCTTCTAGGGGGAATGCTGGTATCTTATGTGGGAGGACTTTCTTACCTTTTTGTCCGGATGGAGATGGAACAGGCGGTGCCGGAAGTTCTATTTGCCGCTACAAGCATGATTATCTTATTTTTCTCCTTTTTTAAAGCGGGAAATGTGATTTTTCAGATGAATTCCTATGAAGTTTTAATTACCTTTCCGGTCAGTAAGGCAGCAATTGTAATTAGTCGGTTTCTTAGTATGTATGTGACCAATCTTTTGCTAAGTTTTTTGGTAATGCTTCCAGGAACCATTGTTTATGGAATTTTTGTGAAACCACAATGGAGTTTTTATCTTTATAGTATCATAGGAACCATATTTCTTCCTTTGATTCCGCTGTCCATTGCTACCATATTAGGGGCGGGAATTATGGCAATCAGCTCCCGTATGAGAAACAAGAGTCTGGTTCAGGCGTTTTTAATGATAGCTCTTACTATGGTTGTGTTAGTAGGTGGAATGAATGTTTCCAATGTACCGGAGCAGGTAAACGAAGAAGCAGTAAAGGAAATGCTTTTTTCAGTGGAAGAAGGGATAAGAAAATCCTATCCACCGGCCACATGGTTTGCGGATGCAGCAAATTCAGGAGAAATTTTTGGTTTTTCAATTTTGGTGATAGTATCCTTACTTGTTTTCGGTTTCCTTATATTGGTGCTACAAAAATATTTCTTTGAAGTTTGCAGTGCCTTGCGGGAACATAGTGCGAAACATAATTATAAAATGGGAAGTCTTTCTACCGGTTCTCCCGTAAAGGCGTTGTGGAAAAAGGAAGTGAAACGGTATTTTTCTTCTAGTGTCTATGTTGGAAATACTATGATAGGATATCTTTTAATGGTAGCGCTAAGTGTAGTGATTTTTGTGATGGGAATAGAAAAAATAGAAGAAGCCATTCACTTTTCCGGTATCGTTAAAAAAGTGTTTCCTTTTTTACTTGGAGGTATGGCAGCTATTATGCCAACCACTGCTTGTGCAGTATCCATGGAGGGAAAGCAATGGTGGATTGCCCAAACGTTACCAATACCAAGTAAGGATATCTGGAATAGCAAGGTTTTGTTAAATCTTACCATTGCTTTGCCATGTTATCTGATTGCCCTGGTATTTGCCTTTCTTTCGGTAAGGCCGGCGTTTACGGAAGGGATTTTTCTTGTTGTACTTCCAATGCTATATATTATTTTTACAGCAGTGGCAGGAGTCACTGTAAATCTTTCCATGCCGGTGTTTGATTGGGAAAATGAGGTCAATGTGGTAAAGCAGAGTGCTTCCGTGCTGGTTACCATGCTGGTTGGGCTCGTTAGCGTGGTGGTACCAGCTGTATTTCTGATTTTATGCAAGGATGGCGGGGAATATCTGGTGTATACCATTACTTCATTGGTGTTAGTGGTTCTTACTGGAATTTTGTATAGTAGAAACAATAGAAAAACGGTAATTTTGTAGAAAATTATTTTTTAAATTATGTAGGTTAATAGGTCATGTTTTTCATATTTGATGGAAAAACATGGCCTTTTGACCTTATGCTCAACAAAACCAATCCTCAATGATTCACGAAATATCTTGCCTAATTTATGAATCAAATTCATGTTCCATTACATATTGGATGAATGCATGAAAATGTCTGGAAATCCATTTGTTACGATGATAAATTAACTGTTTCCAGATATCTACTTCAAAGTCTGCAACATCGAGATACACAAGTTTTCCTTGGGATACCATCTTGTTGGTTACAAAATCCGGTAAAAAGGAAATGCTTTTTCCGTGTTCTAAAGCAGATGTGATAATGTCGGTACGCCCAATTTCCAGTACCGGTTGGAGTTCATAGGACATTTTTGCAAGTGCTTCGTCAAAAAGACGACGGTAACCGACTTTTTTCTCAGTAAGAATAAATGGATATTCTATAATATCTTCAATGCGAAGTTTTTTTTTGTCCGCTAGCGGGGAAGCAGCCCCAGTTACGAAGTGGGTGGAAATCCGTTCTTCTTTGGCAATAATGTAATCCTGATGATAAATATGATTGTCCAAAGTAAAAATAATATCTGCTTCATTGTGATTGAGAATGCGAAACATATCATCCGTATCGGCGGAGGAAAA
>JBGVLX010000003.1:0-44872 GCA_045124495.1 Lachnospiraceae bacterium
CCCTTAAATTCCTTCTCCACATGGCAATGTTCCTGTTTGCCAACCAACTTATCACCTTCAAAATCCAATTCAATAATATATGGCATCCAGTCGATAATTCTTAGAAAATCTTCACATCCAAAACTGTTATCATAAAAATTCAATATAGTACTAAGGGCAGTACCATGGGTTCCGATAACAATCTCGTTATCAATATTCTCTGATAAAATCTCGTTCAGCGCCTCTATGTTGCGATTTTGAACCATATCAATGGATTCTCCACCCTCCTCATGATAATCATGGTCAGCCCAACGTTTCTGAAACATTCCATGGTTGTTTCCATCGGGTCCTTTTTCACGCTCCCTTAATCTCTCATCTGTTATAATCTCTTTTCCGAAAAAAGCTGCCGCATCTGCAATGGTATCCATGCTACGTTTATACGGACTACAATAAAATGCATCTATTTTCTTGTCCTTCAAAAATTCCAGTACAATTGCAGAATCTTTCTTGCCTTCTTCCGTCAAAGGTCTTGTTCTGTCTTCTTTCCAATCATGTTCCGGCTGTGCGTGACGCACGAAATACACTCTTGTCATACAGTGTCTCCTATCTCTACAATTTGCTCCATTAATATTTTCATTCCGCTATCCATAATAATCACTTTTTCAATCGCATCAATCTTCTTTATCGTTCCAATATCGGTAAGATATGCACCACCACTCTTATGTGAATCCGGTCTAAAATACGTGATTGACACATTTCGCTTCTCGGACAAATGCTGTGAGATTTCATAAAGTTTTTCATTTATTTTATCTATGGCAGTTTCAGTAAGAGTTATCTTTTCATCCGTAAGTCTTGCCGTCTCATCGATCGCTTCCTCATGACCGGTAAGTGCTGCAAAAGGAGCAAATTGCGCTGCCCTGTCATGAAGCGACATATGGGCGCGTTCCCTAGACTGGTGATGAGGCAAATTTATAATGTCATCATATCTATGCTCATCTTTATAATATCCACTCACGCTTTATGTCCTCCTATCTGTCCGTTTCTCTGTCTGGTCATGGCACCTTCCTCAAAGTTCATTCCTTTCAGGACTGCATTCTTACCAAATTTCTTCTTAATATCCAAAACAGCGTGCTGAATCTTTTTCTCTTTCTCACGCTCTTTTTTCTCCTGCTCCCTCTCCTTTTCTAATGCAGCATAATCCGTAAACAAATCAAGCTGCTCAAAAGATGGCTTATCCGAAATATCATTCTCAGGTACTACCCTGTCTGCCACAATATTTACTCTACGTACAAGCAGGTCCCAATTAATAATTCTGTCAAACAATTCTTCCACCGCTTCCATAATAATCTTAGTGGAAGAAGTCTGGCAAGGCAGGTTAATGGTACCATGGGAATGCTTTGGAATCTGTCTGCCATAATGGTCCGTCGTAACTTCTCCATGATATTTCTTTCTTATTACAGGGTCCGTCAGATTATCAATATCATAACCTATGGTCAGTACCATCTGGTCTGTAACAAGCTTCTTATCTACCAAATCAAGTACAAGTAAATCTGTCATTTCTTTTACAATCAGCTTTGCCTTTTCTGCAGTGTAGGCACATTGAAGTACCTGCCCGGAACCTAGACTGTTTTTCTGCGGCTTATAGGATTTAATCTCCGCAATCGTAGTGGGCTCCCAGCCCCATGCATGGTCTATTAAAAGCTCTGCATTGATTCCAAAGAGCTTATATAAAAATGCCTCATTATAATAGTCACCTGACTTACCTATGGAACAACGTGCCACATCCCCCATCGTATATAAGCCATTTGCCATAAGTTTTTTCGCATATCCCGGACCCACTCTCCAAAAATCTGTAAGGGGAGTATGATTCCACAAAAGCTTTCGATATGACATCTCATCAAGTTCTGCAATTCGAACTCCGTCCTTATCTGCAGGCATCTTCTTAGCCACAATATCCATAGCAATCTTACATAAATACATATTTGTCCCGATACCTGCTGTAGCTGTCACTCCGGTTTCCTGTAATACATCCTGAATCATCTTAAGGGCAAGCTCATGGGCACTCATCTTATATGTGTTTAAATAAGTGGTGGCATCAATAAAAACCTCATCAACAGAATATACATGCATATCCTCCGGAGCAATATATCTCAAATAGATATTAAAAATCCTCGTGCTGTACTCCATGTAATATGCCATTCTCGGAGCCGCAGCAATATAAGCCACTTCCAAGTCTGGGGACTTTGCAAGCTCAACTGCATCAAAAGATGCTCCCGTAAATTTCTTTCCCGGTGCCTTAGACTTCCTCTCAATATTTACTTCTCTAACCTTTTGGACTACTTCAAATAATCTTGGTCTTCCCGGAATACCATAGCTCTTAAGGGATGGTGAAACCGCAAGACATATGGTCTTTTCTGTTCTGCTTGCATCCGCTACCACCAGATTTGTGGTCAAAGGGTCAAAACCTCTTTCGATACATTCCACAGAGGCATAAAATGATTTTAGGTCAATTGCAATATAAGTTCTCTCTGACACGTTTTTGCCTCCTTCATAATATCTATGGTTTCATTATCATTTATTCCCTCACATCTTACCGTCAAAAATCGAATATATGTTTGTGCATTATTGTAGCAGATTCTCTTAATATTTTCAACCGGAAGTTGATGGAAGTCTTAATACGAAATCTTAATACAAAGTGTTAATACAAAGTCTTAATACAAAGTCTTAATTCGAAGTCTTAATACAAAATCTTAATACGAAATTTTAATATAAAATCTTGATATAACGCAAAAAGGCGTATGAAATGGTTATCTCTCATACGCCTTAACGCTGTTATATTTATTTTGTTGTTACATTTTAGAAATATTTATGCAAGTTTACTTCCTAATAACCATATTTCTATGATAAAAAATTCAATTGACGCAACTTGTAAACAGGTGACACATAAATATGGTATCTTGCCACGCTAGTGGCGATTGACAAGATATGTCATGAATAATTGAGATTTAGTATTCTTCATAATATCCTAATTCTTCTGCAATCGCATAATATTCCATTGCTTTATCATAATCCTCATCCACACCATAGCCATATTCATAAATATATCCTAAACTATCAGCAGACATTCCATCCCCTAATTCTACTCCTAGCTCATAGTATTCGATGGCTTTTTCGATATCCTGCTCTACTCCTTCTCCATTTTCATAAAGATAGCCTAAATTTCCCGCTGCACTTCCATCTCCTAAATTTATTGCCTTTTCATAATATTGGATGGCCTTTTTGTAATCCTGTTCTACTCCTTCTCCAATATCATATAAATAACCTAAGTTATTTGCAGCGCTACCATTTCCTAATTCTATACCAAGCTCGTAATATTCAATGGCTTTATCATAGTCCTGTTCTACTCCTTCTCCAATTTCATACAGATACCCAAGACTGTTTGCAGATTCGCCGTCACCGTACTCCACTCCCAGCTCATAATATTCTACTGCCTTTTCATAATTCTGCTCTACACCCTCTCCCATCCGATATAGATAACCTAAATTATATGCTGCAGAACCTTCTTCTAGTTCAACACCAAGTAAATAATATTCAATTGCTTTTTCATAGCTTTGTTCCACACCAAATCCCATATCATACAAAAATCCTAGATTATTTGCAGCAAGTCCACATTCTAATTCCACACCAATTTCATAGTATTCCTTCGCTTTTGCATAATCCTGGTCCACACCATATCCCATATCATAAAGATAACCTAAATTGCATGCGCCCATACCACTTTCTAACTCTACGGCTTTTTGATAATACTCCATTGCTTTTTCATAATCCTGCTCCACACCGTATCCCATATCATACATGAAGCCTAGATTATTCGCAGCATTTCCACTTCCCAGTTCTATACCCTTCTCATAATATTCTACTGCCTTTTCATAGTTTGACTTTACCCTGCCAATGGCATATTCATTCATATACCCTAGCATATATGCAGCTTCCCCATATTCCTTTTCCAAGCTTTCCAGATAATATTCTTCTGCTTTCTTTACATTCCCCTCCTCAAAATAAGCTTCTCCCTGTTCAAATAATTCTTCCCCACTAAGGCCTTCCATTTCAACTTTTGTATCAGATTTCTTTTCCTCCGATTCCTGTTTTCCACAGCCAATAAATCCCATCGCCAGCACCAAAGTAGTTGCCACTAATAATAATCGTTTTTTTCTCATCTTCAAACTTCTCCTTCATTTTCCTTTAATATCATACTGATAAAAATCTATCAGAATTTTTATCCAATCAAAGCGCTTGTCAAAATAGCTGAACGTTTGATTCTTTTGATAGTATAATGGATTTTCTTTGAAAATGCAATATTTCCTAGCTTTCAAATCACTACCACCGATCTGCTATGGTATAAAACTAATAATAAATTCCCTTCTGTTCCATTCGCATTTTAAAACCTCTTATGCAATATCCTTTTTACAATATTTCATAAAAGCCACCACAACGCCAATCACACAATATAACATTCCAAGCAGCACAAGTCCTGTATCCAGGCTGGCATTGCTGACAATGTCCGCTCCTTCTGTATATCCAAATGGAGTAATATATTTTAAAAATTTCGCACTATCTGAGATATTGGCAATAAGATTTAAAAAGTACATCACAGCTGCGATTCCTAATCCGATTCCAAGACCTCCCCTTCGAAGAAAAGCCGAAATTCCAAAACAGATTCCCGCAATCTCTATCTGCAAGAATAAAAACGCAAGATGCAATAGTAAAAGTTCCTTCCATGAAATAGTTTCACCAATCAAAGCAATGGAGGCAATAGACAAAACGCATACCAGAACATTCATTACTATAATCTGAATCATCACCGCCAGTAACTTTTGTGCAACGATATGTACTCTGCTCACAGGATGGGTAAGCAAAAACTCTGCGGTATGTTCTTTTTCCTCTTTTGCCAAAATGGACACTCCACAAAGTGCAGCAAAAAAAGCTCCCCCAAGTCCCAGGATATTTCCACACTCTACTGCATAAAATCCCATCAGACTCCCGAAATTAATCCGGTCCATTCCAAAAGCTTCTGTAAAACTTCCCATAGAGGCAAACATGTCACTGACTCCATCCATTTTCCCCTTCATTTCAGGAAACATAAATACGCAGACAGCAAGCAGAAAACCGATGGCTGCGGTCCATATCATAAGTGATTTTCTCCCTTGTTTTAATTCGTGTTTCATTAGTGTCATTTTTCTTCACCATCCTTTTCATAATAATGCATAAAAATTTCCTCTAAATCCGGTTCCGAAATAGTTAAATCTTGGATATTCTTACTAGAAAGTACCTTTAATAGTTCATTGATATCTCCTCCATAAAGAAAATCATGATTTTCCTCTATCCTCTTATAATCCCTTACCCCAGGAAGACTTGATAAATCAAGATTTCCCTGAATATGAATTCTCTTTGCACTGGTCTTTGCCAAAGCTTCCACTGTATCACAGGCAATCAGACGCCCTTCCCTTATGATAGCAGCTTTTGTACAGTGATTCTGAATTTCTGATAAAATATGGGAAGATAAAAAAATAGTAGTTCCCTTTTCGTTTTTTTCATCAAGAATATCAAAAAACTCCCTTTGCATCAATGGATCTAATCCACTGGTAGGTTCGTCCAAAATACAAAGTTTCGGGTTATGCTGAAGGGCACAAACAATGGCTACTTTTTTTCGATTACCAAAAGATAGCTCTTCCACTTTTTTACCCGTATCCAGCTGAAGTCTTTCACATAGAATCTCCGCCTCTGCTTTACAATCTTTTTTTCTAAGATTAGCAGAAAGTGAAATCACATTCTTTACCCTCATACCAGGATAAAACATGGCTTCTGAAGGAAGATAACCGATTTCCCCCAACATTTCCTTCTTCTCTTTTTCCATATTCTTTCCAAACACCTTTGCAGTTCCACTGTTACTTTTAATCAATCCTAAAATGGTTCGGATGGTAGTGCTTTTTCCTGCCCCATTTGGTCCGATAAATCCAAAAAATTCACCCTCACCCACTCGAAGATTTACATCTATAATTCCTCTGGACTTTCCGTAATTCTTGGTAAGTCCTGATGTATGTATTGCATCCATAGTTAGTCCTCCTTCTTTCTTAAATAAATCTTTTTCCAGAAATCAAGCAATTTCAAAAAATCCTACATTGATGATTCTTTCTTGTTTTCCAATCGGAATACAAAAAATGAGAGTTTATTTCTATTTTTTTAATTACTTTACCATTTCGCTGAAACAAAACATAACTTATCTGAACCTAAAAACGGAAGGTATCTGCTTCTATTTTTACACTTTCTTTCTCTTTCTCTGTTGCTTCTAACAAAGCATTCTTTTTAAATCCAAGCATTAAATACATAAGCAGGTGCTTGGGCTGCCGTCGGTACTTAACGAAAGGCAAAGCCTTGAGTTTAGTACCGCTACGAGCCGAACGAAGCGAAAGCGTGCCTGCATTGTCTTGTTACTTTTGAATCACTTTCACATAAAATATTATGGTTTCGCAATCACCTAATCATATATTTTAACCTCTAATAACTTCTTTGTCCACCACCCAAAAGAAAAAAGAAAGCATTCCACCGTTAATACTTCGTATTTCACGCAAAATGCTTTCTTTCAATACTAATCCAGTTTAAACTTACTAATTACTTCCTGTAAGTTTCTTGCAAGTTCTGCTACATCCTCACTAGAAACGGATACCTTCTCAATCGCCTGTTCCTGGGTAGCAACCGAAGCTGCTGCCTCTTCCATACAAGCTGCATTTTCTTGAGAAAGTGCAGATAAATCTCCAATAACCTCCACAACCATCTTTTCGTTTTCTTTCATTTCCTCTGTAGATTCGCCTAATATCGTACATTTTTCTTCCATATCCTGTACGTTTCTCATAATTTCTTCGAATCGTTCCTTGGTGTCATTTACACTTTCTTCCTGTTCTTTCGAAGTTTCTTCCATCTTCTTCATGGTCTTTAAGGCTTCTTCTACTTTCGCCACCAACTGATTAATAATACCATCAATTTCACTGGTTAACGCATTGGTTTGTTGTGAAAGATTTCCGATTTCAGTAGCAACAACTGCAAAACCTCTTCCGGCTTCTCCTGCTCTGGCAGATTCGATGGATGCATTTAATGCAAGTAAATTCGTCTGACTTGCAATGTTTTGAATCTGTACACTGGCTTCTTTAATCTTCTCTGCCTGTTCCCCGGTTTCATTCATAACTTTAAATACCTGTAAGGAATTTTGATTATTTTCTTCCGTCTTTTCCACTAATTCATCCAGTGCTTCTACTCCTTGCTGTTTGATCAGCCCAACTTCCTGAGTAGTTTTAGTTAAGCTTAACATATTTTCTTCTACTTTTTCCACCAAAAGGCTTAAATCTACCATTTTCGAATTTCCTTCGGTAGTTTGTTGTGCCTGAACCATGGCACCATTCGCAACTTCATCTACCGTCTGAGCAAGCTGTTCGCCACTATCCTTCACCTCGCCACAAACCTTAGATAGATCTTCCGAATGTTCTGTTAATTCAAAAGATACATGTTCAATGTTTTCAATCATATGTATCAGGCTTTCCTGCATAATTAAAAAGCCGTTACTGATTCCACCAATTTCATCATTTCTCTTTTGATATTTTTCCAATACAGCATCATCCTGGGTAGTTAAATCATAATTTGATATTTTATCAATCGCCTTACTTAAATCCGTTACCGGACGTAATACCAGTTTACGAATGATAAAGATCAATAATACAATCAAAATAACAGCAAATATCATACAAGTCACTGTCAAGGTAACGATGGAGCCTTTTAAAATCTCTCCCATAGTATGATCATCTACAGGGACACCTATATTTAACGCTCCCTTTAAATTTCCTGAACTATCATAAATTGGATTTAGAACATCCAGTGTCGTCTTTCCACTTACCGGATCTTCATAATAACCAACATAAGCTTCCCCATCTCTTGCTGCTGCAATGCTTCCTGCATCCTCTAAGACAAGACCAATTCTTTCATGATTACTGTGTGCAACGGCAGTGACTTCTCCATTCACGTCTTCTATGTACAATGCGTAATTAAACTTACCATCTGCATTAAGCCTATCAACAAAACTCTGATATTCCTCTACCGTACTATATTGACCATCTTCCAACTGTTGGCTGTATGCCACTACTAAGTCATAATCTTTTTCCTTCCACTGCTCCATGACTTCGTTCTTAAGAACCACCACAGAAACAACAGTAAGTGACACAAAGGAAACCAATAATGCCAGGGCAACGATAATTCCCAATTTTTTATTAATACTTCCTCTTTTCTTCATAAGCATTCTCCTTCACTCTCTTTATTCTGCACTTTTCATAAAAAATTTAAAATTATGAAAATTTTTTTGTGCATATTACTAATATTTTACTATTATTTTTTCAATTCGTCAATGATTTCAACCAAGAGAATGCCTTTTTTATTTATGATTATTAGCAAAATAAACCGAGATTATTCTTTCATCATTTAATTAAAACAACTTTCTATGATGAATGCCGTGAATCATTTTGACTATTTAAATACTTTCATTACCATTTTGATATTTAGCACCCCAGACAACCATATCAGTCCTGCTATCGCCAGCGGATATACTATATTCCATACATTCCAGCTATGGTCTAACAATGCCCCTATCTGTTGTAATACAAAAATAACGATTGTAACTTTTAAAACCAGACGGTCTAAATACTCCCGCCTTACCTTATAGATTACCTTTTCCTCTACAGGCATCCATCTTAAAACCATATAAATCGAAGTTCCCTTATTCTCCATACTTGCATAAGAATTTAAATAGCAACTTACGCCAAAAAAAATAATATAATAAGAAATCATCCAAAAAAACGGTTCCTCCCTATTAAAAGGCATTAACATCCAGAAACATCCAAGTATCAGGCATAAATACATTACAAATTTTGACATCACAAATTTATAATCCTCTATTTTTTCTAACATCCGGTCAAATTTTTTTACTCTGTCCATGGTTCTCCTCCTACTTCCTGAAAGGAAACTAACGTTCCTTCTTCCATCACACCTACATAATCCATCCGCATTTCAATTTCCTCTTTGATATGTGTTGTCATAATAATTGCGGTATCTTCCTCCATTAATATCTCCTGTAACATCTGATACAGCTCTTTTCGAAAAATAGGGTCCATCCCCCCTGTAATCTCATCCAGAAGGTAAAGTTTCGACTTATGTGCTATGGCAAACGCTAGTTGGAATTTTAAATATTCCCCTCTCGACATATTTTTTAACTCTTTCATGGAAGAAAGTTTCATCTCTTTCATCACATCATAAAAAAGCTCCGTATCAAAGTCTAAATAAAATACAGAAAGCAAATCTACATTTTCTTTTCCGGTCTTTTCCATGAAAAAGCGGTTATCTTCTGACACATACCCAATGATATTCATAAGTTCCGCATGATGTTCATGAAGTTTTTTACCCCCAACCATAATATCTCCGGTATAGTTTTTCTCCGGTTCCATGATATAGTGAAACAATGTCGTTTTTCCTGCACCATTTTTCCCTGTAATTCCGGTAATAAAACCCGGCTCTACAGAAAAGGAAATATTTTTTAGCTTAAATTCTTTTGATATACCACTTACATTTTTAAATTCTAATATCATTTTTCCCACCAACCTTCAAATAAACATACTTTGTTTCACTTAACTGTCAAACAACGTTTCTGTCATTGATAAAATATCCTGCTTCGTCATTCCCGCCTTTTTACAGTCATTGATTACTTCCTGCATTCGTTGTTCCAATCCGATATACTGTTTTTCTTTTAAGAAATCTCTGTTATACTCACACACATAAAACCCTTTTCCCGGCATAGAACGAACCAGTTTCTCTTTTTCCAGTTCTTCATAAGCCCTCTTTGTGGTAATGACACTCACCTCTATCTCCGCAGCCAAAGAACGAATGGAGGGCAGTGCCTCTCCAGCAGACAATTCCCCTGTTAAAATTGCATTTTTCAACTGATTTACGATCTGTTCATAAATCGCAAGGGTTCCTTGTTGTTTTATGATGATTTTCATGCTGTACTTCCCCCTTTTTCTGCATTCTTTGAAATTCCCCTTAATACTTCATAATCCGTAGATATCTGTTTTACCGGCTCATAATACCGGGTGATGGCGACGAACAATGCCACTATTTGTAACAAAGTGATAAATCCTATATAAACACCATCGATCCAAATAATATCATCTTTGTTTATCACTTCAGTTATAATTGCAATCACATTTACAGAACCACTCACACGTATGATTACATTCCAAATATAATAATTTCCGGCATTCATTTTCCCTGTCTGGTTTGGCAACATTTTTCCATCTATCAGACAACAAATATTAATGGAAATTACATATATCAACATCACCACTACTAATATGAAAAGCTCCAATAAGGGAACCTGCTCGCAAACTACTAAAATACTGCTAGAGATTCCAAGTAAAATCATTGGAATGCTGATTCGAATCCATAAAGAGGTCTTAAAATACGTTTCTCTTTGTTCTTTGGATAACGGACAAAGAAATAAAGTCCGGTTCTCCATTCCTCCATATATTATTGAGAAAATATCAGCAAAAATCAAAGGAATGATGATAAAACAATACCAAAACCATCTACCTTCCATATTAATCGGCATTATAACAAACATGCTGAGATGGGCACTTACCATATAGGAATTAAAATATTTCCTTAATCCGGTTTTATAATTATGTTTGTAATCATCCAATACAATTTTTAACATGTTCCTCTCCCCTTTACTATAAAATACATCATATCTTCCAAAGTAGGAATGTTTACTTCCAATTCCTCATCATACTTCACTCTTTTGCTATGTTTTACAAGTGCTTTCGTAAAATAGCTTCCCTTTTCCTTATAAATGATTTTTTCCTCCGGCAGTAAATTTATTTTATATTCCTCTCCACAAACCAGACGGAAAGAATCCTCCAGACTCTGCCGGTCTTTGCTAAACACCATATTTCCGTGATTTAAAAAAGTAACATAATCTGCAATACGGTCTAGTTCCCAGGTCAGGTGCGTTGCCAATACTACACTATGTTCCCCATCGGAAACAAACTCAGTTATGATTTTTATAAAATCTTTCTGAAATTCCGGGTCAAAATTAGAAGTGGGTTCATCCAAAATCAAAAGTTTCGGCTTATGTGCCAGAGCAAAAGCAAATTGAAATTTTAGTTTTTCCCCTTTCGAATGTTTCTTTAGCTTCTGGTCTTTTTTTAGATGAAACCGTTGACAATAACGAAGAAATAATTCCCTATCATACTCTTTATAATACTTTCCGTACATATCTGCATTTTCCATTAATGTGATATCTTGGCAGAACAACTCTTCCGCCAGCACATAACCCATATCATTTTTTGCAGCCACTTCATGATTCAAAATATCATTTCCATCTATCTCAATCTTTCCTTCATCCGGCTTATAAAGTCCGAGAATCATATATAAAAGTGTGGTTTTCCCGGCACCATTGGGACCGATTAGTCCCATAATATATCCTTTCGGCAATTCGAAGGAAATGTTCTGTAATTGAAATTTATTCAGTTTTTTACTTACATCTTCTACCTTTAACATCGTCTTCCTCCCCATTTAAGTCTGGCTCGTGAAATTTTCTGTTAGATTCAAATCTTTTGAATCACGCTATCACGTAACTTCAACTCTTTCTTATCAGGCATAATTCTTGTTACTGTTTACATGAACAGTAACTAATTCTTATTTGAATCATGCGTACATATACTGTATATAACTATATATACAGTATATGTACGCATATGTCAAGAGGAAAATAAAAAAAGAAAAGAAATGTGATAATTTCAACTTAACTATTTACTGACTCATGTCATAAATAATTAAGCCACATTCCTTTTCCTTTTTTTCATCTTTAATAATTCTCCATATAGCAATCAATACTTCATTTATGCCAGTAAAAAACCTGCTTCATATGAACATCTCAGATAATCTGGATTACTATAATATACATTTGTGTTAAAATTTGATATTTCATCACTAATAAAAGATGTGAACACATCAATAATTGCTTGTGCAACATCATCACCTTTTATTGTTGCTAACACAAGTTGCTGATATACTCTACCAATTGAAGTAACAGACGGAATTGTATATCTGCAATTATCTATTTCATTAGCTTTCCCTGTCTTGATTCCATATTGTTCAATCCACTCGTCAGAAACCTGTTCAAAACTTAAACAATGATTTACTTCTGCCACCTTCAATTGATGTTCAATATTCTTCTTTGACAGCTTAGAAATCACATCTTTTCGTCGATTATTTGTGATTCTGGATACAAATTCAATCATGGTACACACATAATAAATGTCATCTTTACATTTTTCATTCATGAATTCGTTCACTCCCTTCAAATTTTAAACAATCCAATGCCTTCAATGTATGAAAACTTATTTGATGTGTTGGATGTTTAAATTTAGCATACTCCCAAAATACTTCTCTACTGATATTTCCACTTAAATATTCATTTACGAAATTCCAAATAGTATCATCTGCCAATGGTAAAAGATTCTGACAAGCAAATAATCTGGCATCTGATTCATTCTTAAAAATCATAATTCCTGTTTCTTTATCATTTAGAATAAATCCGTCTTTATCATCCAAGTACCACAAAGTATAATATTTTATTTGGTCTAAAATAAATAGTACTATGTCATATTGCTCTGCTTTAAACTGATTCAATTCCTATCCCTGCCTTTTTATTAGGTCATGGCAGCTCCATCGACAGAAAGAATTTCTCCTGTTACATAAGATGCCATATCACTTGCTAAGAATAAAAATGCATTCGCAACATCTTCCGGTTCTCCAATTCTTCCTAATGGAATGGTTGCAATTAATGGCTGAATCATTGCTTCCGGTAAAGCTGCCACCATATCTGTTTTGGTAATACCTGGTGCAACTGCATTTACACGGATATGATCTCTTCCTAGTTCTCTGGCAAGAGATTTGGTAAAACCGTTTACTGCAAATTTCGACGCAGGATAAGCACTTCCGGATGGTTGTCCGTAAAGACTTACCATAGAGCTGGTATTTAAAATAACACCGCCACCCTGTTCCTTCATAATCTTAGCAGCTGCCTGCGCACAAACAAACACTGCCTTCACATTTAAATCAATGGTTTTTCCAAAATCATCCGGATTATAAGTATAAATGCTTTCTCTTGCAGAAACTCCTGCATTGTTTACCAAAATATCAAGACTTCCAAAGGTATCTTTTACTTCAGCAAATACTTTGGAAATTTCGTCTGGAGAAGTCAAATCCGGACAGAATCCAAGGACTTCTCCCTGTACTCCTTCTTCCTTTAACTTTTCCATGGCCTTATCTACAGTTTCCTGTCTGGAACCCAATATTGCCACCTTAGCACCATTTTCTAAAAACTTTTTCACTACCGCATATCCAATTCCTCTGGTACCGCCAGTAACTACTGCTACCTTGTTCTTTAACATATTAATTACCTCCCTTTGATTAATTTTCTCTCATTTACGAAAATTTTTAGACAACTTACTTTTTGTAAATATTACTCAATTATTTTGAAATATTTGAAATAATTGCATCAAATTGTGGCTCTAATGTAGCAAAATCGTCATCTACGCAGATAATCTGGAACAAATAAAGTTCATTTCCGTTCATAAATAGTACCTGCTTAATATAAGCGGCATGTCCTTCCATTTTATCATTCATGAAATTTGACACATCCAACGTAAATGATAACCCGGTTCCACAAGGTGTATTAACCGTAGTATCTGCTACAACTTTCAAATCATATTCTTTATACTGTTGAAGCAACGCATCTTTCGTAGCTACTAAATCATTTTCTGAAACTTCTGCTTTGGTCTCGGAAACCAGAGCTATAAACATCGCCCCTTCATTTGCAGACGGAATCAAATATATCGCACCATCGCTGGCTCCACTTAATATTGTCCATGAATCATCAATATCGCAAGTAATACTACCAATAATCGTATTTCCGTCAGAATCGATAATCATGCTTCCATCATTTCCCATATAATACTTCTTTCCAAACTTATCCTGTACCCAGGAATCGGTTTCCATAACTCCTTCAGAATCCAGATAATACTGCTTTCCGGACTTATCCTTTATGAATGAGTCTGTCTTCATAACCCCATTGTTTCCAAAATAATACCAACTCTCATCCTTATCCTGTGCCCAGTCATTTACCTTCATGGCTCCATCCGCACCCATATAGTACCATTCTCCGGCTTTTCCCTTCACCCAGTCATTTGCCTTCATGGCTCCGGTAGAACCTACATAGTACCATTTTCCATTATCTTTTACCCAGGAATTTGCTAACATATATCCTCTGGCGTCAAAATAATACCATGCACCATTAATCTTTTCCCACTTATTCTTAGGATAGGAACCATTTGCATTCTGGTACCACCATCCTGTTCCATCCTTCTTCCAACCTTCTGTAGCCGCCACTACCGGGGTAGACACTGCACCCATCAGCATACCTGCTGTCAAAACTACTGCAATTGCTTTTTTTGTTTTTCTTAACATTTTTGCCATTTCATGTACCTCCCATTACTTTTAACTCTTAGTGGTTTGCGAAACTATAATATTTCATATGAAAGTGATACAAAAGACATAAATGCTTTTGATTGTTTCGCAATTACCTACTTTTAACTCCCATTGTTGCTACAAAATATAGTATACCAAATTTTTGAAATAAAAGATACATTTATTTCTATTTTGTTTTAGCCTTTTGTTTTAGCTTCTGTTTCATTTTTGTTTTAGATTTTGTTTTAAAAATTCCTCTATAAGCATCCGATTTTTGCATTGCATCTTTCTGCTTTAGAGGAATCCTATTACTCTTACACTACCTGTTATATTTCCTTTATATACATTCTTTGCTATTGATTTTCTTTAGAAACATATAAAAAGAGATTTACCACCAAAGTGATAAACCTCTTATTTTTCTACAATCTCATTTTTCTAATAATTCGTTGTATGCTTTTCTCTGATAGATAATATTTACACGCCAAATCACCAATCTTCATTCCAGCCAGAAACTTCTGATAGATTTCCTGATTCCGGACTAACAATTCCTGTTTCATCTTGGTATTGGCACCCCATTCTTTGCGGTGTTCCTCTTTCCTCGGAATATAAATATTCTGTCCATCCACATACTGTTGTATTAATTCTATAATTTCCATAGGCAGAATTTCTTCTGCTTTTACATAGCCCATATTTGCCTCCTAAAATAATATTTTCTTAGGATTAGCAATGGCTATAACAATATTTCTTTCTTATCATTGCAATAGCCAGTGCTATGCAACCATAACATACCTTCTCATAAAGCAATCCTCCTTTACAAACCAATCAATGCTTTTCACTATAATGTTACTGTCATAAGTACTCTTACACTAAGTCTAGCATATTCTTTCATATCTATCAACACCAAACTACAATATTTCATTTTATCTCAAACTCACAAATTAATATCTTAATTTTCTATCTACTACATTCACGCTGTCTCTTTTAATTGGAACAACTATTCACTGTCTTTATTCCATCTTCCTGATATCAATTCCAAATTTCCATTTATAGAACCCCTTTATTTTTTTGTTCCAAGTCTTCTTTTAAAATCCTCATACTGAAAACAAACCAACTCCTCTACATCTCCATTTTCCTTTAATAGATAAATGGATGGCAATGGCATACCGTTAAATGTGTTATTTTTACACATGGTATAGATTGCCATATCCCCAAAAATAAGACGGTCACCTGGGGCTAAAGATTCTCCCAGACAATAATCTCCTACAATATCGCCGGCAAGACAAGTAGGCCCTCCGATACGATATTCTTTTCCTTCCCCCTCTTCCTTCGTACCATAAAGTGGTGGTAAATAAGGCATTTCAATTACATCCGGCATATGACAGGCAGCGGAGGCATCTATAATGAGATTTGTAGTTTCACCATTTTCTACTACATCCAGTATTTCCGTTACCAGATATCCGGCATTTAATGCTATCGCTTCTCCCGGTTCCAGATAAACCTCCACCTGATAGCGCTCTTGTATCCGACGAATACATTTTTCCAGCCTTTCGATTCCATAACCCGGTCTTGTAATATGATGTCCCCCGCCAAAATTTACCCATTTCATTTGTTTTAGATAGGTTCCAAACTTCTCCTCTACTGCTGTAAGAGTCTCCTCTAATGCATCAGAATCCTGTTCACATAAAGTATGAAAATGAATCCCATCCAAAAGTGCAATTAGTTCCGGAGTCATGTACTTTTCCCATTGTTCCTTGGTTGTTCCAAGACGGCTTCCTTTGGCACAAGGGTCATAAATCTCATGTTCCCCCCCGGTGGAATGTTCCGGATTAATCCGGATTCCCACACTTTTTCCAGCCTGCTTTGCCTGCCCTCCAAATTTCTTTAACTGGGCTGGAGAATTAAATACAATATGGTCTGCATAATTTAATAGTTCTAAAAACTCATCTTCTCTATATGCGCCACAAAAAACATGGACTTCCCCTCCTGGCATTTCCTCCGCACCAAGTCTTGCTTCATATAGCCCACTGGCTTCCGTTCCTGCAAGATACTTGCCTAAAATACCATAAACATCATAATTAGAAAATGCTTTTTGTGCCAATAAAATCTTGCATCCTGTTCTTTCCTGAATTTCCCTTAGGATCTTTCCATTTTTATGTAACATAGCTTCATCAATGACATAAGCTGGTGTGTTTATGTCTTGAAACAGTTTTTTTACATCATATTCACAAAGCCCTCGAAACGGTGGGCTACTCTTAGTCACTTCACTTTGATTCATTTATCTTTCCTGCCTTTTATCTCATTCCCAACTTCCTCTAATCCACCAAAACCGGAGCATGGCTTTCTCTATGTGGAAGTCCATACTTTGTAAGTGCCTCAAGATATGGGTCTGGATCAAATTCTTCTACTGTAAATACTCCCTTTTTCTCCCACTTTTTCGTAAGCAGCATCAATGCCCCGCACATTGCAGGAACACCGGTAGTATAAGAAATAGCCTGAGAACCTACTTCTTTGTAGCATTCTTCATGGTCACAGACATTATAAATATAATAAGTCTTATCCTGCCCATCCTTCTTTCCTGTAAAAATACAACCAATGTTTGTCTTTCCCTTGGTACGTGGTCCCAAGGTAGCAGGGTCTGGAAGTAATTCTTTTAAAAACTGAATTGGAACGATTTCCTTTCCTTCATAAAGCACTGGTTCCGTAGAAAGCATTCCTACATTTTCTAGGCATTTCATATGAGTAAGATAGCTTTGTCCAAAGGTCATAAAGAAACGAATTCTCTTAACATCCGGTATGTTCTTTGCCAAAGATTCGATTTCCTCATGGTGCAATAAATACATATCCTTTTTTCCTACTTCTTGGAAATCATATTCTCTATGAATGCTCATTGCCGGAATCTCAACCCATCTTCCATTTTCCCAATAACTTCCCGGTGCAGAAACCTCTCTTAAATTAATTTCCGGATTAAAATTGGTAGCAAAAGGATAGCCATGATCCCCACCATTACAATCCAGAATGTCAATGGTATCAATGGTATCAAAATGATGCTTTAAGGCATATGCACAGTAAGCCTGAGTTACTCCCGGGTCAAATCCAGAACCAAGCAATGCTGTAAGTCCTGCTTTTTCGAATTTCTCTTTGTATGCCCATTGCCAGCTATAATCAAAGTAAGCAGAAAATCCTTCTTCTTTGCAGCGTTTTTCATAGATTTCTCTCCACTTAGGCTCATTGATGTCTTCCGGTTCATAATTGGCAGTGTCCATATAATTTACTCCGCAAATCAGACAGGCATCCATAATAGTTAAATCCTGATATGGAAGGGCAATGTTCATTACCAGTTCCGGCTGGTATCCCTTAATTAATTCAACCAGCTGATTTACATCATCTGCATCCACCTGGGCAGTGGTAATTTTCGTACTAGTTTTTCCTTCCAGCTTCTTTGCTAATTCATCACATTTTGATTTTGTTCTGCTTGCAATACAGATTTCTGTAAAGACCTCACTAACCTGACAACATTTCTGAATGGCAACAGACGCCACTCCTCCACAACCTATAATTAAAACTCTACTCATGTTTCAATTTCCTCTCTTTCTCTACTTTCCCAAAAGACTTAACAGTAACTCTCTTAACACTTTTCCTGCTGTTGCAGTAGAAACTCCTGTGGTATCCAGCATTGGTGCAAGTTCGTTCACATCTGCTGCCACCACATTGGTCTGACTTACCAGTAACATGGCGTTTAATAATTCCATAAAGCTGACTCCCCCTGCCTCCGGAGTTCCGGTTCCAGGAAAGATTGAAGGGTCAAGACAATCCAAATCAATGGTAAAATACACCGGCACCTTCTTTTCTTTTAACTCTGTTACCAATTCCGAAAGCCCGGAAAAATCAAATTTATGCATATCAGTATGCTGACCGGCGAATCGAAATTCCTCCCTGTCCCCACTTCTAATACAAAACTGATGAATTCTTCCATCACCTAAAAGTTCATGACAACGCCTCATAACGCAGGCATGGCTTAAGGATGCCCCCAGATAATCTTCTCTTAAATCTGCATGTGCGTCGAAATGTATAATATGTAAATCCTTCCATTCCTTCACTGCTGCTCTCACTGACCCCAGCGTTACCAGATGTTCTCCTCCGATTAAAACCGGAAGTTTTCCATGATTTATGATAAGTGAAGCCCTTTCTTCAATCTCTTTTAAGGCATATTCAGAACTTCCAAAACAAAGTTCTAAATCTCCACTATCAAAAATCTTGTAATCCGTCAAATCTTTATCCTGATAAGGGCTATATGTTTCCAAACCAAAACTCTCATGTCTCATGGCAGCAGAACCAAATCTTGCCCCAGGACGAAAGCTTGTGGTGGAATCAAAAGGGGCACCAAAAAGTACAATCGCTGCTTCTTCGAAAGACGCATCACAACCAATAAAAGTTTCTACATTTTGCAATAATATTTCTTCCTTCATTTATTCCACCTCCTTTAACATTTCTTCCAAAAATGCTGGAAGATAAAAAGCACCTTTATGTAACCTTGTGGTATAATATCTGGTTCTTAAATTCAGGCTGTTCCATCTTTCACTGTCCTGATCATCGATCGGATGATATTTTTTACTGGCAAACCCAAACAGCCAGTATCCTGCTGCATAAGTAGGAATGTGAGCCTGATAAACACGGCAGATAGGAAATGTACTTGCAATTCTTCCATGACTTCTTTTCATGGCACTGGCATCTTCTTTATAAAAAGGACTTCCTTGCTGGTTTACTAAAATTCCATCCGCTTTTAGAGCCTTATAACAATTTCCATAAAACTCCTTTGTGAATAAACCTTCCGCCGGACCAAAAGGGTCATTGGAATCCACAATAATTAAATCATAGACATCTTCGCATTTTCGGATAAATTTTAATCCATTTTCAAAATAAATATTTACCCTTCGGTCATCCAGACGGCTGGCATTTTCCGGTAAATAACTTCTACATGCCTTAACTACTTCCTCATCCATTTCTACTAAATCAATTCGTTTGATAGTCTCATATCTGGTGAGTTCATGTACCACTCCGCCATCTCCGGCACCAATTACCAGTACCTTTTTCACATTAGGATGAACTGCCATAGGTACATGGACAATCATTTCATCATAAATGAATTCATCTCTTTCCGTAAGCATGATATTTCCATCCAAAGATAACACCCTGCCAAATTCCACAGAATCAAAAACATCTATTCTTTGATAATCACTTTGCACCGAATACAATTGTTTATTAATCCTAAGACTAAGCTTTACATCCGGTGTATGATGTTCACTAAACCATAATTCCATTTCTATCTCCTCATTTCGTTATCCTACTTGCAAAATCACCCAATTCATTGAAAGAATTGGTAACTTTCATAATTCCATCTTTTGTTTCTTTCCACTTTTTTTTCCAAACCTCAACGATTCACGACATAACCTGTAAACCGTCACTAGCGTGGCTAAATATCCAGGACATTTAAATTCTCTATTTTCGCATCCTGAGGTCCCGTCATCTGACAGCCCTTCTCATGTGCATAAGAAATATATTTTAAAATATCCGATGTAATCTTTTCTCCCGGTGCTAAAATCGGAATTCCCGGTGGATAACACATTACAAATTCACTACAAATAAATCCTTCTGTTTCCATAATCGGAAGACTCTTCTTCGGAGCATAAAATGCCTCCTGCGGACTTGCCACTACAATTGGTTCAATGTATTCCTGCGTCATAAGGCCGGAAGGGTCTCCTTTAAATCTTCTTCTGATTTCTGCCAAGGCACTTACCAGTCTCTCCACTTCCTGTACTCTGTCTCCAATGGATAAATATGCCAATATATTTCCTAAATCACCGAATTCAATCTGGATATCATATTCATCTCGTAACATATCGTAAACCTGAATACCTGCAAGACCTACATCTAATGTATGTACACTAAGCTTGGTGGGATCAAAATCAAATACCGCATCTCCGTCTATTAACTCTTTTCCGAAAGCGTCATAATCGCCAATGGCGTTGATTTCCTCCCTTGCATACTCCGCTAAGTCTTGTACCTGTTTAAAAATTTTCTTTCCTCGAAGGGCCAGATTACGTCTTGAAATATCAAGACTGGACATTAAAAGATAACTTCCTGAAGTGGTCTGGGTCAGATTTATAATCTGTCTTACATAACCCGGATTTACATTTTTTCCAGTAAGAAGTAGGCTGGATTGTGTCAAACTTCCACCACTTTTGTGCATAGATACTGCTGCCATATCTGCTCCCGCTGCCATGGCAGATATGGGAAGATTGTCTCCGAAATAAAAATGTGTACCATGAGCCTCATCTGCCAGACAAAGCATTCCTGCGTCATGTGCCATTTTTACAATGGCTTTTAAGTCAGAACAGATTCCATAGTACGTAGGATTGTTTACCAGTACTGCCACTGCATTTGGATGCTCCTTGATGGCATTTGCCACCTGTTCCCGTTTCATACCAAGGGCGATTCCAAGACGTTTATCTACTTCCGGATTTACATAAACCGGAATTGCTCCATTTAGTACTAAAGCGTTAATCACACTTCGATGTACATTTCTTGGAAGAATGATTTCATCGCCACGTTTACAGGCAGTAAGAACCATGCTTTGTACTGCACTGGTAGTTCCACCCACCATAAGAAAGGCATTTTCAGCGCCAAAAGCTTCCGCTGCAAGAATCTCAGCTTCTCTTATGACAGAAACCGGATGACAAAGATTATCCAAAGGTTTCATGCTGTTTACATCTACCCCGATACATTGCTGCCCCAAAAATTCTGTAAGTTCAGGATTTCCTCTTCCTCTCTTATGTCCAGGCACATCAAAAGGAACCACCCTCATTTGTCTGAATTCTTCAAGAGCCTCGTAAATAGGCGCTCTTGACTGGTCTAACTGTTTCATCCTTTCTTCCAATGCTCAAGTCCTCCCGTTTATTCTAAAAGTCTCATCAACAAATCATCTGTCTGAGTGGAAAACACATCAGACTGACAGATATAAAAAAGAAAAGCAACGTATTTATAAAATACGCTGCTTGAAACGTCAAACATTACCATAATCCTGTATCAACCCATCCCTTGCCACTGTAATGCAATAAAGTGACAAAACAAAAATCTATTCTACCAAAGAAATGGATTCCTCAGATACTTCTAGTTATAATAAATTCAGAGTCTATATAGCAATCATTACTTTTACTACTCTTATTGACTGTTTCACAAGTCAGCGCTATGCGCTATTCGGTTTATAAGAAACCAACTTATAAAATTTGAGCTTTTAACTCAATCAATAAGGCAACGAAGTTGCCAATCGGCAGTGGACCCGGCTGTCCGTATGGCCTTGACTCTTACGAGTGGTCCCTAATAATTGTTATAAGAAAAACTCTAAATCATCTTTTTTCTTAAGCTTTTGTTAGAATATCATAGTATGAAAGTCTTGTCAATAAATATCTTTTGCCGGAACAGATTTCTCTATCCCGGCAAAATTTACTTTAAGACCCTCATTATTTTTTAATTTTTAGCCATGCTTCTTTCTGCGCGCCTTAATATTAATATAATCGGTACAATCAAGATTCCACAAAAGAAATTACTGACACCATGAATGAAATCCCATGGAAGACCGGCAATAATCCATGCCATTGTCCCTTTGAAATCTAATCCATAAAGAATTGCCTGTACCGGCGCATATAAGGTTCCAAATAAAAAACCATGAGCTGCACATATAACCATATATACGACAGGGGCAATTTTCTTTGGCATTTTCTTTGGTAACAGCATAACAACACCCCAAAGTATCGTCCAAACATATAAATATGGCAACCACCAAGGGGCAAAACCACCAAAAATACCATTTAAAATCACGTAAATATAAATAGGGTATAACGCTTTCTTTCGGTAAACCACCGTGTATGCTATAGTAAATACTCCCAGCAAATGAACATTAGGGGCAAACTCCATTATCATTTTGGAAATATACATTAATGCTCCCAACATGGCAAACATAGTCATTTCCTTAATGGTCAGTTTCACGATTTTTCTACCTTAAAGGAGTAGCTTTCTCCTTCTGTAATCTTAGTAGTATCTACGCCAGACTGTGCATATTCCCCATTCACATAAAATGCCCAGTATGCACCATCTTTGTCATAATCTGCAGTAATACCATTTACCGTTTTTACATAAAGACCATACTGTCCGTCTTCCCCTGCAATCAATTCAAGTTCCTGCAATGCTTCTCCAACTATCTGCTTATCCGTATGAATTTCAAAAAATGTTTCTGTTCCCTCTTTATCCACTACGGAAAAGTCAAATGTAGTATTACCTTCACCTAGAACAATAACGTCTTTTGAAGGTGCCGCCTCAGTATTTTGTGAAGAGGTAGTCGAAGTTTTCGCATTATCACCACAACCAGTTGTAAACAGTGCCATAGCCACAATCAGCACACTACAAAGGAAAAGTGACAATGATTTTTTCTTGTTTTGCATTTTCATTGTTGTTTTTCTCATCTTTTTTCTCCTTAGATTTAATTTTCCCAAAGAACTGGCACTCGCAGTTATAAAAAGGGATTGTTTTGCCTGGATATTTCGACTTGGTACCAAACTTAGACTATACACAAAAACCATTTCGTTAAAACTGCAATGAATCCTAATAAATCATTGTATACCTCAACAATTTCTGATAAATCATTGTATATCTTAATGATTCTCAATAAGTCCTAAGTTAAATTAATCCGCCTTCTCAGATTTTCTCCAATGGCTTTCCCTAAAATGTGGCTTTCGGTAAGATTAATTCTTCTTTTTTGTACTTCACGGCGACGGGCTCGTACAAGATTTTCACTTGTTTCCCCAGACAAAAGAGATTCTAGCACATCCTTTCCGGAAGTACAAGGAATTTCTGACATCCCAAAAAAAGAGATTCAAAAAAATTTTTCGGCACCTTTTATAATGGTTAAAGATGAGGAATAAGAAGTAAATTTTTTAACTCACATAATTCTCCATACAATAAAATGATATCTTTAAACACAAACTATATTTTCAAGTAATAAAAAGCCATCACCCATGTTTCATTTATAAACACAAGTGATAGCTTTCCTACTTTTGTCTTTTTCGATTTTTTATTCTAATTTTTTACTTCTTGCTTAAGTCCTTTACTACCTTCACAAACTGTATAATGACAGTAGGTATAAATGCCAATAAATAAATCATACCAATCTGATTTCCTGAAAGAGCGGTAACTTCAAACAATTTACTTAATGGTGGTACAAATAATACTAAATTTAAGAATACCATACCTGCTACAAAGGCTCCTAAGCTAGCCCAGTTTTTCTTAAATCCAATTTTAAAGATGGAATGTTCACTTCTTAAATTAAATCCATGGAACAATCTTGCTGCAGTTAAGGTTGCAAATGCCATGGTACTTGCAACTTTTGCCCCTCCCGCATCCTTTCCTATATGGAAGGCAATCATGGTAGAAATGGCAATCAACAAACCTTGCAGTAAAATATTGGACATGAACTTCTTGGTTAAAATTCCTTCTTTCGGATCTCTTGGTTTTTGTTTTAGTAAATCTTTTTCTGCCGGTTCCATACCAATGGCAATGGCCGGAAGGGAATCTGTTAATAAATTAATAAATAACAGATGCACTGGTGCAAATGGTACAGGCAATGCTCTTAAGGAAGTATATAATACAGAAAGTATTCCCGCCATATTACCGGATAACAGGAATTGAATGGCATTTTTAATGTTTCGGTAAACGTTACGTCCATTGGCAACTGCCTTTATAATAGTGGCAAAATTATCATCGGTTAAAATCATGGCTGCTGCATCCTTGGATACTTCCGTACCCGTAATACCCATGGCAACACCGATATCTGCTTTCTTTAGGGCAGGAGCATCATTTACACCGTCTCCGGTCATGGCAACAATATTTCCCTTCTTCTGCCATGCATTTACAATACGAATCTTATTTTCCGGCGAAACACGGGCATATACAGAGATTTTTTCGATGTTTGCATCTAATTCTTCCTCTGTCATCTTGTCAAGTTCCATTCCTGTCACAGCCAGGTCACCATCTTCAAAAATACCGATTTGTTTTGCAATAGCTGTAGCTGTAATTTTATGGTCTCCGGTAATCATAACCGGACGGATTCCCGCACGTTTTGCATCGGTAACAGCATCCTTTGATTCTTCTCTTGGAGGGTCCATCATGGAAATTAATCCAAGGAAGATATAATCAGATTCTTCTTCTAATGAAAGAGTATGATTATTATCTACCTCACGATAAGCAAAGGCTAATACACGCAATCCCTGCTCAGAAAACTGTAAATTGGTATCTACAATTTTTTGTTTTTCTTCCTCTGTCATAGGAAGGATGCCTTCGGAAGTACGGATACTTACGGTTCTATCTAATAAAACATCCACAGCACCCTTGGTTAGAATGGTTGGAACTCCATGTAACAGATATTTGGTAGACATTAATTTTCTATCGGAATCAAATGGAATCTCTTCCATACGTGTCATAATGTCTCTTAATTCTTCCTCCGGCAATTTAATATTTCTTGCCATTTCCACAAGAGCATATTCCGTAGGGTCCCCGATTCCTTTTCCATCTATAATTTTAGAATCATTGGTTAAGATGGCATCATATAATAAATAACGATGTAACTGGTCATGTAAATCCAGATCCTGTGCTGATATTATCTTATGGTCCAGGTAGATTTCCTGTACTGTCATTTTATTCTGTGTCAAAGTTCCTGTTTTATCGGAGCAAATTACTGATACACAACCTAAACTTTCCACTGCCTTTAATTCTTTCATAATGGCATGTTCTTTCGCCATTTTCTGTGTACCCATTGCCTGCACAATAGTAACGATAGAACTTAATGCTTCTGGTATGGCTGCTACTGCAAGTGCTACTGCAAACATTAAGGAATCTAAAACTGGCATTTCACGGTATAAACTAAGTCCAAAAACTAAAATACAAATCACAATAATTACGATTGCCAGTTTACTACTGAATTGATCCAAACTTACCTGCAATGGTGTTTTCTTTTCTTTGGTGGCATTCATCATGGAAGCGATTTTACCGATTTCTGTATCCATACCGGTTCCTGTTACTACCACAGTAGCACGTCCGTATGTAACCAGACTGCTGGTATAAACCATATTGGTTCGATCTGCCAAAGGAACTTCCCCTTGGATTTCTCCATCCATCTTGTCTACATTGGTGGATTCGCCGGTTAAGGAACTTTCATTTACCTGCAAAGAGAAGTTTTCTAAGATTCTTCCATCTGCTACCACCATATCTCCGGCTTCCAGATTGATAATATCCCCTGGTACTACTTCTCTGGACGGAATTTCCATCACTTTCCCATTTCTTACTACTTTAGCACTTGGTGAAGATAACATTTTTAAGCTATCTAGAGATTTTTCAGCTTTTTTATGCTGCACTGTTCCAAGTATAGCGTTCAAAGTAATAACTGCAAGAATTACTATAGTACTTTCTACATTATCAGAAAGCATGGATATAATGGCTGCAATGATTAAAATTACTACCATTAAATCTGCAAACTGGGAAAGGAAAACCTGCAAAGTGCTTTTTTTCTTTCCTTCCTGCAAGGCATTTTCACCTTTTTCTTCCAGAAGCTGCTTTGCCCGCTCTTCACTTAAGCCAGCTGTGGTAACATTCAGCTGTTCTAACACAGACTGTTTTGATTGTTGATACCATTCTTTCATATCTTTTCCTCCTTAAAAAATACAACGAATAAAGAAAAACGAGACTTTTAATGTATGAACAAATTCCTTTGTTCTAATACATTAAAAGTCTCGTAACCTCGTAGGTATGCATTGCCAGGTATCACTACCGGGTATGTTGACAACACATTTTAACTACTCCCTTTTCAAATATTCGATTGATTGTTTTTTTATGATACTGAAAAATATTGCACAAGTCAAGTATTTTTTTCATCTTATTGATAATCGTATTTTTTCATCTTATTGATCATTGATTGTCAGTTAGTTACTATTCACTCAGTAACCCGACACATGCTGTCAGGTTACTAAGTAGCATGATTCAGGAGTTGGTTTTAAGCTTCGCGAAGCGAATTTGCATGCACAAACCAATCCTTTATTTCCTGATTCATGATGCACACAATGAAAATTACTGATTATTTATTCTATCATTTAAGTCATTCAAATAGACCCAGCGTTCCATTTTTTCTTCTAATAACTGTTCCGCTTCCTCTTTTTCCTTTACAATCTGATTTAACTTTACAAAGTCTGTGGCATTGGCACCCACTTCTTTTTCAAGCTTCTCAATCTTCTCTTCCAATTTCGCAATGTCTTCGTCAATGGTTTCAAACTCCCTTTTTTCATTATAGGTCATTTTTAACTTTTCCGTTCTAGGTTTTTGACTTGACTTTTTCTCCTTATCTTCTGAATTTCCATTCTCCTGATTGGAAGCCATAGACTTACCACCTGTTCCTTTTCCTACGGTTCCTCTTTGAGCATAAAAAGGACTTTTCGCCATATAGTCATCGTAATTTCCTTCGTATTGATTGATCTGTATCTGACCGGTAACTGCATCTTTTTCATAAGCAAAAATCCGGTTTGCCATACGGTTTAAGAAATAACGGTCGTGAGATACCGAAATCACGATTCCCTGGAAGGAATCCAGATAATCTTCCAAAATCATCATGGTAGCAATGTCCAAATCATTGGTAGGCTCATCCAGTATCAGCACATTTGGTGCTTCCATCAATATTTTTAGCAGATAAAGTCTACGTTTTTCCCCTCCGGAAAGACGGTTTATCATTTGATACTGTAAGGTGCTGTCAAATAAAAAGCGGTTTAGCATCTGGGTTGCTGTAATTACACCATCTTCTGTTTTTACATATTCCGCTGTTTCCTTAATATAATCTACCACCCTCATATTCTGTGGTAGATGCTCATTTTCCTGTGAGAAATATCCTATCTTTACCGTCTGACCGATTTCAATAGTTCCACTATCCGGAGTCACTTCCCCCATAATGATCTTCATAAGAGTAGACTTTCCGCAACCGTTTTCTCCGACAATACCAATTCTGTCATCGGATAAAAAGATATAATTAAAATCTGTGATAATATCTCTTTGCCCATATTTCTTGGACACATGACTTAATTCTATGGTCTTATTTCCTAATCTGCTGCTGATGGAGTTCATTTCCAGTTTCTGGGTTTCCTTCGGTGCTTCTCTATCCCTTAATTCTTCATATCGTTGAATATGGGCTTTCTGCTTGGTACTTCTTGCCCTGGCCCCACGTTGTATCCATTCTAATTCCACACGAAGGATGCTTTGTCTTTTCCGTTCGGAAGCTATGGCAATATCCTCTCTTAATGCCTTCTCCTCCAGATATTTTTCATAACCTCCGGTATAACGATAGATTTTTCCCTGATCTATTTCAGCGATTCCGTTACATACCCGGTCTAGGAAATAACGGTCATGAGTTACCATAACCAATGCTGCCTTTGATTTTTTCAGATATTCCTCCAGCCAGGAAGCCATGACGCTGTCTAAATGGTTGGTAGGCTCGTCTAAAATCAGAATGTCACAATTGCTTAAAAGAGTGGCTGCAAGGGCCACCCGTTTTCTTTGGCCTCCGGAAAGATGGTCTACCTTCTGCTCATAATCCTGAAATCCAAGAATATTTAAGATATTCTTAGCCTCTCCTTCCACACCCCAATGATTGTGTTCTGTGCTGTTTTTTGATATCACATAATCATATATGGTAATTCCTTTTTCAAACTCAGGATTCTGTGGCAGGTAGTTAATTTTTACTTTGTTCGCTTTTACTACCTCTCCTTCATCTGTATCGATAAGTCCCGCCAGCATCTTAAGAAGTGTAGATTTTCCCGTACCATTTACCCCTATAACACCGATTTTTTCCCCTTCGTGAATGGAAAAATCCGCGTCTTTAAATAATACTTTATCTGTAATGGATTTTGAAAAATTCTTTATAGTAAGTAAATTCATCGTTTTCACCGTTTCCTTTTTCTAGTCATGATGCTAGTATAACATAAAGTTCCATTTTATGCGACGAAATAAATTTCCCAATTTTCTCTTTCATTCAAATAACTATGAAATAATCTCTAACGTATCTTCCGCTACCTTACACTCTAAAAATAAAAACTGAACTCCTGCTTTTTCGGCTTCTTCCCATGCCTTCCCAAATTCTTTATGAGTGTCTATATTCGCCCGTACTTCTTTCACATCTTCCATCTGAATGACAAAAGCAACCATGCAATGATATCCTTCTTTTGCTGCTTTAGTTAATTCCCTCAGATGTTTCACACCCCTCTCAGTAGGAGCATCCGGGAAATATCCTATTTTATCTACCTCCAGGGTGCAACCCTTTACTTCCATAAGATATTTTTCTTCTTCCTTTTCCATATAGAAATCAATCCGGGATTCTCCATAGGTATATTCCGGCTTAATATAAGTATAATCCTTCCTCATAAGCCATTCTTTTACTACTTTATTCGGTGCCTGGCTGTCAATGTTTACCCAGCCTAAATTTTCTTTATATACACAAATCAAATCATATTTGGTTTTTCGTTTCGCCTGGTCTGCCACTTCCAAAATCACTTTACTTCCCGGAAGAAGCAGTTCTTTACAACGGCCGGTATTTTTCACATGAACCGTTTCTAATTTATCTTCTATCCACACATTTGCAATAAAACGGTTGGGTCTGTCATGAAAGGTTCCTGTTACGATTTTTTTGTATTTCATTGGTAATACTCCTTGTATTTATTGTTTACAAAAAACAAACATTAGTTTGCTTTTTAACAAGATATATGTTATTTTTGCTATACTTACATACCTTGATGACCATCAGAATAGAAAATAAGCTGCCCTCTACCAGCAATAGAGGACAGCTCGTAACTTAAAATTACTTTTGTTCCGAAGTTGCAATCATCGAACAAGTCCACGTTCTTTGATTTCTTCTAGAATAATTATAAACGGATCTTGCTAAAATTGCAAGTAATAGTTATTGGCAGTTTTAAAATTACGATTGAACAAATCACAACCCATCCCCTAAATCATGCTATTACGTAACCTGACAGCAAGTGTCAGGTTACTGAGTGAATATTCCTCCCCACCATCAGTACATTACTATCTGTTTACTTCTACCCTTGCATACCTGAAACACCATATGTTATAATAAAATCGATTTTTTACATAGAAAATATGGATTGTGATTCCGTGCAGATCATCGAAATTGTCCCATTAAAATTTTATGATTTACACCGGATTTTATATAAAAATATGCTGTGATTTTCTTTCGTCCTAAAGGAAATCTCGCAAAAACGAGGGATGCTTATGGAGAAATTATTACCAAATATACTAATCGTGGATGATGATATACAGACCATCAAAATTATGAGTCTTTATCTTGAGGAAACCGCTAATGTTTCTAGTGCTCTGGGTGGAAGTCAGGCCTTGGATTATTTGAACCACCATTCCACAGATATCATATTGCTGGATGTAGAAATGCCACACATGGATGGATTTCAGACTTTGGAACAAATTCGTAAAATCAAAGAATGCTCGCAGACTCCTGTGATTCTTGTAACGGGGCACCGTGACCGATACGCCAGCCTGAATACCAGTATTTTAGGAATTGAAGGTTATTTAATTAAACCTGTCAGCAAAGAAGTCCTAAATCGTAAAATTGCAGAAGTATATCAAAAGAATATCAAAAACAGTTGTCAAAAAACCGTTTTAATCATTGATGATGATATGTCCTATTTAAGACAATTAAACAGTCTTTTAAAAGATTCCTATCATGTAATCATGCTTAATTCCGGGAAACTTGCGTTAAATTATCTGTTAAAACATACTCCTGATTTAATACTGCTAGATTACCAGATGCCGGAATATAATGGCGCTGATTTAATGAGAGAAATTCAAGAAAAACATCCCGATAAACAGGTTCCTGTACTGTTACTTACCGGAACCCTAACCCAGGAAATATCAACCGGATTTGACACCTATGTCCCTGTTGCCTGTCTGCAAAAACCTGTCAACAAAGAAACTCTGTTTGAACATATTGAAAATGTGTTGAACTCATAGAAGGGACGGAAGATACTATGAAATTCATTTTTCCACAAATTTTATTTGCCTGCTTTGTTCTGGCACTTTATTTCGCCATTGTTGTATTTCGAAAAAGAGAATTTAAATATACGGAAAACCGTCTCTTTTTCACTTTTTGTCTTTCTAGTGCCGTCTGGAGTCTTGGTTTTTATGGGGTAATTGTCCAGACAGTTCCTGAACGGGCCTATGCATGGCGTGCCTTAGGAATGATTGGTACTTTTGCATATCTGATTTCGGTTCAGTTTCTGGTGTGCTATCTTTCCGGAATGAAAAAGTGGTTCCACACCTTTGCAAAGGCATTTTCTTTTTTAGGTATTATCATTTATTTCTTTGTAATCCAAAAAGAAATGGTCAGCTATGAATTAAGTGAATTTGGAATGACCTACTCCTTTCATTCCGGCCTTTGGAACACTTTATACATCGCATACACCGTTATCCTTGCAATCTGTCTGCTTATTATTGTAATAGATATGATACGAAACTCACCAAATCGCCGCATTAGAGAACTTGGAAAGAAATGTCTTTTGGCTGAAATTACCATTGTTTTTGGAATGGTTTTTGATACTATCTTTCCTATGATTAGTAATATGGTAATTCCGGGTAGTTCTATTGCTCAGTTTCTCGGTCTCATCATAATGTATCATGCGATTATTTTTATGAGCCATTCCCGTATCACCATCGGTAATATGTCTGAGTTTATTTATTATTCTCTTACAGTCCCGGTATTAGTATACGATTCAAAGCACCGTCTTCAGATATTAAATGACACCGCTTATTCTTTTTTGGGCGTAAAAAAGGATAATCTGAAACATACAAGTATGAACCAGCTTTTTTCCTTAGAACAACCGGATATCTTTGATTTTGAATCCAACTTTCAGGAAATAGATGCCATTTGTTGTCACAACCAGTTATACTGCAGCCTTTCCGTAAATAAGATTCACGATGCTTATGGAGATATTATTGGTTACATTATCATTGTAACGGATCTTTCTGAACGTATGAAAACAATGAATGAACTAGAAGAAGCCATGAAAAATGCAGAATATGCAAATCAGGCAAAAAGTACCTTCCTTGCAAATATGTCTCATGAAATCCGAACCCCTATGAATGCAATCATCGGATTTTCTGAACTTGTATTAAAAATGGACATTAACAATGAAGTCCGGGAACATGTGGAGGATATCAAATGGTCTTCCAATAACCTTCTTGCCATTATTAACGATATTTTGGATATTTCCAAAATCGAATCCGGAAAAATGGAGTTGGTGTTGGACCGTTATGTTACCGGGGAACTTTTAAATGATGTTGCCTTAATCATTTCCGCACAAGCTGAGAAAAAAGGACTTGATTTTCATATGCAGGTGGCTGACCGGATTCCAAAGGAGCTTTATGGAGACAAAATCCGAATCCGTGGTGTTTTAATTAACATCCTGAATAACGCTGTAAAATATACCCAAAAAGGTCAGGTTTCTTTTGAAATTTCGATTCTAAACCAAACAGAAGATTTTGTCCGGCTGGCGTTTAAAATCAGTGACACAGGAATCGGTATCCGTCAGGAAAATTTAAAGAATCTATTTAAAAATTTCGAACGTCTAGATCATAAAATTAATTATGGTATCGAAGGGTCCGGTTTGGGACTTGCCATTGCCAATGGCTATGTTACCTTAATGGATGGGGAAATTCAGGTAGAAAGTACTTATGGAGTAGGTTCCACCTTTACCGTGATATTAGAGCAAAATATTATTGATGCTACTCCTTTGGATAAAGATTTCTTCCATAAAAAGAAAAAGCTTCACAGCAGCAATACCTCCGATATGAAAATTCACGGTTTGCAAGTATTGGTAACAGATGATAATCTGGTAAATCTTCGTGTGGCACATGGTATTTTAAGCTATTATGGTCTTTTAGTAGATACTGCTTCTAGCGGAATGGAAGCCATCGAACTTTGTAATACCAAAAACTATGACCTTGTTTTTATGGATCAAATGATGCCTGGATTAGACGGTATCGAAACTATGAATGAGATTCGTGAATTAAGTTCTCATTACAACTTTGGAGGCAACTGTAAAATTATTGTACTTACTGCAGATGCCATTAAGGGAACGAAAGAACTCCTAATTGATAAAGGATTTGATGAATATCTCGGAAAACCAATTAACACAGGTGAATTAGAAGAATTGTTTTTACGCTTTGTCCCAGAAGAACGAATTACTTATGATTCTTCAAGCGAAGTTTCTTCCAATAACACTAAACCAGAAGAAACAAAACAAGATCCAAAAAAGGAAAAAGAGGTTTTATTCTTAAAGGAAAAACTTCCTGAAATAAAGGTGGAAGAAGGGATTGCTAACTGTGGCGGGGAAATTCAGGATTATTTAAATATCCTAAAAATTACCTACGAATATGGCGAAAAACATCTGGCTGAATTAGAGTCTGCCTGGAAACAACAGGATTATGAAAACTATATCATTAAAATTCATGCTTTAAAAAGTACTTCCTTAAGCATAGGTGCAACGGAAATTTCCGCTTCCGCACGTAAACAAGAGGAGTCTGGCCGTATTGGTGATTTTTCTTATATCGATCAGAATATGACCACGTTCCAAAAAGACTACCGTATCCTTTTAAATGATATAGAAAAAGTGTTAAGCCATTATCAAATGCTGGACCCGGTACAAAATACAGAAGCTTTGCCAGGATTAGATGAAAACACCATCCTTCCAATTCTTAACAATCTGGAGCGTTGCATAGACGAATTTGATTTTGGAAAGGTTTTTGAAATTTTAGAGGAAATGAAAAAATATACTCTTCCTATAAAATATATGACACTTTTTGCACGGATAGAAGAACTGATGGAAACTATGTCTGTAGAAGAAATAAAGGAATTGCTTCATGATAATTAAAGCACAGATATACTGAATCAGCGAAACCCGATGTTCCTTCTTAAATTTTTCTTGCTTGTTATTGTTAACAATTAAACCGTAATACGTGCTTATTTGTTTCAACAATCAATGCTGATATACACTGGATTTTCAATAAAGCATGTGTTATAATCCCTCGAGGGAGGTGAAGTTTTTTCGTATTATACATAAAATATTATATTTTTTATAAACTATTATTTGAAATAAAAAGCATGAGCTGCAACATGCGAAACAAAGGAGAATAATCATGATTTTTTTACAAATATTATTATTAGTTTTAGGATTTGCAATGTTGATAAAAGGTGCTGACTGGTTTGTTGAAGGTACTTCCGGAATTGCCAGAAAAATGGGAATTCCACAATTAGTAGTAGGTCTGACCATTGTAGCCATGGGAACCAGTGCACCGGAAGCCGCAGTTAGTATCACTGCTGCATTAAAAGGAACTGCAGATATCGCAGTAGGAAATGTCGTAGGAAGTAATATTTTAAATATCTTTATTATCTTAGGTGTTACTTCCGTAATTACAACCGTGGCAATCCAAAAGTCCACTTTAAAAATCGAAATTCCTTATATGATTTTTATTTCAATACTATTCGTCGTAATGGGAATGAGTGATAACAAAATTTCCCGCATCGAAGGTGTTATTTTATGGGTATTCTTCATTATATATTTAGTTTACCTATTCATCCTTGCCAAAAACGGAAAAGAAGAAAACGAAAAAGTAGAGACCAGCACGATAAAATTATTACTCAGTGCCATCGTAGGTGCTGTAATCGTTGTGTTGGGAAGTAATGTAACCGTAGACAGTGCCACTGAAATTGCGAAAGCCTTTGGTATGACAGACCGTTTTATCGGACTTACCATCGTAGCCTTAGGAACTTCCCTTCCTGAACTGGTTACCTCCGTTACTGCGGCAAGAAAGGGAAATGCTGATATTGCCATTGGTAATGTCGTAGGAAGTAACCTATTTAATATTTTATTCGTACTTGGTACTTCTTCCCTTATCATACCAATGGTTTACGAACCAAGCTTCCTTATTGACGGAATCGTAGCAATTGCTGCTGGTATTATTTTATGGATTGCGGTATTTAGAAAGCTGGAATTAAGACGTGTTTGGGGAATTGTTATGTTAACCTGCTACGTGGGATACTTTATCTATTTATTGTAGAAAATACCAATAAGAAGCAAACAGGCGATTGCCAATGTACATTGTACAGGCATTCGCCTTTTTTGTAGCAAGCTGCTTGTCTTAAAAAAATATTTTTGTTTGCAACAAATTCTCATTTATGGTATGCTATTTAAAGTCAGTTTTTTCAATAAAATATTCAATATGAGGAGGATAAAAATTGGAAATTCACGAATCCGCAGAAGATTATTTAGAAACCATTCTTATATTAAAACAACGTTTAGGAGAAGTTCGCTCCATTGACATCGTAAACGAGATGCATTTTTCAAAGCCAAGTGTCAGTGTGGCCATGAAGAAGCTAAGGGAAAATGGCTATATCGAAATGAACAAAGAAGGCTATATCAATTTAACTGATTTAGGACATAAAGTTGCCTCTAATATATATGAACGTCATACCCTGTTGACCAAATTTTTTACAATGTTAGGAGTCAGCGAAGATATTGCAGCTGCCGATGCATGTAAGATTGAACATGATTTAAGTGAAGAAACTTTTATTAAAATCAAGGAACATACCCTTGCAAAAATATCGGAACTTTCCTAAAACATGATTTGTTGAATCTTTGTTTTTAAAGAATACATAAAATTTTCCATAAAGAAAACAAAAATTGAGGCTGTCGCATTTAGAAAACTTTCTACAGGATAGGGGCATTTTTAACGAATCATGCCCCATATTCTGGATTTTAACCTAGTGCAACAGCCTCAATTTTTTAGATATTTTCCAGTAAATATTTGCTTACATCTTTTTTGTTTAAAGGATACAAATGAATTCCTTCTACACCAAAATTTCTTAATTGCTGAATTTGTTTTAATGCAAATTCCAGACCTGCCTTCTTTAAATCTTCCGGATTTTCAGAATATTTTTCTACCTGCTGTAACAATTCTTTCGGCACGGAAGAACCGGACATTGTAATGGTATTTTTAAAACCTGAAACTGTGGTAACAGGCATAATCCCTGCACAGATAGGAGTCTCTACTCCCATTTTCCGGACGTCTTCATAAAATCGGTAAAAGATTTCATTGTCATAAAACAATTGGGTAATCAACAAATCCACTCCACATTCTACTTTTTTCTTCAATGCCTCTAAGTCAGCCTCTTTCGAAACTGCCTCTGTATGTACTTCCGGATAACATGCTCCGGCTACGGTAATGTCTTTCTTCGCCCATTTATGTATCAATGGGATAATATCACTGGCATAGGTAAAATGTCTGGAAGCAAACTGTTCTTCTGTCATATCCTTCGGCTTATCTCCTCTTAGTGCCAGCACATTTTCAATGCCAAGACTGAGAATTTCGTTTAAATATACCTGCAAAGATGCTTCATCATGTGCCACACAGGTAACGTGCGCCAAAGCTTCTAACTTACATTCATTTTTAATGAAAGCTGCAATATCTGCGGTCTTTTTGGAAGTAGAACCTCCTGCACCATAGGTAACACTGATAAAATCCGGTGCATATGGTTTTAAGTCTGTTAATGTATCAAATAACTGCTCCATTCCTTCTTCTGTCTTAGGTGGAAATACCTCAAAGGAAATTAAGTTCTTCTTTTGTTTTAATATATCTTTTATCATTTTTGTTCTGTAAATTCTGCTTTTTCAGACCTCAACTATTCACGACATAATCTAGGTCAAAATCTTCCCTGCAGCCTTTCTCCTTTCGTTTCACTGTACTCTATTAGGTGATTGCGAAACTATAATATTTTATGTGGAAGTGATTTAAAAGTAACAAAACATCGCAGGCACGCTTTCGCTGCGTTCGGCTCGTAGCGGTACTAAATTCGCGACAAGTCGCTCATTAAGTACCGACGGCCGAACAAGCACCTGCTTATGTATTTGTTTCTTTTAAATCACTCAACATAAGTTTTTGATAGTTTCGCAATTACCTACACTTACTCTACTAGTATAAAGAAAAGAAAAGGTCTTTGCAAGCAAAAACCTTTTCTCATAATATATGTATTTTTTCTAGTTCGTTATAGTTTAAAACTATATCTACTTCTTTTCTAATTGTTCATAGGACAACAAAGGCTCTATATCTTTTCCACGGTGATGACGGTCCAGATAATTCTTTGTAATCTTTACTACCAACGGCGATAAAATAATTACTGCGATTAAATTTGGAATCATCATTAAACCATTAAATGTATCTGAAATATCCCAAGCCAGTGAAGAGGTCAAAGTAGATGCTACAAAAACCATTACTACAAAAATAAACCGATACACTCCCGCTGCTTTTACTCCAAACAAGTACTCAATCGCCTTGGCGCCATAATGAGACCAGGCCAGCACAGTGGTAAAAGCAAACAATAAAATAGAAATAGCAATAAATGCCTCTCCGATCTTACCGAAACTTCCTTTAAACACCTGTGCCACAACGGTTTCCGGAACCGTTCCCTCTGCCGGTAATCCTGTTTCCAGATTAATGATTCCAGAAGAAAGAACCACTATGGCTGTCATGGTACAAACCACAATGGTATCAGCAAATACTTCAAAAATTCCCCACATACCCTGTCGAACCGGCTCTTTTACATTTGAATTAGAATTTACCAATACAGCAGAACCAAGGCCCGCCTCGTTAGAAAAAACACCTCGTTTACATCCCTGAATAAATACTTCCTTCATGGTAATTCCCACGGCAGCGCCTCCCACTGCTTTCACACCAAAAGCAAATTTAAAAATGGAAGCAAAAATAGCACCGATTTGGTCCATATGTAATACCACTGTGGCTAAAGCTCCAAGAACGTAAGCACATGCCATAAATGGGACAATGTTCTCTGTTACAGAAGCAATTCTTTTTAATCCTCCTAGGATAATGGCTCCACTAATCACCATCAAAACCGCTCCTAATATTAATTTCGTATAACTAACTTCTCCAAAAGCATAATTGGCAGCATATTTTTGGAAAAAGGCAGATTCTATATTTTTTATAATGGTATTTATTTGAGCCATATTACCAATTCCAAAAGAAGCAAGTACTGTAAAACAGGCAAATAACACTGCCAGAATCTTTCCAATCATTTTACAGCCCTTTTTACTTCCCATACCGTCTTTTAAGTAATACATGGCTCCTCCGGACCATTCCCCTTTGACATTCTTTCTTCGATAATAAATCCCTAGTATATTTTCCGAAAAACTAGTCATCATACCTAAGATGGCAGCTACCCACATCCAAAAAACTGCTCCGGGACCTCCAATGCAAATCGCACAGGAAACACCGGCAATATTTCCGGTACCAATCGTCGCAGCCAAAGCGGTACATAGTGCTTGGAACTGAGAAATCGCTCCTTGATCCTGGTTTTCTTTCGCACTGCTGCTTTTCTTAAACACTCCACCTACTGTCATACTCCACCATTCTTTTATATTGGTGAATTGAAAAAATCCTGTTCGTATTGTCATTAAAACTCCGGTTCCAATCAATAAAATCAGACCAATTTTAACCCAAACAACATCAGAAATCTTTCCATTGATTTCGGCTATGGTATCTAGCAAATTACTTAAATACATTTTTCTACTCTCCTTTTTTGTGTCACATAAAAAATTATACTATAAGAACTGGGGAATGGCAACAATTTCTAATCTTTCTATGGTAAAGGCTTGCTCATGTAACATGTTGTTTTCTTCATACAAATTGAACTTTGCTAAGCTTAAAACCAACTTCTGAATCATGCTATTACGTAACCTTAAATCAAATGTCAGGTTACTGAGTGAACAATAGCTCTCACATTGCTACCTACATTTAACCAGCAACGTCTTATCATCATCTGCTTCATTATTTCAACTCTCATCTGCTTCATTATTTCAAATCTGCGCTTGACAAATCAAATTTGTGGAGTATAATAAAAACAATTCAATAAAAATTGAAAAGAAACCGTTGACGTGGAGATAAAAATAAAAAGTGCGCTTACAGAGAGCTGGGATTGCTGAGAACCGGCAGAATGCAGTTTATTAAATGGACCACTGAGGGCATGGTCAAAGAAGTCAGTCAGGCTTTGAGTATTCCATGACGTGAAGGCATACGTCAGTTGCCGGGAATATGTTAGTATTCTGATGAGAGTGTGGATTCCACAAATCAAGGTGGCACCGCGGTATAAAGTAGATTTTACCGTCCTTGACAATAGAAATTCTGTTGTCAGGGACTTTTTTATTTTCTATGAAAAAACACTCTGTTAAGGATATACATTCATTCACAATAAAACACAATCACTAAGAAAGGATGAGAAAAATGGAAAAAGGAAGATTTGGAATACACGGAGGGCAATATATACCGGAAACATTAATGGAAGAAATACATAAACTTGAAGAGGCCTACGAATTTTATAAAAATGACGCTGCATTTTTAAGTGAACTGGATACTTTATTAAAGGAATATGCCGGTCGTCCTTCTTTGCTCTACTTTGCGGAAAAAATGACAAAGGATTTAGGAGGCGCTAAAATTTACTTTAAACGGGAAGATTTGAATCATACCGGTTCCCATAAAATCAATAATGTATTAGGTCAGGCATTGCTTGCGAAAAAAATGGGAAAAACCAGAATCATTGCAGAAACAGGAGCCGGACAACATGGTGTGGCAACTGCAACTGCTGCTGCACTTCTTGGCCTGGAATGTGAAATTTTCATGGGAAAAGAAGATACCATCCGTCAGGCACTTAATGTATATCGTATGGAATTATTAGGTGCAAAGGTTCATGCCGTAGAATCCGGAACCCAGACCTTAAAGGATGCCGTAAATGAATGTATGCGGGAATGGACCCAAAGAGTAGATGATACTTTATATGTATTAGGTTCTGTTATGGGACCTCACCCATTTCCTACCATTGTAAGAGATTTTCAAAGTGTTATCAGCCGCGAAGCCAGAACTCAGATTTTAGAAAAAGAAGGCAAACTTCCTGATGTGGTAATGGCATGTGTCGGTGGTGGTAGTAACGCCATGGGTATGTTTTATGAATTTATTCAGGACGAATCGGTTCAGTTGATTGGATGTGAAGCTGCAGGACATGGTGTCCATACGGATAAAACTGCTGCTACGATTGCAACAGGTTCCGAAGGAATTTTTCATGGAATGAAATCTTATTTTTGTCAGGACGAATATGGACAAATCGCCCCTGTATATTCTATTTCTGCCGGTCTTGATTATCCTGGAATTGGTCCGGAACACGCTTATTTACATGATTGCAAAAGAGCCCAGTATGTGCCGGTAACAGATGACGAAGCCGTAAATGCCTTTGAATATATTGCCAAAACAGAAGGCATCATTGCTGCCATCGAAAGTTCCCATGCTGTGGCACATTTAATGAAAATTGCTCCAAACATGAAGAAAGACCAGATCATTATTTGTTGTTTGTCTGGTCGTGGAGATAAGGATGTGGCAGCCATTGCCAGATACCGTGGAGTGAACTTAAACGATTAAAATAAAAAAGAACGTAAACTTCTCTTTCTAATTTACAATGAAATAAAACAACTGCCCCAACCAGTCCATTAGACTCCGGTTGGGGCTTTCTTATACTTTCAGGATTTTAAATCATGCTTTATCATATATACTCAAGCTTAATCTTTTGAGTTTAATCTTTTGAGCCTGATATTATTTTAATGTCTCACTGTTATTTAGAACTAAAGTACTGTAAAGAAATAATACATCCTGATTTTCAAAGGTAATAAATTTGCTTAACATATCACTTCTAAGATAACGTATGTCCACCAAGGTAATTTTTTCATAGCCTTCTACCAAAAGTGGTGCAAGACTGCTTCCGAAGGAATCTCTAAAAATAATTAATTCCTTCCCTGTAGTGGCATTGGGATTTTCAATGGTGATAAGGGAAATGGCACCGGATAGATAAATTTCATATGGGTCTCTTCCTAGTGCTTTTTCCATATCATAAATTGAAATTTCTCTGTCATTTTGAAAATCATACACCTTGCATTGCTCCAAGATATCATTTGTTAAATAATATATGGTGTCTGCCGGAAGAGACGATGCTGCCTCCTCATAGTATACTCCATAAAATGGAATTTCCAGCTCTTTCTCTTCATAATCTGCATCTAAAGATACTCCCATCTCTTCTGACAGTTTTTTCGCAACCTTTTCTAATCGTTCCTGCCTCCAATGAGTATCCGTTTTATAATAATCCTCTATGCTTAATAACCCCGTAATATCAATATACTCCATAAAATCAATATTTTCTTTCAAACCGGAATAAAAATCATCGTAATCCATAGCAGGATGCCCAGCCTCTTTTGCCAGAAAGTAATTTTTATCCGGTATCACAGAATAATAGACCTTCATGTCTTTTCCCTTTATATTTTCCTCGTAGATATATCGAAAACGTTCTGCTGCACGACGGATGGAATCCTCATCCATGGGATATTCCGTTTTACTTAAATATCCATTACTTTCATAAATTAGATTCTCATCCGTCTGTTGAATTTCAGTATCTGTCACTGTTACCTCCGATTTTTCATCATCATTCCGTAGTGGCCAATGAGAACTCTTCACCAGATAAAAAGTGATAAACAATGCCAAAACCAACAATGCTATAAGGCCTAATATTTTTAAAAGTCTATGTCCCATTTTTTCTCCTTCTGACCGATTCCTCGATAGAGAGTGTCAACATGAAACCCCAATGATTTCCGGCTTATCTTGGCAAACAACGTAACTGTTCACACGACAGTAACAAAATAACTCTTATTTATGCAAATTATCGGATTGCCTCTTCAAAAAGAATCTTGGCATCACTGTATTGTGCCTGTAATTTTGTCAAAAAGTTATCCATAATTTCTCCATTACCAAATGCAGTTACCAAATAGTCTTCCCCAATCTGAACCACAATTAATTTGTCCGGAAATCCGCACATCCATTGTCTTGCTAAAATATTATCCTTAATGGCAGTAGCAAGGGAATCCAAATTTCCGGCATCCGTTACATGATAAGTGGCTCCTGTAAAGGTATTTGCGTTCATCATATGCATAATAGAAGCGGCATCGTCAATCTCTGAAACATTCCCCTGTGGAAATCCTAAGGTAGCGTCTAAATCTTCTGCTTTGGAAATGTCAAAAGCTCCCGGTGCATTATCCACAGGATGTTCCATGTCTCCACCAATGGCTGCAAACTTCTCTTCCTCTTCATAGGTTCCCCAAACATTGGATAAAATTTCCACTGCATCCTTGGCAACTTCTTCTTTTTCAGTTTGTTCTTCCTTTTGATTTTGTTCTACTTTCTGATTGTTCTCAGTGGTACTATCTGCCTTATCTCCACATCCTGTAAATCCTAATGTCATCATAGTTACTAAAATAAGTGCAATTTTCTTTCTCATTCTTCTTTTCTCCTTGTTCTTTTTTCATGTTATCAGGTGATTGCAAAACTATAATATTTTAAATGAAAGTGATATAAAAGAAACAAAACACCGCAGGCACGCTTTCGCTGCGTTCAGCTCGTAGCGGTACTAAATTCAAGGCTGCGCCTCTCATTAAGTACCGACGGCTGAACAAGCACCTGCTTATGTATTGGTTTCTTTTTCATCACTCAACGTATGTTTTTGATAGTTTCGCAATTACCTATTTTCATGTTATATTCATTGCTTATTCATACTCCGAGTAGGAATCCTTAGTATTTTTTCCGTCTTCTTCAAGCAATACTCACTTTTTATATAAAGTATAACTTTGCTTTTCCTCATCAAAACTTAAACCATAAACCTGTTGATTTCCATTTTGTTCTACCATCATCTCATAAGATTCGTCTTCATTTGGAATCATACACCAGCGAATCGACTGGTTTTCCTTTATCTCCAAAGGGTTTCCACGCTCAATCACCTGTTCTGTTTCCTTATCCACCACTTCTATGGTTCCATAAGAAACCGAAATCCTGATGTTTCCTCCAACCTCAATATCCATAGGAATCATCATATCAGGACTTGACCTCTCATATAAAGCCGCCACTGCAACGGTGGATGTAGAAATTTCAACGGGTTCCTTGGTAACCTGTGTCCCGTGAAGATATAACACTGCATTAGGTTGGTTTGAAGTTTGATGATTTTCTCTTTGAAGGAAGAATACTCCAATCAACAAAATCATACAGGATGCACAGACAACAGCCACGTTCTGGTACTGCTTCCATCTGCCAAATGGAAATTTACCTCTCATTCTTTCTGTAGCAGGATTTGAAACCGCATTTCCTACCGTTTCAAAAGCATTGTTTTCTTGAAAAGATGATATAATTTTATCTTTTAATTCCGGTGGTGCTGTAATTTTCTTATATTCTTCTTTCTCTTTTTCCTGAAACATGACCTTCCTCCTTCTAATATATTGTTTTAGGTAATTGCAAAACGATCAAAAACCTATGTTGCGTGATGAAAGAGAAACAACTACATAAACAATGTACTAGATATCATCCTTTAACAACAATCTCCCACGGGAAAGTCTCATTTTTACTGCTGAAACAGAAATTTTCAACATGGAGGCAACTTCTTTCACGTTATAGCCTTCCAGATAATGTAATGTTATTGCCGCCCTGTACTTTTCCGGAAGACCGGATACCAATTTACAAACATCATATTCCAACTCTTTTTCTTCAGAAGGGAGCTCATTTATTTCATCTAAAGATTCATGCATACGATACTTTTTTTTACGCAACATATCATGGCACTGATTAATGGTGCATCGAACAAACCACGCGCGCTGGTGTTCTTCTCCCTCAGGCTTATGAACTGCATTTAAATATTTAATAAATACATCATGTACCGCATCCTGAGCATCTTCATTGGAATTCAGGTATGAAAGTGCCAACCGATACAGCATATCCGCATATCGGGCATAGGCATCATTAAAGTCCTCTTTCTTATCCTGGAGCATGTTTTATCTTCCCTCCTATTAAGAAAACGTATCAACCTAAAAAAAGGTCACAATAAAAATAAAAATTTTTTCCTCAATGATTCACGACATCTCATTTTCATGATTCCTCAGGATGAAAGGTTGGAAAATCTAATTCTCCCGAAACATTCGTATTATATCTTCCACCTTCCATTTCGGTTAAATAATACCATCTTCCATCTTCTACCATCAGTAATTCGAAGCCATATCCACCCATGGTAGGAACAAACGCCTCATAATACTTTGCGTTTGTTCCATCTTCTAAAGTACCTTCTGTCACATTAAGAACACCATATCTTACTACCCAGGCAAAACCTTCCTCATAAGACGTTTCTCCCAATACACTTTTTAAGCTATCAAGTTCTTCCTGGGTAAAAGTGTCCTCTAAGATAGTAGCATTGGTATATACCGGTTCTCCATCTACATATTCTCCATCTGCAAATACATTTGCTCCAAAATCCAGGAATGTAGAATTGTCTGAAGCTATCACTTCCATCTTATCTCCATTCATTTGAAATATGATATACCCATAATATTCTTCTCCCATGTCATCGTATCTGTAAATAGCAGTATCTTGAGAAAGATAATATGCTTTTCCTTCCATCCAGCCCATGTGAGAATAGTAAAATAACTCCCCTTGAAATTCAAATCCTTCCTCATCCTGATGTTCTATCACAATGTTTCCGCTCAACGCAGAGATGGTATTGGTACGATTCCAATTTCCAGTAAAAGATTCTGCATCCTCCAATACAACAATTTCATCGTAACACGCTTCAAAAGCACTTTTTCCCTCATTCCTAATTTTCTCAAGGTTAATTTCTTTCTTGTCAGGATTTGAGCCCTCTGGATCTTTTTCTTCTTTCATTCCTTCTGTAGAAGACAATTCTTTTGTATCCTTTTCTTCTGTTTCTTTTTCTTCTGTTTCTTTTTCTCTTGTATTTTCTACTTTCACATTTCCCTTTGCAGAATCCCGTTTCTTTTCTTCTTCCTTCTCTCCACAGCCTGTCATCATCATCAACATAGACAAACAGGTAGCACCAAACAAAATCTTTTTTCTTATGATTCCCTTTTTCATATAGATTCTCCTTCGTAATTCACATTTTTAGTTCTCACCACACACATTTTATCACACATACACCAGGCATGTCTATCTATTGGAGGAGTTCTTTCATAATACT
>JBGVLX010000004.1:0-14163 GCA_045124495.1 Lachnospiraceae bacterium
ATGGTCTATCCTTAACTTTTTGGATACCGGTGAGTACGCAACCTACTGGGCCAATACCAGCTCTAATAGTTTAGTTGGAAAACTGATTCGGGAAGGAAATGGTGCCATTAAGAAACAGTTTGAGGAATTGCTTCAGGGGAATCATTTGCGTGTTCCCATCGATGAGCAGATTGTCTATAACCAGCTGGACGACAATGAAGAAGCAGTGTGGAGTTTGTTGGTTGCTAGCGGTTATCTAAAAGTTCTGGATTACGACCGTCTGGGAGATTTGGAATTAGGAGAAGAGGCCCTTTATGAATTGGCAGTGACCAACCGTGAAGTGCGGATTATGTTTGATGGTTTGGTTCGAGCTTGGTTTAAGAAGACCAATGCAGACTATAATGATTTCATAAAGGCGATGCTGATGAAGGACGTGGATGCCATGAATGAATATATGAATCAGATGAGCCTTGAACTGTTTAGTAGTTTTGATACCGGAAAACGGGTATCAAAAAAGGCACAGCCGGAACGGTTTTATCATGGATTTGTACTAGGCTTAATGGTTGATTTACAGAGGGAATATATGGTGACTTCCAACAGGGAAAGCGGTTTTGGAAGATATGACGTTGTAATAGAACCGAAGAATCCGGAAAAAAATCCGGCAATTATTATAGAATTTAAGGTATTTAACACCAAAAGAGAAGCGTCCTTGGAGGATACCGTCAAAGCAGCCCTTGCCCAGATAGAGGAAAAACGATACGATGCAGCCCTGCTTGCAAAAGGCATACCGGAAGACAAAATATATAAATATGGATTTGCATTCGAAGGGAAAACGGTGCTGATTGAGAAGGCATAAGAAATTTCGAATGTTTTAGAATCCCGGAGCACAAAGTGCGGAGTAATTCGCAGGTATCAAGAGGACAAAATATTTTGTCCCCAACATTATTTGAGCTCTTTTAATTGTTCTTTGTATTCATCCGCCTGAGAAGGCATACCAAGCTGTTCATAACATTCTATGATACCTTCCATAGGAATTCTTTGGGAATACTGGATGTTTAACATACATTCCTGTTCATGAATGGCATTGTAATACCACATGCTTGCTTCTTCGAAGGTTCCTTTTTGGCGGTAGTATTCTCCAAGCAAGGTGCAAATTTCGGCTGGTGGATTGTCGGCCACTTCTTTTAGGCAGGCAGTGAAAAATCCCTCCCAGTCTTTACGTAAAAAGCAGGTTTTTGCAAGAACGCAGTCACAAGTTTTATATTCTTCCAGGCTTCGTTCCTCTTTTAGAGCACCTTTAAAATATGTTTCTGCCTGAAAGAAGTCATCCGGCTGTCCGGAAATAAATAATTCCTTTGCATACATATCCAGTAATTTTTTGGATAATTGCTCTCCACGTTCTAAAATTCTGGTAAAGATGGCAAAATCCCTTCTATCGTGTTTTTGCAAAGGTTTATGTATAATCTCTACATCGGAATCGAAAACAACAGGTTCCATTTTTATGGTTTCATGAATGGGGTCAATCCATTGAAACGTACGAAGCCTTTTATATAGTTTTCCGCGATATTCCACATCGAAATTGTATACGCTTCCAAATTCTAACTGGTTACAATACTTCATTTGTACAATCTCGATTTCCGGAAGCAATGCCTGTTTTAGTAGTTTAAAACGGGTTTTATTTTCTTCGTCTATGATTTCGTCTGCATCCGCCACATAGATATAATCCATGGTAGCCTTAGAAAAGGAAAAATTTCTGGCTGCCGCAAAATCATCAATCCATGGAAAATCATATATTTTATCAGTGTATTTGCCGGCAATTTCCTTTGTAGCATCGGTAGAACCGGTGTCGACAATAATCATTTCATCTACGATATCTTTTAGGCATTCTAAACATCTTTTTAGCACTTTTTCTTCATTTTTTACAATCATACATAAACTTATGGTTGCCATATCGTCCTCCTGTAAAGAAATTTTCGTTCACTTTGTTTGTAACTTAATACCAGCGTTTCTTTGTGTTTATAATATCATATTTGGTTCGGTTCCACAAATTGTTTTGCAGGTTAAATTGAAATTATGAAAGAACCTAGAGAAGTTGTGTCTGGAATTCCTCAAGATGAGAAACCGGGAAAAAACCGGTGCCATAGAATTGTAAGGATTTTGAAATGTGTGGTATAGTTTGATTCTTTCAGGGGAGAATAAATGGAAAAATATTGTTTATTGAGAATTGCTTTCTATAAGAGGTGTTGAATTAAGAAAAATATTGTTTATTGAGAATTCCTCTCTATAAGAGGTATTGAATTAAGAAAATGAATATGTTAATCTGTTTGAGGTTAGTAACAACTAACTATAATACGGGATTAAAATATGGTTCGGGAAGCCACAGGAAAGTGTTGAGGTTTGACATTTTTATGTTTCCGGAAAGAGAATCAGAATGGAGGAAGTTATGGATAAAGTTTATGTTATTTATTGGTCACAGACAGGAAATACACAGGCAATGGCGAATGCGATTGGAAAGGGAATTACAGATGCGGGAAAGGAAGCGAAAGTAGTTTCTGTGAGCGAAGTTTCTGTGGATGAATTAAAAGAGGTAAAGGGATTTGCAATGGGATGTCCTGCTATGGGAGCAGAAAATCTGGCAGAATGTGAGGAGCTCGGAAAACAGCTGGCAGCTCTTTAAGGAGAAAAAAAGATGTTAGAAAATAGCATAATTGAACATTGCGCTCCCACATTGGCAGGAATTAAGAGTGGAAACCTTTTTCGATATCGATTTGCAGTAAAAGAAAAGGTTTTAAAAGAGCTGGCAGAAATAAATTTAAAATTGAACATAAGGGGTGTCTATGCAGAGGTAGTGCGATGGGAGAAAGAAGCGGTGCTTATTTACACTTACCGCAAAAGTCACCTAGAAAGAGAATTACAGCAGGAGGGGGTTCGTGAACTGCTTGGGGAATATGGATATCCTGACTGTGAAGTGAAGAATTGTCTGGATCATTTAAAAAAGAGGCTTTATGAGTATGAATGTTTTCCTCATGAAATTGGTGTGTTTTTGGGATATCCGCTGGAGGATGTGAGGGGGTTTATCCGTTATAAAGGGAAAGAGTGTAAATACAGCGGCTTGTGGAAGGTATATTCCAACGAGGCGGAAACCAGAAAACTGTTCGAAAAAATCAAGAAATGTACCAGAATTTATTCCAAAGTATTTGCTAGTGGAAGAAACATTTCACAGATGACAGTAAAAAAATAGGTCAATAGACGTAGTTACCAAAAATTTTTGGTAAAAAAACACAATAAAACCTTGACGAAATTTTAGAGTAGAAGTATAATGAAAATACGATAATTAGTTACAAGTGACAACTCATCCGCGAAAGCGGGACTAAAAAGGGGGTTGACGAGAAAGCTATTATCAGTTCCATGGTTTATCCTAAAACTTCGGAGAATGTTTTAACTTCATACCATATTGGTATTGCGTTTGGGGAGGCGGAAGCCATTCTTCTCTGAAGATAATTTCGTTACAGGATATGAAAAATGGATAAAAAAAGCTTTTGCACAATAAAAGTGTGAGAGCTTTTTTTGTATATAACGACTGATAATAACGTCGATTTTTTGTATAATGTGAAAGAGAATTCAAGGTTGTCAATGGATTTTATTTGTGATAAACTATTAATATGTGACAGATTTGAGGTGGGATAATTTGAAAAAAAGCTTAAATATGCAACACATCAATCTGGTAAAAGAATTAGTAGAACAGCAGAAGTTTCAAGATGCCGTAGAAGTGATTGACCAGGTTGATATTACAAAATCCTTAAATCCTCAATTTCTAAAGCTCTGTGGCGAAGTATACATGGAGAACAAGAGGTATCGGGAAAGCAGAGATATTTTAGTGAAGGCACATAAGATGTCACCGAATGGAATCCGTATCATTTATGAGATAGTCCGTTTGTATCTGAGGATGGGTTATTATACGAAAGCCGAACTTTATTATATTTTGTATGAAGCCTATTGTAATAAAGAGGGAAAAGAACATTATACGTTACTTTACCTGATGTCAAAGGCGAAACGCGAAGAGAATGAAGTGGTGCTTGATTATCTGGAAACTCTCTGTAGGCTAGAACAAACTGATAAGTGGGAAATCCAGCTGATGATGTTATACCGGAAGATGGGAGAAGAGGAAAAAGCAGGGGAAACCGCTTTGAAAATAATGGAGATGTGGCCGAATTCTCCGTATGTTTCTTATATTCCGGACATACAGAAGGCAGATTTGGAATTATTGGATTGTTACTTTAACCGTTATCCTAAAGAAGAGATTGAAGAGGATTATTATCATGATAAAACCTTGATTGATATGGAAGACCAGCAGCTGAAGCAGGACTTTTATCAAAAGAAGGTTGATTTTGAAGCAGTAATTGTCAGTGAAGAAGAGTATGATGTTACTGTGGAGGAAGATGAAACGAAGGATTTATATGATATGGAGAGCCTTCCGGAAGGAATCCCTTCTGCTGTGGGTGGATTTGTTAATTCTATATGGAAAAAGGCTCAAAAAGTAGTCGAAAAGGCTGAAATAGGAAAGCATATAGAGAAAACAAAGGTAAAATTTCAAGATGAAATCATTCCAAAAACATTGGTTAAGACGAAGGAAATCACCGGTGATATTAAGAATAAAGCATTGGAATTGACCAGAGAAATCAAAGAAGAAAGGGTTAGACACATGAATATCAAGCCGGATGATGTGCTACCTGAGATTTCGGAAGAAAATGACCTGATTTTGGCAAAGTTTGAAGAGCAGGAAGCGGCGAAAAAGCTGGCCAAAGAACAATTTGCTTATGAACAGGAGGAACTTCGCCGGGAAGAGGGAGAAAAGCTACAAAAACTCAGGGAGCGGGAAGAGCAGGACCAGGAGTTAGAGCGGGATTATGAACAGGAAATGCTCTTTGGCTTTGAAGAAGAGGAAGAAAAGGCCCGAAGGAAGGAACGGGAGGCAAAAAGCCGGGAACTGAGGGCTAAAAAAGAAGCCGAGTTTTTAGAAAAACTTAAAAGCCGGGAGATTGAAAGCCGGGATAAGTTAGCTAAAAGTGAGGCAGAAGAAGATGTCGAAGTGAAACAACATTTTGAGAAAATGCAGCAAGACAACTTAACGAATTTTGGGGATGAAAATCCAGATTTTGATGAGTTAAGAATTCAAATAGAAAGACGTGATGCAGAGATTAAACTACAATTTGGGAGGAAGAATTCCTCAAAGGAACAAGTTAATTATAATGCGCAGCAAGATGAAATACTTCTTGCTCAAAAAGCTCAGAAACTTCGAGAAGAAGAAGAAAAGAAACGTGAGGAACTTATTGCTGCAGTAAGGGCTCAGGTTGAAAGGGAAAGAGCGGCGAAGGGACAGCCTATAAAGAAAGAGGAACCAAAGCCGGCAGAAAACGTAACAAAATCAGCGGAAGATGAGAAACCTATTTTCCGTGCACCTAAGAAGAAAGAGGAAACTCTTGCTACGGCAGGGTTAGAAGGTGATAAGCTGTCAGAGGCTGGAAAGACCAAAGAAGGCGAAAAGACATTAGCGAATATGAATAAGCCGGAAAAAGGTCTTGGTGGTACCATTGATTTAAGTGAATCAAAGCCAGGTACTTCGAAAGAAGAAGTCGAAAATCAGCTATTTGGGGAAGGTCAGCATGATGATAACCATGAAGATGGCTGGGAAGAAATTAAAGCAACAGAAAAACAGGTTTTAGAAGACGAATCAGAACAAAAGCCAAAAGGACTGGCAGGATTAGCCGGAAAGGGATTTGGTTTCAGCAGTGCAAATGGAAGCAGTTTTGGAAAATCCATCAGTTCTAAGATTGGAAGTGGCTTTGCAAATGGTAAGACAGAGGCAGAGCGTAGAATAGAAGAAGCAGAACGTAAACAGGCGGAAGCGAAGAAGGCCGAAGAAGCGAAAGTTGCTGCTGAACAGGCTGGAAAAGCTGAAGAAGAGGCGAGAAAAGCCGAGGAAGCAAGAATCGCAGCAGAAGAAGCAAGAAAAGCTGAGGAAGCAAGAATCGCAGCGGAAGAAGCGAGAAAAGCCGAAGAAGCAAGAATCGCAGCAGAAGAGGCGAGAAAAGCTGAAGAAGCAAGAATCGCAGCGGAAGAGGCGAGAAAGGCTGAGGAAGCAAGAATCGCAGCAGAAGAGGCGAGAAAGGCTGAAGAAGCTAAGGGAATGCCAAAAGAAGCCGAGAAACTGCTTGCAAAATATGCTGCCATCGGTTCTTTAAGCGATCAGGTTACCAATGCATATAAGATGGCAAGAACCAAGGGTGGAGCCCAAAGGAACATTGTGGTTTTAGGAAGACATAGTTTTGGTTCTACCTGTGTGGGTGCTGACTTTGCAAGAAGTTATTATGCTACCGGAATCGTGAAATCGAAGACATTAGCAGTGATTAAGGCAGCAGCATTTAATAGGGCAGATTTAACCACCGCTTTGGATAAATTGAAAGGTGGATGTTTGATTATTGATAATGCAGGTGCTTTGCAACAGAATAAATTAGACGAGCTTTATGATTTAATTAATCATAAAGGCTATGATATTGTTGTAATTCTGACAGGTGAAATTGAATCCTTGTCCAGATTATTCTCTACGAATAAAGAGAGCATGAGCATGTTTAATCATTTGATCCAGATGCATCGGTTAGAAGATATTGAATTTTTCGAAATTGCGAAAAATTACATTGCACAGCTTGGTTATATGGCAGATGAAGTTACTATCTTACGCCTGAAGGAACAGATGAAGTCTGTGGAAGATGGAAATCTTGACCGTATTTTGAAACTGGTAGATAATGCAGTACAGAATGCCCAAAAAAGAGAGCTAAAGGATATCTCTGATTCCAACGGAAGAAGTAATGGTGATGACATCCTAATCGCATCTGATTTCACAAATTAATTGTGATGATTCAGAATTCTGAACGTTAAAACAGGATGAGACAGATGGGTCCTGAATGATGAAGAATGAATAAGATATGAAAAAATCCCTGGCGAAGTCATACTTCGGCAGGGTAAAATAATAAGTAGGCGAAAAATGTAAAAAGCATCTTGACTGCCTACAAAGAATAGGATTTTAAGAAATAAAGGAGAAAAGACAAAAATGGCAAACGTAAAATTTACTTATGCAAATGCAATGGTTTCTGATGCAGAAATCCAGATGATGAAGACACAGGTAGAAGCTGCAAAGGATGTTTTGTTAGCGAAAACAGGTGCAGGAAATGATTTCTTAGGATGGATTGACTTACCGGTTGATTATGATAAAGAAGAATTTGACCGTATTAAGAAGGCAGCAGCTAAGATTCAGAATGATTCTGAAGTGTTATTAGTCATCGGTATCGGTGGTTCTTATCTAGGAGCCAGAGCTGCCATCGAAAGCTTAAGACACAGCTTCTATAATGTAGTAGATAAGGAAGTAAGAAAGACTCCTGAAATCTACTATGTAGGTAACAGCATCAGCTCTACTTACCTGGCTCATTTGATTGAAGTGGTAGGAAACAGAGATTTCTCTATTAATATGATTTCTAAATCAGGTACTACCACGGAACCTGCTATTGCATTCCGTGTATTTAAGAAAATCTTAGTGGAAAAGTACGGAAAAGAAGAAGCAGCAAAGAGAATTTATGCTACTACTGATAAGGCTAAGGGAGCATTAAAGAACCTTGCAACAGAAGAAGGATATGAAAGCTTTGTAGTACCGGATGATGTAGGTGGACGTTTCTCTGTTCTTACAGCAGTAGGTTTACTTCCAATCGCAGTCAGCGGTGCAGACATTGATAAATTAATGGAAGGTGCAGCATCTGCAAGAAAGAGATGCTTAGAAAATGCATTTGAAGAAAATGATTCTTTATTATATGCAGCAGTTCGTAACATTCTTCATAGAAAAGGAAAAGGAATCGAAATCCTTTGTAACTATGAACCTTCTTTACATTATGTTTCTGAATGGTGGAAGCAGCTTTATGGTGAAAGTGAAGGAAAAGACGGAAAGGGTATCTTCCCTGCAGCAGTGGATTTAACCACTGATTTACATTCTATGGGACAGTTCATCCAGGACGGTTCTAAGAATCATTATGAAACAGTAATCAATGTTGAAAAGCCAAAGGCTGAAATTACATTAGAATTAGAAGAAGTAGATTTAGACGGATTAAATTATTTAGCTGGAAAGACCGTTGATTTCATTAATAAGAGTGCAATGAACGGAACCATCTTAGCTCACACAGATGGATTAGTACCAAACTTAATGGTTACTATGCCGGAAATTAATGAATTCTATTTAGGAGAATTATTCTACTTCTTTGAATTTGCATGTGGTGTAAGCGGATATGTATCAGGAGTAAATCCATTTGACCAACCAGGTGTAGAAAGCTATAAGAAGAATATGTTTGCTTTGCTTGGAAAGCCGGGATTTGAAGAATTAAATAAAGAATTAACAGCAAGATTATAGAATAATCGGACTCCAAAATTCAAACATGGAATGGAAAGATGGAATGTCGGATCCCTATGTTTGTAGAATGAAATTGGTTTGAAGTAAGAAGTAATTTATATTTAAAAGAACGAAACTGGTTCATAAAAAAGTAATTTGGAGTACGATAGGTATGTATTAACAGGGTCCAAGAGCAGATATTGAATATGTGGTTCAACATTTGTTCTTGGGCTTTTTGAGTCTTAGGGAAATAATTATCACAAAGGGTAAAATGATGATGGGAGGATTTTATGAGAAAGAAATATTCAAAGGCATTGGCACTTGCATTGACACTTGGTTTGCTTATTACACCGGTTTCAAATGCAGTGGCTGCGTCTGGTATTTACGAGTCTACGGAAACAACGACGGCGAGTGGTGAAGAAGCTTTTGGTTTAGCAACGGTGTACGGCGCTGCAACTTCTAATCCACTTACGAAGATTGATAATTTGGCGGTTACTCCGGAAAATCTGGGAATTCCGGGGGAGGCACATTATAGCACATCAACCTATCAAACAGCATACTATGCCAGAAATATCTGGGACATGGCAGCGATAGATGGGAAAGTATTGTTATCCATGGGAGACTATGGTTCTAATACAGGTGCGGTTCCGATTTATTATTACACCAATGATTCTACGGCGAAAAAGGAATGTATATACGAAAGCAACATATCAAAAATAGGTTTAAGTTCAGAAGAAATCAAGCGTTTTTATAATATCAATGGTACGATTTATGCCACTGCTACAGATCCACTTAATTATGCAGATGGAAGTTATTATAAATTTGACAGCACAACAAATAAATGGATTGATTACCATAAGCTTCCAATGTCCATTCATTGTTATGATATGGTGGAATATAATGGCGAGGTATTTTTTGCCGGGATGGTGAGAGGTAGTGGTGATACTGTTGTAAATTGTGTGCAAAAGCTTAACACAAGCGACTTGGGAAGTTCTAAAGCTGCCTCTGATATTAAATTTTATTATGCTGATGGAACTGAGTTTAAGGCTGAATGGGACACCTATAAACTGGACGATGGGACAACTCAAACATATTTTAATTCAGAATACTGGCGTACGTATGATATGTTTGTGTATAAAGGGGAATTATATGTGGCACACAGTTCTACCACCAAGTATACAGTAACTCCTGAATCAGGATTGTTTAAATATGATAAACAGAATAACCGTTTCGTGCAGGTGAGCAAAGGAACGGATACGAAAGGATTTATGGCCGTTACCAGAAATATGACAAGTTTAGGTTATGTCACTGGTGTATCAGGGCGAACAGAACTCCATTATCCTTTTGGTCAACAAACAGCAAAGGCAGGAGCGTTAACTGTAGGACAGGAAGCAATTTATAGCGAACCTATTTGTGGTGCAAAGATTTCTACTTCAGATACTTTTGTAGCAGTTTGTAATGGTATTTTTAAATCTTCAGATGTCATTACTTTTGAAAAAGTTTCTTTGGGAGCAGGCTATGAAAACTATGTCACCCGTGATGCCTTTGAAAAAGATGGAAAATATTATTTCCTGGCATCTGTGAAAAACGGAGCCGATAATTTCACTACTGCTGTTTTTGAAACAGATAAAAACTTTACAACATTTAGAAGAGTGCTGTATTTCAATACACCGTCTTTTGCAAGAAGTTTTGTATATAACGATGGATATATATATATTGGACTTGGTGGTAATGGTAGAATTGATAATCTTGGAGATTCCGAAGGAAGTAAGTATTCCGGAACCTTGTATAGAATCGATTTAGAGAAGTTAGTTCCTGGTACACCGGAAGAAGGAAAAACGGAAACTCCATCAACTTCGGAAGCAACGACAGAAGAAAAATCAGAAACCCCATCAACTTCGAAAGCAACGACAGAAGAAAAACCAGAAACCCCATCAACTTCAGAAGTGACAACGGAAGAGAAGGGAGAAACCCCATCTACATCAGAGGGAACGACAGAAGAGAAAGGTGAAACCCCATCTACATCAGAGGGAACAACGGAAGAAAAGGGAGAAACTCCATCTACATCGGAAGGAACAACAGAAGAATCATCAAAAGAAGAGAAACCGGAGACTCCAGAGGTAGGAAAGCAGACCGGCTGGGTACAGGTTGGAACAAAGTGGTATTATCTGAACGAGGATGGTTCTATGAAAACCGGCTGGGTAAAAGATGGAAGTCAGTGGTATTATTTAAGTGCGAACGGAACCATGAAAACCGGCTGGGTAAAAGATGGAAGTCAGTGGTATTATTTAAGTGCGAACGGAACCATGAAAACCGGCTGGGTAAAGGATGGAAGTCAGTGGTATTATTTAAGTGTAAATGGAAGTATGAAAACCGGCTGGGTAAAAGATGGAAGTCAGTGGTACTATTTAAATGTAAATGGAACCATGAAGACCGGATGGATGAAAGAAAATGGTAAGTGGTATTACTTAAATGGTTCTGGTGATATGGCCCAAGGCTGGATAAAAGTTGCATCGAAATGGTATTATCTTGGAAGTTCAGGAGAGATGTTCACCGGATGGCTGAAGCAGAGTAACATTTGGTACTATTTAAGTGGTAGTGGTGAAATGTTAAGTGGCTGGCAGCAAATCAAAGGAAAGTGGTATTATTTCTACACCTCAGGACAAATGGCTTCTAATACGAAAATCGGTTCCCATTATGTAAATGCAAATGGTGAATGGGTGAAATAGTGATTTGAGATTAAGAATTATTTAAAAGTATAAATCTTAATAAAATGCGGTTTCGGCATTGACGAAACCGTGTTTTATTATTTTATGATGAAGCGGAAAATTAGATTAGCGAGATTTTTCTATTTTTTCCAGCGCCGGATAACAAGAGGAATCATTTTTTGTGATGAATGGAAAGAGGGACAATTTTTAAGGTTGTATATTTTCTAATATTTTGGTATATTGTAAATCAGAAAGGATTGTAATATCCTGTGTTAATTTATGCTCTGGATTAATAATTTTGGTAAATTGTAAATCAAAAAGGATTGTGACGCTGTATTTTGGTTAAGATATAAATTCCGGATTTTGGCACATGTAAATCAGAAAGGATTGTGACGATATGTTTCGTGTTTGGGGTAAACTAATGAAGGATAACCGGCTTTTAAGGGATACGGTGGTGAATGTGGAAGAGGATATAAGCCGTACGAAAAAAGTATACCGGAGTCTGGAATTGATTTGTTATGAATTTGATTTACAACAGCCTATCTGGCTGAAAAAAAATATTAAGGAATTTCTTCTTCATAGTAAAACAAGATTTACAAGGGATAGCTTTATTGAGAGTGTTTCCTTTGATTATCTGGAGTTTCATTTGATAGAAGAAGATGAATTTTAAGGAATGTGGAAGGTGACGAAGTTGAAAAAAGTGAAAGTATTAAAGACAATTCTTGTTTTTTCTGTACTGATTTGTGCAGGGTTGGTGATTTATTATTTTAAGACGACCTCAGAGAAAAAAGAGGAACAAAAAAAGATAGAACAGGAAGAAAAGGCTTTTATTGAATACATTACCGAGACACCGCAATCAGACAGGGTGACTTATGCCGCTGATTTCTTTTATGAATCCATTCCTTATAAAATTCAGCAGAATATGATTGTAGATTTTGAAGATGAATCCATGAAAGTTGCGTTAGAAGACTTAAAATATGTACAGATATTGTATTTTGACTTTGACAAGAAAGAACATGTGGGGCAGATTATTTGTAATGAATACATTGCACAGGATTTGGTGGAAATCTTTTATGAACTTCATAAGATAAAGTATCCGATTGAGAAAATTTCACTGATCGATGAATATGGCGGTGATGATTTTGCTTCTATGGAAGATAATAATACGTCCTGCTTTAATTATCGCACCGTATCCGGTAGTTCCGAACTTTCTTTGCATGCCTTCGGATACGCCATTGATATTAACCCATATTATAATCCTTATGTTATTTATAACAGTGACCCGCTTTATGTATTACCTGCCAGCGCGGAAGAATATACAGACCGTGAGGCGGAATTTGAAGGAAAAATTACTACAGAAGACCCTTGCTACCAGTTGTTTATAGAGCATGGGTTTACCTGGGGTGGAAGCTGGTCGAAACCTACGGATTACCAGCATTTTGAAAAGGTTCCTGCGGATGTGGAGCAATAGACAGAATGATATAGGTGAAAGTAAAGTTTTTTCTGGTAATATGAAACATTGTAACTTTAAGATATAGAATCATAAAGTATAAAAGTAGCCAAAAAGAGTGATTTAGCATTGTTTTGAATCCCTTTTTGGCTTTTTATTCTAATTTAGGCGGATGATTCACGGTATTTAAATTGATTTTATAGTTTTGTGATCCGTTGGAAAAAGCAAGCAGAAAGGGTATCATATGAAACAAACAGTTGTTATTACAGGGGCGTCAAGAGGAATCGGAAAAGAGACAGCCCTTCGATTTGCAAAAGAACGTTGGAATGTGGTAATTAATTCTTCAAAGAGTATAGAAGCATTAAATGAGGTAAAGGATGAGATTTTATCCTATGGGGCAGATTGTCTGGCGCTGGCAGGAGATGTGCAGGACAGTGAATTTGTCCATGAATTGATTGCCAGGAGTTTGGAGCGATTTTCTAGCATTGATGTACTTGTAAACAATGCCGGGATTTCGTATGTAGGATTATTGTCCGATATGTCGGTGGAAGAGTGGAATCGTATTCTAAACACCAATTTATCTTCTGTATTTTACGGATGTAAGGAAGTCATTTCTTCTATGGTTTCCCAAAAAAGTGGGAAGATCATTAATGTAAGTTCTGTGTGGGGAGAGGTAGGGGCTTCCTGCGAAGTGGCTTACTCTGCTACGAAAGGCGGTATTATCAGCTTAACCAAGGCACTTGCGAAGGAATTGGCTCCTAGTAACATTCAGGTGAATGCAGTTTCTTTTGGTGCCATTGATACCTCTATGAATGCCTGTTTTTCGAAGGAGGAACTAGAGGAGTTAGCCAATGAGATTCCTGCCGGTCGTCTGGGAAGCAGTGAGGAAGCTGGAGATTTTATTTATCAGATTGCGACAATGAATTCATATGTTACGGGACAAGTCTTCCGGATGGATGGGGCATGGATATAGATAGTTACTGTTTAGGTGAACAGTAACTATAGATTCCTATCCTTTTTTATGGGCCGAGGGAACGTTGCATTTTAAAGGAAAATTCGTTATACTAACTATAACTGACAAAAGGGGATTTGAAAGGGAGTAGATAGATATGGGAAAAGTGAAAAATACAGTAAATGTGACGTGTATGTCAAACAATGTAGGAATTGGAATACAGGATTTTTTGGAATTACGTGAGAATCATAAATTTTATATTGATAAAACCTCATTCATCAAGGAATGGTGGGAGAAGGGTGACAGCGTAACTTTAATTACCCGCCCGAGACGTTTTGGAAAAACCTTGAATATGTCCATGGTGGAGGAATTCTTTTCTGTAAATTATGCAGGAAGAGGGGATTTGTTCGAAGGACTTTCTATTTGGGAGGAAGAAACGTATCAGAAACTGCAGGGAACCTATCCGGTAATCAGCTTATCCTTTGCAAGAGTAAAAGACACGGATTATGAATCTACAGCGCATCATATTCAGGAACTGCTTATGAAGGAATATGAAAAACATTGTTTTTTAATGGATAGTAATGTTTTGTCAGATGTTGAGAAAGCGTATTATCAACGGATGCGGGAAGAGATGAAACCTTTAGAT
>JBGVLX010000005.1:0-2630 GCA_045124495.1 Lachnospiraceae bacterium
ACCAGATTGACTGGTATATCCATGTTCCCATTCAAAACAGTCAAGGAAAGAACGATAACTAAATCCTTGAATATTTTGTTTCTTATATATAGAAGAAATACGATTTATAAGTCCAGCTATGTAGTCAGTGCGCTTTGCATCCTTAATACCGTTTGAAACCGGGGTTTTCAATTTATTCCGTGAAGTTACGGAAATATAAAGTGGAAGGGGAGTGTAATCACGCAAAATTTCAATGGCATCCACAAATCCCTCCAAGTCGGTGGCCCATTTTGTAATGGACTTATCCTCTTTCGATAAAATTTTGTGAAAACGCAGAGGATGTTCTGTGTTATATTTGATTTTACAACGCTTGTCATAAGATAATTCAACAAAATCACAGGAGTTATAAATCATACCCATATCACTCGGTTCGATAAAAGAAAAGTCAGTGGAGGATACCAAAGACATCATGTTCAGAATGTCATTTGGATATTGTCCATTAAATAATGGCTCCAAAAACAAACGATTCACAAAACCATCATAAAATTCAGCTGCCAAATTATCTGCATAAGATTCACTGGCTGCATAAGCAGGTACAATCCCTAAATTAATACCGATAGGCTTGGTTTTACCTAGTTTCTTATATAATTTTACTGCTGCACCGTGGGAAAGAAGAATGTGATGCATTACCTCTAGTGCGGTATTCGCATTTTTTATTCCCGGGGCATGACTACCAAATAAATGTCCTAATAAAGTGAAGTTAGCAGGGGAAGCGATGGTAATAAAACGCTCTGCATATTCATATAAATTTTCAAAACACTTATGACAGTATTGTAAAAAATGTTCTAGTACGGATCTAGAAGAAAAGCCACCTAGTTCCTGACACCACGCAGGTAAATCCCAATGGAACAATGTAATGACAGGTTTAATACCAGCTTCCGTTAACTTAATGCAAAGATTTTTATACCATTCCATACCTTTTTCATTGTATTTTCCACGTTTTGGAAAAATACGGGACCAGGAAATGGAAAAATGATAAGAATCGATTCCCAATTCAGTCAGTAAACGAACATCCTCTTCTATATGATGATAATGATCACAGGTAACTTTCGCATCTTTGTTATCTACAGTGGCATTATCCCAGGCACAAAAATCATCCCAAATGGTTTTGCTCTCCGGACTTCCTTCTATTTGATACGAAATGGTGGATACACCAAATTCAAAACCTTCATCAAATTTCATAGTTATTGCCTCCAATTACCAAATAGTTTCGTACAAAAATACTGATAAAAGTATATCATATTTTTAAACATAAAGCCAATAAAATTACATTTTTTTTTATAAATTTTAGAAAACCACTGAAAAATTGAATTTGTACTATTTTTTTTGTGATTTTTATGTTACAATGTGGACTGAAAAAAATTTTAGCTGGAGGTTATTATATTATGGTTCAATTATACGATGGCGGTGTCTATCTGGTAAACGGAAAAGAAATTATTGAAGATAGAGCCGAATTAGAGAGTAAATTAGGAGACAAAGCAGTATCCCAGCAGGAAGCAGCAAAGAATACCATTGCATATGGAATTTTAAAAGAACATAATACATCAGATAATATGGACAAGCTGATGATTAAGTTTGACCGTCTGACTTCCCATGATATTACCTTTGTTGGAATTATACAGACTGCCAGAGCGTCAGGATTAGAGAAATTCCCTGTACCTTATGTTCTTACAAACTGTCATAACTGTTTATGTGCGGTTGGTGGAACCATATATGAAGATGACCACATGGTTGGTCTTTCTTGTGCAAAGAAATACGGTGGAATTTATGTACCACCTCATCAAGCTGTTATTCATCAGTTTGCAAGAGAAATGTTAGCTGGTGGCGGTAAGATGGTATTAGGTTCTGACTCACATACCCGTTATGGTGCATTAGGAACCATGGCTGTAGGTGAAGGTGGACCGGAAATTGTAAAACAGCTTCTTTCAAAGACTTATGATATTAATATGCCAGGTGTGGTAGGTGTTTACTTAACCGGAAACGTGCAAAAGGGTGTAGGTCCTCAGGACGTTGCACTGGCAATTATTGGAGCCGTATTTAAGAATGGATATGTAAATAATAAAGTAATGGAATTTGTTGGTGATGGTGTTTCTAACTTAAGTGCTGATTTCAGAATCGGTGTTGATGTTATGACCACAGAAACCACATGTTTATCTTCTATCTGGAGAACCGATGATAAAATCAAGGAATTCTATGATATCCATGGAAGAGTGGAAGAATATAAGGAATTAAATCCAGGTGAAGTGACTTATTACGATGGTATGATTTACGTGGATTTATCAAAGATTAAGCCAATGATTGCCATGCCATTCCATCCAAGTAATGTATATACCATCGAAGAATTAAATGCAAACTTGGAAGACATTTTAGCAGATGTAGAAAAGAAGGCATTGGTTTCTCTTGACAATAATAAGGTAAAATTCACATTAAGAGATAAGATTAAGAATGGTAAATTATACGTAGAACAGGGTGTTATCGCAGGATGTGCCGGTGGTGGATTTGAAAACATCTGTGATGCAACAGATATCTTAAGAGGACATTCTATCGGTGCAGATGAATTCTCATTAAGCGTTTACCCTGCATCTCAACCG
>JBGVLX010000006.1:0-10023 GCA_045124495.1 Lachnospiraceae bacterium
TACAAAGGTTCTTGTCTCACTGAATCAAGATGATTTATCCTAAATTTTCATGAATCATCTTGATTTATCTTAATTTTTCAAGTTTTATTTTCCATTATTTCTTGTCATCTCAGTTTATTTTGTTTTGGATGGTATATAGTACCAAAAGGTAGAAAATGCCTTGGAATGGATAGGAAAAATGAACAATATACAAGTATGTGCGAGGGAGATTGTGGATAAAGAGATAATTTATCAAGAATGAAATGTAAGATAAATAGTGTATAAAATGTAGCAGGGCATCATAAGATAAAATTGTAATTGCATTTTCCACATAGTTCGTGTAGAATGTAATTAGAAAAGCTGTGCATCAGCGGTGGGTTGACACCTAAAATCTGATACGTTTTCCGAACGAAGGTGTCGGAGGTTGGCAGGCAACGGAAAAACCTGATATTTTCCAGACGAAGGTGCTGGAGGTTGGCAGACAACGGAAAAATCAACCATGAGAAGGGAATGTTTAGTGCTGCGGCGTGAACATTCCCTTCTCTAAATTTTATGGGATAGGGATTAAGTTATGGACAAAAGACGTGCGATACAGATTATGACAAAAGCGGCACAATTATATAAAGAACATCTTGAAGATCAGAAGGTTTTGTTTCTATATGGCTTACCGAAAGAGGTAAATAAGCAATTACAGGAAAGTAATAAGATTTTGTCATCTGTACAGGGATATGAAGTCGCTTTCCACAGATACAATTTTTTACATTTGACAGGAGTTCGATTGAATAAAAAAGAGACGTCTTCCGCAATTCATTTTTATCAAAAATGTCTGGATAAGCGATTAACGGAAAATGATTTTTCTTTTGCAAAAGATGGCTCTACGGGACAAAAATTGGATATATTGGAACGTATGATGCTTATTAAGAAAAACGTAACAATGATGGGAGAATTTACAGATCGAGGACCGAAATTATATACAGAAAAAGCTGCCGGAAATATATGTGGTTGTATTGGATTTGTAAAAGATAAAAATACGAAATTAAATGTACCGAACACATTGCTGAAAAAGGATATCAGAGATGTAACAGCACAGCCTACATATAAGGTGTTTGCTGTCATATCAAAACATTATACAGACGAGAAATATACAAAGCTTGTGAAAATGGATAAATGTATTGATTTGAAGAAAGAGCAGTGTAGAGTATGGCTTGATTAACCAAGAACTACGTAAATATGCAGCAAACAACAGAAATTGTTATTTTGTGACCGGAGAAGAATTAAACCCAAATCCAGACGGAATCCACATCAATGCGGAGTCCCAAAGAAGATTTGGAATTCGATATTTTGAGGCATACCGAACCAAATCGAATGTGGACAGGCTATTAGATCATGAAGCAGAAATGGTAAAGGCATATTGTGAAAAAGAACATACGATTGCTGAAAAAAGATATATAGCGTTAGAGCAATTTACGTTGGGAAAAGGTTCCATGGAAGAAGTAATAAAATTTTTCTGATAGGTAGGGACATCAATTCCCATTTATCGGGCAAACAAGAGGGATAATATAGCCTTAACCATTCAAGAACGATTAAAAGACCTACGTGTGGAGCGTGGCTTGACGCTGGAACAGCTTGCGGAACAGACCCATCTCTCCAAATCTGCGTTGGGCAGCTATGAAGCGGACGAGTATAAGGACATCAGCCATTACGTGTAAATGTTCTGTTATTGTACACTCGTACCTCATGTACAGTAACTAAAAAATGACATTACAAAAAAAAGAATGAGAAAACAGACAACTTTCTGCTTTTTATCTCATTCCTTTCGGAACCATAACCTTATTAAGATGATATACTAATCATAATATTTGTTTGAGACTTCTTATGCCAACTTCTAATTCGGATACCAGTCAAAAAATTGAAACCCAGTTAAACCTTTCTCTTTCTCTTCCTGAGTCTACCCGGCAAAAAAGTGAAGCACTTTCTTCCGGTTTTATAAAAGACTCTGATGCCTGGGATTTAATCATCAAATATAATGGTGATTTAAGCAGTATCACAGAAGAAATTCCTATGATTATCACTTATCTCTACCAGCAATACGCTATTGTACGGATTCATCAGAAGGACATCTTAAAACTATCCTCTTTCCCACAAATCATTTATATCGAAATGCCGAAAAATTTGTTTTTTGAAACCATGAATGGCATTCGGGAATCCTGTATCCTTCCTGTAAGGCGAACACCTTTTTCCTTAACCGGAAAAGGTACCTTAATCGCCATCCTTGACAGTGGCATTGATTACTACCATCCGGATTTTCGAAACGTTGATGGAAGTACCAGAATTCTTGGAATCTGGGATCAAACCATCGAAGGGAATCCACCCGAAGGTTATTTTCTTGGTTCCTTCTATTCCGAAGAACAAATCAACGAAGCATTAAAACTTTCCCGTTCCGAAGGCAGTTTTTTCGTTCCTTCCACCGACATTTCCGGTCATGGAACTGCTGTAGCCGGAATTGCCTGTGGAAACGGAAGGGCGAGTGAAGCAAACAATGTAGGAACCGCACCAGAGGCATCTATTCTTGTGGTAAAACTTGCAAATATGAACAATGGATTTTCCAAAACTACAGAACTCATGCAGGGGATTAATTTCGCCATCGGTTTCGCCTTAGAGCGAGGGATGCCCCTTGCCATCAATCTAAGTTTTGGTAACAACTACGGCTCTCATGATGGAACTTCACTTCTTGAAAACTACATTAACGAAGCTGCTACTCTTTCTAGAAATTCCATTGTCATTGGAACCGGAAATGAAGGCAATACTGCAAGACATACTTCCGGCGTGGTAGCAAAGGAAACTACTACCTCTATCGACTTTATCATAGGAGAACAAGAACCTTCCCTGACACTTCAGGTTTGGAAATCCTATGCAGACGACTTTGACTATATCATTACCTCTCCCGGAAACATCAGCATAGGACCTATCAGTAAAATTCAAGGCACACAACAATTTACCATTGACAATACCACTGTTTTTGCTTACTATGCCCCTCCCTCCCCTTATCAGCTAGCGGAAGAAATCTATTTTTCTTTTCTTCCTGCCAATGACACCTTACAGGAAGGAATCTGGAATCTTCAACTAATCGGAAAAAATGTGGTAAATGGTTCTTTTGACCTGTGGCTTCCGGTCACTTCTTCCACCAACCCCACTACCGGATTTTTACTGCCGGTGGAATCCACTACACTAACCATACCTTCCACTGCCTCTAGAGCCATTTCCGTAGGAGCCTACGATTCCAATTTAAACCGTCTTGCTCCTTTTTCCGGCCGTGGCTATACCCGCACCAATGCCATAAAACCGGATTTGGTTGCCCCTGGAGTAAACATTAATTCTACCTCTGTTGGCGGCGGATACGGTTCTTACACTGGAACTTCTTTTGCTACTCCATTTGTAACCGGAAGTGCCGCTTTGCTCATGCAATGGGGCATCATTGATGGAAATGACCCTTATCTTTATGGAGAAAAGCTCAAAGCTTATCTAATAAAAGGTGCCAAATCGGTGGCAGGCATTCAGGAATATCCGGATGCGAGAGCCGGTTGGGGGGCATTGTGTGTGGAAGACAGCCTTCCACACTAAAAATACTCTCTATATAATGAGGAAAAGAATTGCTAAAACGAAAAAGTAATGCTAAAATGTGAGAAGTAAATTGAAAGAGAATGAAAGGCTGAAAGAAATGAACATTGAAATCAAAAGAAAATTATACACGGAAACGGAACTAAAAGAATTACTTCCAATGACCGCTGAGATGAAAGCCATCAAGGAAAAAAGAGATGCTGAAATCGCTGATATTTTATCCGGAAAATCCCATAAAATTATTTTAGTCATCGGTCCATGTTCTGCAGACAGGGAAGATGCCGTTTTAGACTACATCGGAAGACTAAGAACAGTTCAGGATAAAGTAGAAGATAACATCTTCATTATTCCAAGAATCTATACCAACAAGCCAAGAACCACCGGTGACGGATACAAAGGAATGGCACTTCAACCGGATCCGGAGCAGGATGCAGATATGCAAAAAGGACTCTTCTCTATTCGTGATATGCATATCCGTGCCATTCGTGAAACCGGGTTTACCTGTGCCGATGAAATGCTATATCCGGAAAACCACAGTTATTTAGATGACGTATTATCTTATGTTGCCGTAGGTGCAAGATCCGTAGAAAATCAACAACACAGACTAACCGCCAGCGGTATTAAAATCCCGGTTGGTATGAAAAATCCAACCAGTGGAGACATGGAAGTTATGTTAAATTCCATCACTGCTGCCCAGCACCCTCACACCTTCTCTTACAGAGGCTACGAAGTAAGCAGTACCGGAAATCCATATGCCCACGCTATTTTAAGAGGATATGTAAAGGAAGATGGTAAGTCCTATTCCAATTACCACTACGAAGACTTAGAAAGACTTTATGCTTTATACAGCAAACGTGGCTTAGAAAATATGGGAGTTATCGTTGATACGAACCATGCAAATTCCGGCAAAAATTACCTTGCCCAAATCAGAATCTGTAAAGAAGTTCTTCACAGCTGTCGTTTATCCGGTGATTTAAAGAATTTCGTAAAAGGATTTATGATTGAAAGTTATATCGAAGACGGAAGCCAAAAAATCGGCGAAGGCTGCTATGGTAAGTCTATCACTGACCCATGCTTAGGATGGGAGAAAACAGAACGTTTGATTCTTGATATGGCTGAACTGCTATAAGGAGGACAACATGATAAAAGAAAATCTAATTGAAGTAAAGGAAAAAATCAACGCCGCCTGTAAGCGTTCCCAAAGAAACCCGGAAGATGTGACTTTAATTGCTGTCAGCAAAACAAAACCAAACGAAATGATCGAAGAAGCCATAGCCTCAGGACAAACCGTTTTTGGTGAAAATTATGTGCAGGAACTTGCGCAAAAAATTGATGATTTTCCAGAATCCATTCATTGGCACATGATTGGACACCTGCAACGAAACAAAGTAAAATATATCATCGGAAAAGTGGACTGTATCCATTCTGTAGACTCTATCCGTCTTGCAAAACAAATTCAAGACGACGCACAAAAAAGAGGAATCAGCCAGGATATTCTTTTAGAAATAAACGTTGGTATGGAAGAATCCAAATGGGGTTTTACCTTAGAAACTATTCAGGATGCCCTAAAGGAAATCTCTCTTTTCCCAAATATCCGGGTAAAAGGCTTCATGACCTCCGCCCCTTATGTAGCAGATCCGGAACAAAATCGTCTTTTGTTCCGTTCTTTAAAACAATGTTTTGAAGAAACCAAACAATATGGTTACCCAAATGTTTCCATGGAACAGCTGTCCATGGGAATGACCAATGACTTTGAAGTAGCCATTGAAGAAGGTGCTACCATGGTAAGAGTAGGAACTGCCATTTTCGGTGAAAGAAACTATAACTAGTTTTTATAAACAATAGGAAATTGCGAAACTACCAAGACATATATTGAGTGATTCAAAAGAAACAAATACATAAGCAGGCGCTTGTTCGGCCGTCGGTACTTAAAACAACCAAATAAGGACAAAACAAAGGCTCGGCAAACCATAGAAAAGGATTGCTGAGCCTTTATTTCGTTTGTGATTGTATTTTCTTTTATTAGTAAAATGACACTTCATCCCATACCGTATTGATATCTCTTTTCGCATTCCACTTCTTTTGTGCATCTGAAGTCAAATCCTGATAATAGGCTTCAAAAGCCTCCTGCTCCAATTCCTCCACCATTTCCGCTTTTCTCTGGGCAGTCTTTTCTTCATCTGTCAGGGATATCATATAAATAATATGGTAACCATACTTGGTTTCAATCACAGAAGAATACTGTCCCTCACTTAATTCGTACATTTTGGTTTCATACTCTTCTCCATACTTGGCTGTGGCATCTCCTTTTTCAAAGTAAAGCTCTCCGGATTCATTGTACCCATAAGTTTTAGCATATTCCTCTATCGTAGGTGGAACCATTCCTTCTTCTAGTCCTACACCATTTAATGCATCCAATGCTGCCTGCGCATCTGTGTACGCCTGCTGCCTTTCTTCCTCTCCTAAAGGCAATACCACACCTTCCATATAATCATAAGCCGGAATCAGCAAATCATAAACTTTCGTTACCCTGGCCTCTTCATCGGAAATTTCCCTTACTTTGTCAGCCACCAGCTTTTCATATGCCTTATCCGCCAGACGGTTTTCCTCATAAACCCGGACTACCACTTCCAAAGAAATACCCATTTCCTCTATCTGCTGGTCCGTAAGACCTTCATAAAAAGTCTTTGCCTGCTGCCCCATTTCTTCCTGTTCTTCTTCCGTCAAGGCAATTTCCTCTTCCTCGGCCGTGGTAATCATAACCTTCACCATCTTCATCTGCTCAATGGTTTCTTCTTTGATTAATTCCTCAAATTTCACCTTAGAGCCATCCGTTGCCTCGTAGGTAATATTCCAGATACCCTCACCATATGCCGCCTCATAAGATTCTTCGATGGCCTTTGCATAAATCATGGCCTCATCCAGATAAACATCACAACCATAATAAGAAAATAACTTTACCCGTTCCTTAGAAGAATCCTCTCCCCCGGATTTTTTACCACAGGCTGATAAAATGCCTGCAGCCATGGTAATAAAAAGCAAAAAGACAATGCCCTTTTTTATGGTACTTTTCCTGTTCACTAACCCCTTTTCATTTTGTTTCATAAACATATCTCCTCTTTCATGCGTTCTAGAATGTTGTCTATGGTATCAAGCAGTTCTTTCTTTGCAACCCTACCTGCAAAATAGGAAAAGGTAGGTTCCTTGCCCTGTTTTAATCTCATAGTTCTAGGATAACTTTCGATAAAGGCAGGAATCTTCTCTGCATCTATCTTCGCATCCCACTTCATTTTAAATTCAAGGTCCTGACTCTTTAATGCCACTTCCAAAATTCCTATTTTGTGTGCTTTTGCTTTTAACAATGCCACTTTCAATAAATCTACTACCGGTGCCGGAGGGTCTGAAAAACGGTCTGTCAGCTCATCCAATATATCCTCCTGCTCCTCTGAATTTGAAATCTCCGCAATTCTTTTATATAATTCCAGCTTTGTGGCTTCATTTTTTACATAAGTGGCAGGTATAAAGGCATCTATCGGCAAATCAATGACGGTTTCAAAGGATTGCTCTACTTCCTCTCCCTTTAAATTCAGCACTGCTTCGTTTAACATCTTGCAATAAAGGTCATACCCTACTGCTGCCATATGACCGGACTGGTCTTCTCCTAATAAATTCCCTGCACCACGGATTTCCAAATCTCTCATTGCAATTTTAACACCAGAACCCAAATCTGTAAATTCCCTGATTGCCTGAAGACGTTTTTCTGCCGTCTCCTTTAACATGGTATCTCTCTTGTACATTAAGAAAGCATATGCCTGACGGTTTGAACGTCCAACCCGACCTCTTAACTGGTATAACTGGGATAACCCTAGTTTGTTGGCATCATGGATAATCATGGTATTTACATTTGGAATATCCAGACCGGTTTCAATGATGGTAGTTGCCACCAGAACATCCAGTTCTTTATGGGTAAAGGCATACATAATCTTTTCTAGTTCTCTCTCACTCATTTGCCCATGGGCAAAGGCAACCCTGGCATCCGGAACCAGTTTGGAAAGTTCCAGGGCAACTTCATCAATATTATTTACCCTGTTATATACATAATAAACCTGTCCGCCCCTGGCTAATTCCCTGTGAATGGCTTCTTTGATTAATTGTGCATTGTATTCCAAAACATAGGTCTGTATCCCTTGACGGTCTACCGGAGCTTCTTCTAACAGGCTCATATCACGAATCCCAATCAAAGACATATGAAGAGTTCTTGGAATCGGTGTAGCAGACAAGGTCAGTACATCCACATCCTTCTTTAACATCTTAATTTTTTCCTTATGAGTCACACCAAAACGCTGTTCCTCATCAATGATTAAAAGTCCCAGATTCTTAAACTGAACATCCTTGGATAACAGACGATGGGTTCCAATGACAATGTCCACCTGTCCTGTTTTTATGGCCTCAATGGTTTTTTTCTGCTGGTATGGAGTACGGAACCTGGATAACACTCCCACCCGGATTGGAAATTCCTTCATACGTTCGAAAAAGGTTTCATAGTGCTGTTGGGCAAGAATGGTGGTAGGTACCAGATATGCCACCTGTTTTCCACTGTCTACAGCCTTAAATGCCGCCCGGATGGCAACTTCCGTCTTTCCAAATCCCACATCCCCACAAATCAGACGATCCATGATTTTCGTGCTCATCATATCCTGCTTGGTTTCTTCGATGGCTCTTAACTGATCCTGGGTTTCTTCATAAGGAAACATTTCCTCAAACTCTCTTTGCCAGACGGTATCCTCCACAAACTGATACCCGGTTCGTTCCTGTCTTACGGCATATAATTCCACTAAATCCTTGGCAATACTTTCTACCTGGGTACGAACCTTATCCTTAGTCTTTTTCCACTCTGTTCCACCTAATTTATTTAACTTCGGTTTTCTGGCTTCTTTTCCGGCATATTTTTGGATTAAATCCAAGGAAGAGGGCTGAATAAATAATTTACTTCCACCTTCATATTCAATGCTGATATAATCCTTTTGGATTCCATCCATTTGGATTTTTTCGATTCCTTTATAAATTCCCATGCCATGATTTTCGTGTACCACATAATCTCCTACACTTAAATCCTGGAAACTGCTGATTTTTTCACCACTTTGGGCTGCCCTTTTTTTTACCTTTCGACTAGGTTTATTGCTAAAGATATCACTTTCGGAGATTACCACAAACTTAAGGGATGGATATTCAAATCCCTTCTTTAACCTTCCTGCTGCCACCACCAGCTCTCCCGGTAAAATGTTTTTTTCCATATCCTCTGTAAAAGCACATTCCACCTCATCATTTCTTAGGTCATCCACCAGACGCAAGGCTCTGGTTTTAGAGGCGCAGAATAACAAAATCTTATATTTCTCGCTCTTATATTTCCTAATATCCTTTAATAACTCAGAAAAACTGTTAAGATAAGGGGCTACGGATTTTACCCTTAACTCGCAAAATTCCTTCGGGTCAAACAATTCAAGATTATGGGCCAGCATACTAAGAAGTACAGTCTTTTCATTAGATATTTTCGCAAGAATTTCCTTATAATCATATAAAATCTCTGCCTGTTTTGGAAGAATATAGCCACCCTCTAATCTTTGGGTCATGCTTTCTTGAAATTCCAGCTGACACGCATAAGCACTTTCCTGTATCCGGTTCGGCTCATCTAAGAAAAATACCGTTTCATCCTTTGGAAAATAATCCAGCAGGGATACCGTTTTCTCATAGAAATAAGGCAGAAAATTATCAAGGCCCATGGCAGCATTAAATTCTGTCAAATCCTCTTTTACTTTTTCTACCATCTTCTTCAATCGATGACTTTCTTCTGTTTTAAATTCACCACGAAGTTTTTCATAAACTGCTTTAAATTCTTCTTCTACCCGTTCCAAACCTTTTTCGATTCTTTTCTTATCCAGCACCATTTCACAGGCCGGATAAAATGCCAGTTCCTCCACACTTTCAATGGAACGCTGACTTTGCACATCAAAACTTCGGATGGAATCTACCTCATCATCCCATAACTCAATACGATATGGACAATCTTCGGTTAAGGGGAAAATATCAATGATGCCGCCACGAATGGCAAACTGTCCGGTTCCTTCCACAAAGGAAGCCCTCTCATAACCTAGATGAATCAGTTTTTCCTTCAATTCTTCCAGCACAATTTGTTGTCCCACCTGAAACCGTAATACCTGATTTTCAATTTCAGATAACGGTACCACCTTATCCAAGAGTCCGTCTAATGTTACCACCACGGTCAAGGGTTGTTTTTCCAATAATCCCTTTATGACATTCTGACGCTGCTTTACGATTTCATTTCCATGTACATCCGCACTGTAAAACAATACATCTTTGGAAGGATAAAAATGCACATTTTTGTCAAAAAAATGATACTCTTCCTGT
>JBGVLX010000007.1:0-3667 GCA_045124495.1 Lachnospiraceae bacterium
AGTGGTGGGAGCCTTTATGATAGAAGTGTGGAAGCAGTCTTTGAGCATTGGAGCCCAAAAGGGAACTGAGTAGGTTTCAACGGATTCCTCCGTTATAAGGAAGCTGTATGATAGTACAGAGATGAGTGCAGAAGAAATTCTGAATTTAGGTGGTAACACGGAGATATTCGCCCTAAGCTGTTTGGCTTTGGGCGTTTTTTAAATTGTGGAAAGTGAGGTCGTTAAAATGAGAACTTTTGAAAAGTCGTCAAAATTAGATAATGTTTGTTATGATATTCGTGGCCCGGTTATGGACGAAGCAAACCGTATGATTGCACAGGGAATCGAGGTTTTAAAATTAAACATCGGAAATCCGGCACCATTCCACTTTGATGCACCGGATGAAATCATTAATGATATGATTTATAATCTGAGAGCCTCCCAGGGTTATTCGGATTCTAAGGGTATTTTCTCAGCAAGAAAAGCCATTATGCAATATTGTCAGTTAAAGAAAATTCCGAATGTAGGAATTGATGATATTTATACCGGAAATGGTGTCAGTGAACTGATTTCCATGTCCATGCAGGCGTTGTTAAATAATGGAGATGAAGTGCTGGTGCCTGCGCCGGATTATCCACTTTGGACTTCTTCCGTTGTGTTAGCAGGAGGAAAGGCCGTTCATTATGTATGTGATGAGCAGGCAAACTGGTATCCGGATGTGGAAGATATTAAGAATAAAATCACACCAAATACCAAAGCCATTGTTATTATCAATCCAAACAATCCTACCGGTGTGTTATATCCGAAGGAAGTATTGATGGATATTGTTAAGGTGGCAAGAGAACATGAGTTAATCATTTTCGCAGACGAGATTTATGACCGTCTGGTGATGGACGGATTAGAACATACTTCCATTGCATCTTTGGCACCGGATATGTTCATGGTGACTTTTAACGGATTATCCAAATCCCACCGTGTAGCAGGTTTTAGAAGCGGATGGATGAGTTTATCCGGTGATAAAACAAAGGTAAAAGGTTACATAGAAGGATTAAATATGTTATCCACCATGCGTCTTTGCTCTAATGTACCGGCCCAGGCTATTATCCAGACTGCCTTAGGTGGGTATCAGAGTGCGGATGAGTTACTACTTCCGGGTGGAAGAATTTACGAACAAAGAGAATTTATTTACAAGGCATTGTGTGACATTCCTGGTATCAGCGTGGTAAAACCACAGGCTGCATTTTATATTTTCCCTAAATTGGATACAGAAAAATTCAAAATCAAGAGTGATGAAAAATTTGCTTATGATTTATTAAGAGAAAAGAAGATTTTAGTAACTCATGGTACCGGTTTTAACTGGGGCGAACCAAACCACTTCCGTATCGTATATTTACCAAATGTAGACCAGTTAAAGGTGGCAACCACAAGATTAGCAGACTTTTTGGAAACCTATCAGCAGGAAAATTAGGTCCCATTGATTCGTGCTATATAAATGTAATAACGTATCATTATAGTGTTGCGTTTCCATCTGTTTCATGGAAGTAGAAGGATCAATATACTGAAAACGTAACAGAATATCAAACTCTCCAAATAGGCAGTGACTTGCCTGTTTGGGGAGTATTTTATGTTGTTACTAAGATGTGGAAGCGCAATATACGCAATCATTCGCAAATTCTGGGGAAAATACATTTTGTCCCAACATTAAAAAGGAGCAATGAATATGAAAATTATTTTAGCTGCCATCAATGCAAAATACATTCATTCCAACCTGGCAATCTATACGTTGACTGCCGGCACCCCTTATCCCGTAGAGAAGAAAGAATATACCATAAATCAGCTGGAGCAGGAAATTTTGATGGATTTATACCGTGAAAAACCCGATGTTCTGGCATTTAGTGTTTATATCTGGAATGTTTCCATGGTACTTTCTTTAAGTAAAGAAATAAAGAAACTCCTTCCGGACTGCAGCATTATTGTGGGTGGGCCGGAAGTAAGTTATGAAATGGAGACATTTTTAAAGGAGAATCCGCAGATTGACTTGATTCTTTATTCAGAGGGGGAACGTGCTTTTTGTAAAGTAGTGGAAGCCTATGTTAAGGAAGATTTAAAGGAAGTAATAAAGAATCAAAATGAGGAAATGAAAAACCGAAGAGAAGTCATAAAAAATATAGAATCCATTGCCTATCGGGAAGGGAGTAAGGTAATTGTAAATCCTGTAAGTTCTCTTATGGATATGAATCAGATTCCCTTTGTTTATGAGAAAATGGAGGATTTTAAACATAAGATTATTTATTATGAAAGCAGCAGGGGCTGCCCGTTTTCTTGTAGTTACTGCCTGTCCTCCATTGATAAGAAGGTACGTTTCCGCGATGTGGAGGTGGTGAAAAGGGAATTGCAATTTTTCTTGGATCAAAAGGTTCCTCAAGTTAAGTTTGTGGACAGAACCTTTAACTGCAATCATAAACATGCTATGGAAATCTGGGAGTATATTCAAAGTCATGATAACGGGATTACCAACTTTCATTTTGAAATTGCCGCAGACCTGCTTACCAAAGAGGAATTAGAGATTTTAAAGAAAATGCGGCCGGGACTGGTGCAATTAGAAATTGGGGTTCAGTCTACCAATGAGAAAACCATTGAAGAAATTAACCGGAAAATGGATTTAGAGAAAGTGAAAGAAAATGTAAAAACAGTCCGTTCCTATGAAAACATTCATCAGCATTTGGATTTGATTGCAGGACTTCCTTTTGAAGATTATGAAACTTTTAAAACTTCCTTTCATGAGGTGTATCGCATGGAGCCGGATCAGCTTCAGTTGGGATTTTTAAAGGTATTAAAGGGTTCTAAAATGTTTGAAAACAGGGAAGAATATGGACTTATTTATCAGGACAAGGCTCCGTATGAGGTGTTTTGCACCAACTGGATTTCTTATGATGAAATCATCCGGTTAAAGCAGGTGGAAGAAGTGTTGGAGTTATATTATAACAGCAGCCAGTTTAAACTGACGCTTGCTTATTTGTTGCATTTTTGGGAAACTCCATTTTCTTTCTATGAGCAGCTTGGGGACTTTTATGAAAAAGAAGGTTATTTTTTGAAAAAATATGCAAGAATTGGATATTATGAAAATTTACTTGCTTTTGTGAAGAAGGAATGTCAAAATAGAGGCATAGAGGAAGACGTAGTGGAAGAATTAATGCTATATGATTTATATGCCAGAGAAAATTTAAAAACCAGACCTTCCTTTGGAAGAGATTTATCAGAATATAAGCAATTGTATGTGACAATGTATCAACAAATTGCAAAAGAAAAGCAATTGGATAGTAAATGGATCGGGAAGCGCCATCATATCGAAACTTTTTCTTTTGATGTTTTTGCTACTTCCAAAACAGGAAAGAGAACCGGAACATGCCAGCATATTTATTTTAATTATGATGAAAGGAATCCGTTGACAAAGGATGCATCTTATCGGACGTTTCCAACATAAGTACAGAAACAATAGTGTGGAGTAATTTACCGTTTGGGAAACGATGAATTTTCAGAAATGGATAATAGGCAATTGCGAAACTACCAAAACTTATATTAAGTGATTCAAAAGAAACAAATACATAAGCAGGCGCTTGTTCGGCCGTCGGTACTTAATGAGCGACTTGTCGCGAATTTAGTACCGCTACGAGCCGAACGCAGCGAA
>JBGVLX010000008.1:0-51927 GCA_045124495.1 Lachnospiraceae bacterium
GCGACAAGTCGCTCATTAAGTACCGACGGCCGCCCAAGCACCTGCTTATGTATTTGTTTCTTTTGAATCACTTAATATAAGTTTTGGTAGTTTCGCAATTGCCTAAAAATATAAAAGAAGAGGAGAAAAATAATGAGTGAACTTTTTGACCGATTCGCGTTTCAAAAAAATGTAAAACGATTAGCAAAAGAACATGGATTACAATTGAAAGAATTAGAAAAAGCTTTAAATATGCCTGTTTCTTCTTTATCAAGATATTGGAGTGTCTCTAAAAATAATATCAAGGCTCCGGATCCATCCATCAGCGTTATCATTAAAATTGCAAACTTTTTTGAAGTCGGTATCGATGACTTAATTGGAAGAGAATTAAACAACTATTTAGATGATCTTGATGAACAAAGCAGATTATCCATTGAACAACGTGATACCAAGGAATTGGCAAAACGAATTCAGAAACTGTCTTCACAATTGATTGACAGACTATAATATGATGTTCGAGTGAAAAGGTATTTTTCCCCCATGATACCTACGAATTACTTCCCATGAAATCCGCATCACCTTACGTATCAAAAAAGGCTGCCCGGGTAAAAATCATACAAGATATATCAAAACGATTCTATCCTTTATGATTTTTATCATCCCGGGCAGCTTTTTTATAAGTCTACTTTCTTTTTATAAAGGAATGTTACCATGTTTCTTTGGAACGGTCCATCTTCTCTTATCTTTCTTCTGGGAAATCAAAGCTTCGAACAACATCTGTCTGGTATCCTTTGGTTTGATTACCTCATCTACATAGCCACGTTCCACTGCTACTCTGGTATTCATATGATTTTCTTTGTACTCTTCCAGTTTTTTCTGATAAAACTCGTTTTTCGCTTCACCTTCTAGAAGTTTTAAGTCCTTTGCATAAATAATTTCTACTGCACCTTCCGCACCCATAACAGCGATTTCTGCATTTGGCCATGCATAAACACAGTCTGCATCCAGATGCTTACTACTCATGGCGATATATGCACCACCATATGCTTTTCTAAGAATTACATTTAACTTCTTGGTAGTCGCTTCGGAATAAGCATATAACATCTTCGCACCATGACGGATAATACCCTTCTTTTCCTGGTCAACCCCCGGAATAAATCCTGGAACGTCAGTTAATGTAATAACCGGAATATCATAACAGTCACAATAGCGGATGAATCTTGCTGCCTTATCTGCCCCATCAAAATCAAGTCCTCCAGCCATAAAGTTTGGCTGATTTGCAACGATTCCCACGGTAATTTCGCTTAATTTCGCAAAACCAATAATTACATTCTTAGCAAATTCAGGCTGTAACTCGATGAAAGAATCTTTATCCATAATGGTATCAATGACTTCCTTCATGTCATAAGCCTTATTTACCTTATCCGGAATAATTTCAATTAATCGTTCCTGGGACTTTGGAATGTAATCCTTCTTGGTGACTTTCTTCTTCTTTTCACCGTAATGGGTTGGTAAAATATGAACCAGCTTACGCACTTCATTCATACAATCTAATTCATTATCAAAATGATTATGCGCAACACCACTTAAATGAGAATGTACAAAGGTACCCCCTAATTCTTCCGCAGTCACAGATTCGTTGGTTACGCTTTTTACTACCTTTGGTCCTGTAACGAACATGTTACTAATCTTATCTACCATAAAAATAAAATCTGTAATACCCGGAGAATATACTGCTCCTCCGGCACATGGTCCTACGATGACTGATATCTGTGGAATAAATCCGGAAGCCTTGGTATTACGGTAGAAAATATCACCATATTTCGCTAAGGCCTTAACCCCTTCCTGAATTCTTGCTCCACCGGAATCAATGACACCGATTACCGGACACTTTTGCTTCATTGCCATGTCCAAAAGATAAGAAATCTTTCTTCCATGATATCTTCCAAGAGTACCTCCCTTATAGGTGAAATCCTGCACATAAAGAAATACTTTCTTTCCGCTGATTTCACCGGAACCCATGATAACACCATCATAGTGTCTGTCCTTTACCAGTTCAATCTCCTGAAATGTTTCATCGTCTAATAACATGTCAATTCGTTCAATTGCATGCAGTTTTCCTTTGCTATGTTGTTTCTCTAAGTTATATTCTGCCATAAATGCACCTCGTTTTTCATCCATCTAAAAGTTTTTAATTTTAAGTATTTTGACTTTCCTCTACATGATATGCCAAATTATGTCATTGGTAGGCTAACATAATTTCATATACGTCTTAAGTATACCATAAAAAAAAAAGTTTGACTATCAAAATATTATAAATGTAATCAAAAATTAAGATGTAACCATTGTCAAATTATGATACAATAATTGATACCAAAAAGGGATGTGTCGCAGGAATCGTAGTTAAGAAATGATAAAACATTCCAGAACTATACAAGAATGATAAAGTTTTCCAAAACTATATAAGAATGATAAAACTTTTCAAAACAATATAAGAATGCAAAAACTGATAAAAAACAAAAATCACAGGAAGGATAAAAATGAAGATAACTAAGGGGACAATAAAAAAGGGAATACAATTTATCGCCAATCCTCGTCTCATGGTATGTTTCGGACTTGCGTGGCTTATCACAAACGGATGGTCTTATATTCTCCTGGGTATAGGAACTTTGTTTGATATTTCCTGGATGATAGCCGTTGCCAGCGGGTATCTGGCTTTCCTATGGCTTCCTGTCTCCCCGGAAAAAATTGTAACCATCGCCATCTCCATTGCATTATTAAAAAAACTCTTCCCAAAAGACCAGAAAACTCTGGGAATCCTAAAAGAGTTACATGTAAAATTGAATGAAAAAAGAGAAAAATTTAAAAATAGATAATTACGAAAGAGTCTTTGCATCATCCCATCTGGCGGACAGGGGATAAATCAATCTGCAAAGACTCTTACTTTTTCTTATTCTTCTGTTAAAACGATGGTCATATTATCCCCGGACTCATGGCTTACGGGTACCATATAATATTCTACTCCATCCTGAATATAATACATTGGAAAAGCAGAAGAAAGATTATAATTCATAATGACTTCATCCTTTGCTGCTTCTAGGTCCATTCCTTCTGGTAAATCCAGAATCTCAAATTCCTTATTATTCACCTTTTCCCTAACCTGTTCATGGTCTTGAAATTCAATGAAGGTTCCGTTCTTAACATCAATATTAAAAGCGGTAAAAATAGCCAGAGGATAACTGGCATTGTTATACGTACAATATCCCTTACATACGATGGATATGATTTCATCCGACTGTTCTTTTATCTCTATTTTTTGTTCTAATGTGTAAAAATCGGTAAGATACTCTACTCCACCCATATTCTCTTCATATAAGGTACTGTTTAGTTGATCAATATTCGGTATATTTCCCTCTAATACAGGGTATTCAATGGAAATCTGATCCTTTTCATAAAGTTCTGTTTTTACTTCATAGGAAATAACCTCTGATTCATCTTCTTTCGCATCTTCTGTTGCTGATGCAACAGACAAATCCCCGCCTTCAGAAGTTATGTCTGCCTTAATTGTGATTCTGTCATCCTCGTGGGATATGGAATCATTCTTCTTACAAGCTGTAAGCGTGGCCATCATAGCCAAAAATAATAATGGTAATAATAATTTTTTTCTCATATTCTTCCCTCCATAAGAGATATTAACATGGAATCAAAAGAATGGGAAGAGAAAAAATTAGCCAAAAAAGTCATCTGATTTTATGAATTGATAACAAAGGAGGCTGTCACATTAAGGAAAAACAACCCAAAATATAGCATTGCAATGTATCAACAACACCAATATGTTGAAGAGATTTTTCTTAATGTGACAGCCTAACCTAATAAAAACACTTCACTCTTATGTTGAAGAGATTTTTCTTAATAGGACAGCCTAAACTACTAAAAACATTTCATTTCTATTTAAAAATGTTTCAATTCCTGATTTGACATATTATAAAAACCATCAAAACCATTCTTTTCTAATTTATCCAGGAATTTTCCTAACTTCTTTGGTTTCTCATATACCGCTACATCATATTCATCCCTTAATTCCTGTGCTTTTTGCAATGCCTGAGTAAATTCTGCCTCATCATATAACACTGCAATCTTTTCTTTTCTGCTAGGAATCTGGAACTCACTTTCCATTAAAATCTGGAAGATACGTTCAAATCCGATGGAAAATCCAACTGCAGGAACGTCTTCATTTAAAAACTTTCCAATTAAATTATCATATCTTCCACCACCACCGATGGCCCCCTTGAAATCCGGACTTTCCACTTCAAATACCGTTCCAGTGTAATAACCTTGTCCACGAACCAGTCTCATGTCATATTCTACCTGATATCTTTGACCTGAAACCACTTCCACAGCCTTCATAATTTTTTCCAGATTAACAATGCTGTCAATTTCACCTACGTAAGCCTTGGCCTTTTCTAAAGTAAAAGGGGCATCTTCTAATAATTCCATTAAGCCCTGAATCGCAGTCTGGGCAAATCCCTTTTCTTCTAATTCTTCTTTTACACCATTCACGCCAATTTTATCCAGTTTATCAAAAGAAATGCATACGCTGTCTAACTGCACCTCTTCGAAACCTGCTTTCATTAAAATTGCGCGAAGCAGACTTCTGTCATTTATCTTAATCTTAAAATTCTTAATTCCAATCTGTAACAATGCTTCTGCTGTGGTATCAATGAGCTCCACTTCACATTGATAAGCCTTGCTTCCAATGATATCAATATCACATTGTACGAACTCTCTTAATCTTCCTTTTTGAGGGCGTTCTGCACGATATACCTTATCAATCTGGATTACCTTAAACGGAAGATTCAGATTTTCCTTATTGTGTGCATAATACCGTGTCAACGGAAGTGTCAAATCATAACGAAGTCCCAAATCTGATAAGTCCTTTGGATTTCCTCCTGCAAGGGCTTTTTCTAACTTGTCCCCTCTCTTTAAAACCTTAAAAATCAGGTTCAGATTTTCTCCGCCTTCACTCTTGTCCAGATTTTCAACATCTTCTATAATCGGAGTCATAATCCGCTCAAAACCATGTGCCTGATATGTTTTTAAAATCGTATTCTGAAGATAATCTCTTACTAACACTTCTCTTGGCAAATAATCGTTGGTTCCTTTTACTGGTGTAATTTTCATATTATTTCTTCCCTTCTATCTTAATATACTAAAGGTAATTACAAAACTAAATATTATTTGAAAGTAATTCAAAAGAATCAAAACAACACAATTTTACTGCGTTTAGGTTGTACATCCCTACTAGAAAGTGATTCAAAAGAATCAAAACAACCTAGGCACGCTTTCGCTGCATTGGAATCTCTTATTCATGTTCCAATTCTCAATACTTTCCATATCGCCTTTTTCGATTATATCTTTTGACCTGTTCCTTGTCAATTCTATCCTAAAAATTTGCTAAAACCCTTTCCTTTTAGTATTGCATACGCTGCACGTAGGTGTCCGTGGCAAAACTGTTTGCATTATATAAAATCAACAAATCATCAATTTCCCATTCTGCCACGCTTTCACTTAACAGATTGGAGTAATATCTTAAATCCACAACATATACGGTCTTATAATGGGTTGCAATCATAGGCAGAAAGCAATTGGCGTAGGAGTCCTTTACCACAAGAAGAGTATTTCCTTCTTCCATGTTATGGTTGGTAATGGTAACGATTCCATTGTTCCCTTTTAGAAAGTAAGCATATTTATCTTTTACCTTCAACGCTTTCTCATCATATAAGGTATTTTCTTCCTCCCGGTTTAGGTAAGCTGCACTATACTCTGCTCCCTTTGGCTCAAACAGGTACATTTCATCCGGTTTCATGGAAAAATTAATCTTAGAACTTATGGTTCCAAGAAACTCCTTCGTCAATAACGTCTGCTCCATATCAGAAAGTGCCACCGGTGTAACCCCACTTTCTTTGCACCATTGTTCATATCCGTAATATGCCCCTAAGGTGGTCCAATGATGGTCGGTATGATAGTAAATTCCCTCTTCTTTATGCTGTGTTAAGGTTTCATATAGGGGAATCCACGCATTTTCTTCCTTTAATTCTCCCCTTACCTGTTCTAAATATTCCATTTGGTCATAAGGCATGGCGTACTTCGGTAATTTATCCTTTAGAACCGTAACTGCATTTGGCACCAGCATTACCTTCACATGTTCCTTTCCTAAGGTCTTTTCGTAATGTGACACCGTGTTACTTAATGCAGTCATATTCTCAAGGGCAAGATCGGATTCGTAATTCTTTGCCGGATGATTTTCAATAAAATAGTCATCTTTTCCCACATAAACCCCGTTCATTTCCTGCTTTCCAAGGGTGTATTCAAATTTATTTTTGATACCCACCCATGCATTTCGAAGTGGAAACTGGTCCTTCAGGTAATCCTCATATTCCTTCTCAAAACTTCCATCAAAGGCAGTTTCCAGACTGAATTCCGGTTTTTGCTGCAAATACCGGTTTTCTGTTTCAGAAAATTCTTTTTCTTTTGGGAACAGAGAAAAAAGAAACATTCCAAGGAACAATACACAAAATACAACAATGACACTTTTTTCTTTCACTTCTTTTCTCCCCTTCCCTAAAATCTAAAATATAAGAATGGATTATAAGATGCATCCACCAAATATGCGGTAATAATTACAAAAAGCAGTATCATAACCACATTGACTGCTACAGTTACTAATCCCTGATGCTTTTTTGATTCCAGACAGGCTTTCGCCCATTTTTTTACAAGTGGGGTGCAACCAATCAGGCATACAATCAATAATACTCCATAATTTCGAATGAGATAAAGTACCATATCATTGGCAAAGGCAACCTCCGCCATTCCAAACATTACTTTTCCATAAGCCATGCCTTCTCCCAATGCTTCGAAAGCGAAAATGAGCCATCCCATAAGAATAAAAAAGATGGAATACAAATGGGAGAATACCGCAGGAATGCGGTCAAGCCATTTCTTTAAAAACATCTTTTCTAAAATCAGCAGTAATCCAAAATAAACGCCCCAAAGAACGTAGTTATAGGATGCTCCATGCCAGATTCCGGTTAAAATCCATACAATGGCAATGTTTCTGATTTGTTTGATAAGTCCCTTTCGATTTCCTCCCAACGGAATGTAAACATAATCCCGAAACCAGGAACTAAGGGTAATATGCCACCTTCTCCAAAATTCCGTAATGCTTTTTGAAATATAAGGATAATCGAAATTCTTAGGAAAATGAAATCCTAACATCTTTCCAAGACCGATGGCCATATCGGAGTATCCGGAAAAATCAAAATAAATCTGAAAACTATAGGCCAAAAGTCCTATCCAGGCTGCCACCACAGACTGCCGGCTTCCTAATGCTTTTACCTGATCAAATAAAAGCCCAGCATTATTGGCAAGTAAGACTTTTTTGGAAAGTCCAGCCATAAAGCAAAGGATTCCTTCGTAAAACCCCTTCGTAGTCATTTTACGCTCTCTTAATTCCTGATCAATCTGATGGTAAGAAACGATTGGCCCTGCAATTAACTGTGGGAACAGTGCCACATAGGCTCCAAAATCTATGATATTTTTTTGTGGCTTACATTTTCCCCGGTAAATGTCAATGGTGTAGGACATGGTTTGGAAGGTGTAAAATGAAATTCCAATTGGAAGCGCAATGTCCGGAATCGTAAAGTCTTTCTTTAACACTGCTCCCAAACTTTCTATGATGAGTCCACTATATTTAAAATACCCTAATAAACCGAGATTAATAATGGCAGAGGACGCTACAAAGCACCTTGCAGCTTTTATATTTCCTTTCTTTTTAAAACGATATACCAAATCTCCATGTATAAAATCTACTACTGTAGAAAAAATCATTAATACCACATATTTCGGTTCGCCCCATGCATAAAAAATCAGGCTGGCAAGAAATAACACAAAGTTTTTTAGTTTTTTGGGTGTTATCACATAAACCAGAAATACAATGGGTAGAAAACGAAACAGAAACAACAAACTGCTAAATACCATGGTGCTTCTCCTTTCTTCTTGTTTCGGTATTCGGTAATTATGAATCTATCAAAAACATATGTTGGGTGATGAAAAAGAAACAAATACATAAGCAGGTGCTTGTTCGGCCGTCGGTACTTAATGAGAGGCGAAGCCTTGAATTTAGTACCGCTACGAGCCGAACGCAGCGAAAGCGTGCCTGCGGTGTTTTGTTTCTTTTACATCACTTTCACATAGAATATTATCGTTTCACAATGAACCATATTCCAATACATTTTAATATAGCATAGTGTAATTTATTGTGTCAATTTTCCCATAAAAAATATTGACAAAATGCCATTCCTTCTTTACAATATATGGATAGAGTACGGGGTGTAGCACAGCTTGGTAGTGCGCATCGTTCGGGACGATGAGGTCGCAGGTTCGAATCCTGTCACCCCGATTGATATATTTCATATAAAAACAGTCATTTATTTCGATTTTTGCGAAACAAATGACTGTTTTTTTATTATCCTTAGGATTTTATTTTTTGGCTATGGAAACCTGTTTTTTCAGGCAGCACAGTAAGCCAAGGCAATCATAAAGCTAAATTTCAGCATATCCTGCCAGAAAGTCATCTATGTATACCTCTAAATCTTCACCAGCAATATCATTTCGATTTAACTTGTCCACAAAACTTTGTAAAACCTCTTTATTAAGACAAACATCTTCGAATCGAACGTCTCTCTCCTGGTTTAAAATTCCATATGAAGTATAACTTCCTGCCTCCTCATTATGATACATTCCTTGGATTACTTTGTACATGCGTTTTCCCTCGCTCTCTTTTATAATTTATTTGTTTTCAACGGGTTTTAGTATAACGTTTTTAGCGGGACAAAACAGGGACAAAACATTTTTTCAAATTTTATATTATTTTATCTTATTTTTTCCATTATTTGGTTATCTTTTCTATTTGTATCATAATTTTTCTTTTGTTGATTTTTATACCATTCATGTATATATCATACACTATTTCTACTATAATGCAATCCTCCTGAAAACAACAATTTAGTTCAGTTGTATCAAATTCCATAGCCAAAGCGCCGGCTGCTGTATCATAGGTGGTTGAAAACTTTTCACCTTCTTTAAATCTCATGTGAACCCGGCTGGATGTCCCACTCTTCGTAATTTCCACCTGATCCTTTTCGATTTTCACTGTGGTATGAATCAGTTCTTCTCCTTCTAACGCATCATAAATTAGAAAATCCTTTCCATTCTTCTGGTAATAATTTCCTTTTGTAATTTCCTCTACCTGCTCCTGTTCTGAAGCTCCATACTCACTTCCAATTACACTTACTTTTACTTCTTTTGTCATAACATCCTCCTTTGAAACGGTACTTTATTTATCCATACACTCTGACTTTTTTATGCCATACATACTAACTTATATATATCCCTGTATTCCTAACATATCATGAATCAGACTGCAATCTGTCTTAATCATTATACCATAACCGGGATGATTCATGGACTGTTCCTTCCGGTAATTACAGCCTTTTTATTTTAATTAAATACAATAACGTAACAGGTTAAGATTTTATTAAGATGAGAAAATAGTTACTGATAATATAGTAAATTGTAGTATGAAACGCCTTAATATTATGCGTAAATAAAAGAAAAAACAGTAATTGCCGGAATTTAGAACCAGCCCTGCCAAGCCAGATTTTACTTCTAACTTATAGGGGGGTATCCAACAATTACTGCCTTTATATTTTTAATTAGAAAAAAAGTGAAAATATATTATTTTCAGGTTATATTACAAACCATTTCATTTTTATCTTCCTCTATCATTGCCATCTGTACTGCCAAAACTTCTTCTAGGGATATATCATTAAAATCACTGATTTGTTCTGGTGTATGGCCTTTTCTCAATGCGTTACCAATGATTTGTTCAATTCCTTGTCTCCTGCTTTCCTCTAATTCTTCTTTAAATAGTTCCATCAACGCATCACACATATTTTTCGCCTCCCTGAATACTTCATTGTTCGCATGAATAATAAGATCCATCACAGACTTATGTAATCTTTCATTTTCATGTTTTTTGAATTCTTTTATTAGGTCTTCTACCTCATTACTTTTTAACTTGTTGGTTAAATGTTTTAACCAGAGATTTTCTTCCTTTGACAGTTTCGGTGTGACGATAAGCTGCATGGGAATGTTATCTCCTATCAGATAATATATCCCATGATCGCACTTTTCAACCCGTATTTGTCGTTTCGATTTTAAATGTTTTAAAAATTTTCTGGGATAATGACTGCATATAAAAGTTATGGTTAGTTCATCCACCTTTATCCCATTCTGTTTTTCCGCCTGGGATTTATAGAAGCAGCAATACCCATATACCTTGTAAAAATCATCAATACTTAAATAATCTTCCGGACTTTTATACTCTACGATATTGAATTTCCGGAAAATTCGTCCGATGTTCTTAAGAATCCTGTCTTCGGAATTCTTCTTAATCACCAGTACATCGATGAGCATTGGTTTCGTTCCCAGATTATGCTCCCTTTCAAAGATCAGCTTATCTGCCTCCTCCGAAAGTTCAATTTGGATACTGGCATAAAATGCCGGATGCCATTGCAACAGCTTTTTCTCCGCTGTCCTTTCTTTCGTCGCTCGTTCTTCCATGTGACCTCCTTATGTAATTGTCAGGAGTTCACCCTTCATCAGAAAACTCCTGCTAAAAATGTAATGAAAAGCACGAATTTTCTGCAAAGAACAGATAGAAAGAATCTTATCTGTATTAGAATGTAGAGTATGAATTTCTTTTCATTCATATCTGATGTGTAGAAATATGCTTTGATTTTAAAATATCATACCTTTCAGCAAAAAGCAACCTGACTTTGAAAAAAGTTTGTGTCAGGTAGTTTGTCTCTATTCGTTCATCATCCATATAAAATGAATCAGATACTAAACTTCATCCATAACACTTAAATTTCCCTGCTTATCTTATCTGATTCAACACCCCCATCTCCATCTCGTACACACTGTCACATAACACATCAATATCTTCCTTATTATGACTGGCAAGTAGTATGGTTTTTCCCATTTCTTTTAACTCCAGAAACAGTTTTCGCATATCTGCCACACCATTTTTATCCAGACCATTCATCGGTTCATCCAGAATCAGAATGTTCTGATCTTCCATAATTGCCTGAGCGATGGCAAGCCGCTGTCTCATTCCCATAGAATAGTTTCTCACCTTCTTCTTTGATTTCGGCTCCAGCCCTACTTTTTCAAGTATGTTATATAGATGTTCCTTATTCTTCTTATGTCGAAGCTGGTACAGATAATCCAGATTCTTATATCCACTGCTATTTCCCAAAAATGCCGGTTCCTCAATAATTACACCAGCTTCATTCAGCATATCTATCTCCTTATGCATTTTCTTATCCCGGATATAAATGCTACCACTGTCCAGATATAAAAGCCCGCAGATGCATTTAAACAATACTGTTTTACCGGATCCATTGTGCCCTACAATTCCACATATTTCTCCCTGATTGCAGGATAGGGAAACATCCTTTAACACCTGTTGCTTCTTAAAACTTTTACAGGCATGTTCCACCCGGATTACAGCCTCAAAAGCCTTTTTTTCTTTTTCGCCTTTCTCCATCATTTCCATCATCGTCCTCCATTCTGACTCTTTCGTGACTGTTTACTTTTCACGATTACCATTTACACTTATTTCTTACTCTTCTTTATTCCAAATGTACTCTACCCGTCTGGCCCGTAATAAAATAAATCCCACAGCCACACCAATTACAATGCAGCTTAGTACGATATAAAACATAAGGGATGGATGATTCCTTAAATGAGATATCGGCTGTTCATAAATGGAAATGCGACACCAGTAAAAAGGAATTACATAGGGCAGCCATGGTGCAGTTATAAATTTAAACCCGGACAGATTCATTCCCGTAAGTACCGCAGCAATGGAAACCGCTAACATTCGGTTCGCATACAGACTGATTGCAAACATAAGAAGTCCCATTAAAGATGTGATAAGTCCAACCATAAAAAAGCAAAGCAACATAGCCTGCACAGGAGTATATTTGGCATAAATCACAGAAGATAACCAGCCAATTTGCAGACCGGCACAAAGAAAATACAGCATATAATGTCCCTGTTCCACCAGCTGGTAATAATGTCCCTGACATTCCACAAAATGTTTAACAATTTCTTGAGACGGCAGACCTTTTTTCAGATATACAACAAATATGGTCAAAAGGAAACCACTTAACATAGTAAAAACAGAGCTAAAGAATACCACAATCAGTTTCGAACAGGCATAGGAAAAAGAGCTGCCACGTAACCTAAACTGTATGTCACTGTGATACTCCATATCCTCACAAAATGCTGTGGCATAAGGATAAATAGAAAACATAAATGCTACCATGATTAACGTTGTTCCTAGTATCATATCACTAACCCATGACACCGCATCTGAAATCTCATAACCATTATATAAAAAAGCCACGAAAACCCCCAAAATCCCCACTGGAATTCTCCAGTTTCCAAATGCCCGTCGAAAGTCCATATACATATAATTCTTTAATTTCGCTTTCATACTTTCTCCTTGTTAATTGATACATTCACCGGTAACTGCATGAAACCATTTTTCATAATGCCACTCGCTCGCATCTTCCATTGTTTCTGTAACATGAAAAGACCAAATTGGAATGATTTTTTGTATCTCGCTAGAATCTGGTTCTTCAAATTTACAAACCAGTTGGGCTGAGTCAATTTTATAGGTAGAATTTACCAGCATATAATCAAAATATTGTGAAACTTTATCCGCAATGGTTTCAAAATCAAGGAGTTCTTCCTGGGTGAATCCCATAGCATAAGTACTCAAATGGCCAACATGTATTTCTACGATTCCCTGCGCATTATAAACCACTGTAATTTGGGAATTAAAATCTTCTGCTTTTCCACCGCCTGCAGTACGATTATGATGATAGTCCTCTAGTTCACAATAAGTTTGATGAATATAAAAAAGGTAGGCATTGTCTGCTTGTGACCATTCATAGGGTTGTTCTGCTTCCACCACATTTCCATATGCATCATAGTGCCTTTCCTGTTCCCTAAGGGTTTCATAATCCAGATAGAAAATATCTGCTTTATAATTTTCTCCTAACTGAATACCTGCCTTTTCCAAAAAACTCATAATTTCTTCTAAGGCTTCCTCCGCAGTTCCAAAAGAAAATTCTTTTTTTTCTTTATATACCGGAAGATTATAGTCCCATCCATCTTTCGTTTCGCGAATACTGTCCGCTAGTTTATTCGTTTGATATGTAGTATAGGAGAAAGCTTCCTCACTCCACATAAATATTTCATTGTAAGCGCCTCCTGTCAATGTTCCATTTTTACCTATAATGGTTTTATTCCTTCATGCATGTCTTATCAAAAATTTTTGCTTCTCCCATTTCAAGACTAAAATAAGTGATTGCGATACAATAATATTTTTTGTGAAAGTGATGTAAAAGAAACAAAACCGCAGGCACGCTTTTGCTGCGTACAGCTCGTAGCGATGCTAAATTCAAGGTTTCACTTTGCTTATTGATTTTGGGTCTGTCTAAAGTATAATTTTTATTTTATTTAGAAACAATGACATAACAGGTTAAGATTTTATTAAGATAAAAAAAGACAACCACCAACCTTTTACTTACATAAAAACATTGGTCGTTGTCCTTTATCTCTGATTTTCGCTCAAAGAAGATTACTCCTCTTTTCCATTCACCCTATCAACACATTCTTTCCTTCAAAAGCAAATCCGTACTTTCGTATCTGCTCCTTTTTTATTCCTTTTGCAATCAGGTTTGCTTCATATTCTTTTTCCTCTATCTGGGTAAGGGCTGCCTTTACGGTGTCTTCCATGCTTTTCTCATCTTCTGGGTCATGTACTTTAAATTCCAGAATAAAAGCATCCTTATTTTTATCTTTCGGCTCCAGCATGACATCATACCTTCCAAAGCCACTCTCCCGGTTGGAAGTAACTACATAATGTTCACTCAAATCTACCAGCAGACCTAATACAAAACCATGATAAAACCGTTCCGGCTCGTCTCCGATGACTCCCTTTCCTGTGTCAAAATAACTAAAGGTCTGCAAAGTAATATTTCTCATGTATTTATTCATGGCTTTTATATCATTTGCCAGCATGGATTTTATAAAACCATTATAGTAAGGTTTTGCAGGTGCGAACCAGCCACTTACCATTCCCCGGAACATAAGCCGGACTTCTTTATTAGTTATAGCTAATTCGTAATTTGGCTGTGTTTCTATTTTTCCCATATCTTCATAGGACAGAATTTTCAGATAACCACTTGCCACCAGCAGGCTCCAGATAGCTTCTTCATTATAATCCAACTGATTGTAAACAATCTGCTCATCAATAGGACAGATCAAATGCTCCCCCTTCAACAGCTGTTCCATGGACTGCTTGATTTCTTCACTTCCTTCCCGGATTAACTTTCCCACCAGACTATTGGAACTGGTATTCGCCCAATAAGTCTGATATCTACTCGTATCCAGGAAATTAAGAATAGACCATGGATTATAGATATCCCTATGCTCACCAAATACAAATCCATCATACCATTCCCTGACTTTTTCTTTTTCCTCTCCTAATCCGCAGGCATCCAATGCCGCAAATACTTCTTCTTCTGTAAACCCAAAGGATGTGTCATATTCATCCGATGTAGTGGTTATCACTTTTAAATGATTCAAATCAGAAAAAACCGATTCTTTCGAAACTCTGGTAATTCCGGTCATAATCCCACGTGCCATATTAGGATTAGTTTTAAAGGTAGAATTAAACAGACTTCTCGTAAATGCTACCATCTCATCCCAGTAGCCATGAACATAGGCCTCCTGCATTGGAGTGTCATATTCATCTAACAGGATAATCACTTTTTTATGATAATAGCGCTCCAGATAATCCGACAACCGATGCAACGTTAAACTTGCATCACTATCATCAAAATTTTCTGAAAGAATTCTGTCAAAAAATCTTTTTTCTGTATCAAGTAACACTTCACTATCCCTCAAATAGGAATGCTTTACATATAAATCCGACAGCCCCTGACAAATTTTCTTTCTGGTCAAGGTATAATCCACTTCTTTAATATTAGCAAAGGACAGACTAATCACAGGATAAGTTCCCTGAAGTCCTCTATACTTCTCTTCCTCCCAAATGAAAAGACCCTCAAACAAATCTCCCCTGTCTGCATAATTGATAGAAAAAAACTTTTCTACCATGCTCATATTTAAAGTCTTTCCAAAACGTCGTGGCCGGGTAATCAAAGTAACACTGTCATTGCTTTCCCACCATTCCTTAATAAATGAAGTTTTATCAATATAAAAATTATGGTCCTCACGCAATTCAAAAAAATCCTGTATCCCAATCCCTACTTTGCTACCCATATTCGCTGTATTGATTCTACTTTTTGTATGTTTTGCATTTATTGTCTTTTTTGTATCCCTCATATTTGTTCACACCTTTTCCAAATTCATCTTCTCTATTACCGTTAGTATAACGGTTTTCATTTTAAAATGCAACGGTTTCCTCATACACCGAATGGTCGATTTTTGCCCGATTTTAACTAATATTTTCCTCAATTCGCTCTATCCATTTTATTATTCTCTTTTGTCTCTGATCTATCACAAAATCATAAGTACCTTCTATATTATCTGAAACCTCCCATTCGATACAAAACTGCCCATCATACTTTTCAAACGAATATTCTTCTAAGTTATGATTCCCAGCTTCATACGTTTTTTCCAATACCACTTCATCATTTATTCTATATGTAACCTTTACGCTACCCTTTAAAATAAACAAATTTCCTGTTATGCGATACTGCTTATTTTTTTCAACAGGAAATGACTCCCATTCAATTCCCTCTAATGTTCCATAACTATTTATCCCCTCTTTCCACTCCGTTTTTTTCATTCCCCATAATATAAATATTAAGACTATTATAATGATGCCTGTACCTATAAGAACCACTTTTTTCCACTTTTTCTTCATAGAACTCACCCTTTCTTTACCTGTTCATCTCCCACAATCTCAGAATCCTGTATCGTAACAATACGATTGGTTTGTTCTGCTATATTCCGGTCATGTGTTACCAAAACAATGGTCGTACCTTGTTTATGTATCTCTTGAAAAATCTTCATCAACTCCTGTCCTGTACTATAATCCAAGGCTCCTGTAGGCTCATCTGCAAGTAAAACTTTCGCCTCCGTCACCAATGCCCTGGCAATTGCCACCCTTTGCTTTTGTCCTCCTGATATCTGATTAGGATACTTATTCTTTAACTCTAAAATCCCTAGTTTCTCCAACTGTTCTTCAACCATAGTTTTTGCCCTTCTTCTGGACACTCCTTTTGCACAAAGTGGTAATGCTACATTATCAAATACTGTCTGCTGATTCATAAGTGCAAAATGTTGAAATACAAAAGCAATATTATTTTTTCTATATTTCCACAAATTTTTAACTGTCAGTTTTGAAACATCTTCGCCTTGAAAGAAAAAGTTTCCACTAGTGGGAGTATCTAAAAATCCAAGAATATTAAGTAACGTAGTCTTACCAGAACCACTACGCCCCATAATAGAAAGGTACTCTCCCTCATTAATACTCAACGAAACATTTTTTAATGCCTGAACTTGATACGTATCCCCATTATAATATTTATCCAAATTTTCAATTTTAATCATATTCCATTTTCACCTGTCCTCTCTTTTATCATAATATCCAAATAATCACCATCTCTGCTCACAGACAACAAAAAAATTATTCCACACTACTAATTAAATTGGTAATATCTTTTCGATTCACTACAAGACACGCAATTCCCGAAATAAGAATAGAAATCATAAATAAAAATATCAATAACTTTCTTATCACAATGTTACTATGAATCAACAAACTGTCCCCACTTAAATTACGTCCATATAAAAATACTGCCACACCAAATGCAATCAGTAATTTCAACAAATTTTCCAACCATGTCATCATAAAAATATGAATTTTTCGAATTCCATGGATATACATTACTCCAATATCGTATCTTCTATTGTATATATCCGCAGCACTTGATGCTAATAATGCAATAAATGACAATATCACAACAAATATAGTAAGAATTCCGATGGAATGAAATACCTTCCTGTTATTTTCCTTTTCTTTTTCTATTAACTGCTCAATGGTGTCACTATAGCAAAGTATCTGATGTTTTTTTGCTATCTCTTGAATTATCTCCTGCTTTCTTTCTAACTGTTTTGCAGAATCACATTTTAAATAAATGGAAGTACTTATGTTTCCATAAAACAACTCACTGGTTTCGAATATACTATGATCCATTTCCGACACAATCATATCATCCAAATTTATCTTTGCCTCTGTTGATCCAAACAAAATAGTTGGTAGCCAATTACTGTCTTGCTCTAGTACTCCCACTATTTTAGTCTTACTTCCAGTATAACTATTTTCTAAAACAGTACCGATGGGATACTCCTCTTTTAATCCATACCCCACATAGGCTTCTATGTAAGAGCATTCATCCTTAGACCGCTCTATCATTTTTCCCTGATTTAAGGACACATCGCATAAATCAAGCATACTTTTATCAATATATAGTACTCCCATCTCCCTTTCTTCACTTGATTCTTTCTTTTGAAACTTCATATTCATTTCCATAAACTTACCATAAGCATCCCCAAACATTTCCTCTAACTCTGCATCAAATCCGGCAATATTTTTTTCATAATCAAGATTTGTCGCATCCCATATAATCCTAATATTAATACTGGTCTCTTTTTGATTTAAAATCTCTCTCACTACCCTTATATGGTAATAAGACTCTTCACTTATCATAAATACCATATCCAGAAGAAATATCGTAATCCCTGATACAATGGTAATCAATAAGAAATTGAGTCTTCTCTTATACAAATTATTTATTACATTCTTCAAAATAAAATAAACATTCATTCCATTGCATACTTTTTTATTCATCAATATTACACCTCCAGATTTGCACAAGGAAATTCGTGTGAAACTTTATAGGTAGGTACTAATACAATGATTAGGGCAGTAATAAAAATAAACGCCATGCTTATCCCTAGTTTTCCTACATCCAGTTTAATTCCAAATTCATCACCAAATAACCCGACCGCTATCATTTGCATTCCCCAGCCAATGCAGACTGCCCCACAGCTAATGCATAATAATTCTTTTAACATAAGAAAAAATAATCTAACATTCGTATATCCCCATATTTTTCTTACTAACATCTCCTGTTTTCTTCTTAAAATCCAAAATTCAGATACTACAATACAATTAATCATTGCAAAAACGTAAATTGCCAGGTAAAAACCACTGTCCCAAGAAGCAGCTTCCACATTAACTGTATGCGTCTGATCTAATACCTGATAGGAACAAGTCGCACCTTGTTCCATACACATAACATAAAAATTCATAACATCCGGTTCTAAATCCTGTTGATTTGAAGCACACTGAAGATTCCATACATCCTGTTGCAGAATTCGATTTTGAAATATTTCACTTAAAGAATAATAATTCATAATAATTTTTCCATCCATAATATCTGATATTTCACTTCCTATGATACCCACCACCAGATATTCTTCTCCCTCTATTTCCATATACCTTTTCCCATTTTCTACGAAACAATAACTTTCCATACCTCTTCCAATTGTTACTTCTTTATTGCTACTTTCCATATCCGGATATCTTCCTTCTATAAGTGGATATAAAAATTCCTCTTCCTGTTGAAGCACAATGTCTGTTAAATGATATACTTTTTGCCTGTCTAAATAAACTAAATAATCCTGAAACATTATATTTCCTTGTATCTTTTCTAATTCTTTTATCATATCTGCATTTTGTGAGTATCCACTAATATTTACTGTTATCTCATTTTTATACCGAAACTCACTTGCCTCATTTAATGCAGCTTTCACACTTTGAAATAAATCCATTCCATTTAAAAAGGCGAAAAATGAAACTAGAATTCCAAGCATAATAAATACTGTTGACCAATGAATTGATATTTTTTTCATGATATCATCCTCCTGTGTCAAATTTTCCCACATCATCATGCCAATAAATCACTTCAAACTCTTCGTTTAATAAATATGCATGCCTGCGACCTTCCACTTTTAAGATATTCTCTTCTAGTACCCTGACATAATATAGTTCCGTCCCATCATCCACTGCTTTTTCCTTATCCAGTTCTTCTGGAACGGGATTGTCAAATACCACCTTTTCACTCTCGCAATCAATGATTTTCCCATACTTTATAACATTGCCTTCTTCCGTCACCGATTCATTCTTCGCTAAGTACAATTTATTGTTATACATAAAATATTCTGCATCATCTCCAATATATGCTTTACAATCTATATCGTCGTGGTTGCAGGCAGCATTATCACAGTCTATGATGAGATGATTCATTTGATTCAATTTAACGGACACTGCATCAACTTCCCCATCTTTAACCCTCCTATGGTATGAATTCATTGTAAATATCTCAAAAATAATAAATAGAAATTTCGCAATTGCACAGTTCTTTGGTTAAGATTTCTATGATTTAATATCTTGTTTAAAGTATAATTTTTATTTTATTTAGATACAATAACATAACAGGTTAAGATTTTATTAAGATTGAAAAATAGCTTCTGAAAAGGAAGTAAAAATACGAACTGACATGATATCAAGACATAATTAAATAAAAAAACAGTAATTACCGAAAATTTGAACTGACCTTCATAAGTTATGATTTTTTCTAACTTACAGGTTATTCCTTCTAGTAATTACTGTTTTTATCTAAAATAGACCAAAAATACCATTTCCTTAAGATATGTTGCAAACCACTTCCTTATTATCTTCCTGAGCCATTGCCAGTTGTACTGCCAAAACTTCTTCTAAGGATACATCAGCAAAATCGCTGATTTGTTCCGGTGTATGCCCTTTTCGTAATGCATTACGAATAATTCGCTCAATTCCTTGTTCCACACCTTGCTGCAAACCGATACATCTGCTTTCTTCTAATTCCTCTTTCATTAATTCCATCAACGCATCACACATCTTCTTTGCCTCCTTAAATACCTCATTGTTTGCATGAATGATAAGATCCATCACTGACTTGTGTAATTGTCATGAGCTCACCCTTCAGAAAACTCCTGCTAAAAATGTAATGAAAAGCATGAATTTTCTGCAAAGAACAGATAGAAAGAATATTATCTGTATTAGAATGTTAGAGTATGAATTTCTTAAAATTCACATCTGATGTGTAGAAATATGCTTTGATTTAAAGATATCACAGATACCGGAAAAAAACAAACTGAAAAACAAAAAAGACAACCACCAGCCTTCTACTTTCGTAAAATCACTGGTCGTTGCCCTTTACCATACCTTCTTAGGATAGTCTCCATCAAAGAATACACCCATCACTAATTTCTATCACCCTTCCACACTCCTTTGCTACTTCCATATCGTGGGTGATGATAATCACTGTCGTTCCTTTTTCATTCAGTTTCTAAAAAATTCCCATAATCTCTTTTGAAGCCTTTACATCCAAAGCCCCCGTAGGTTCGTCTGCCAGAAGAACCGAAGGCTCATTTATCATGGCTCTGGCAATTGCCACACGTTGTTTCTGACCGCCGGAGAGTTTATTTACTTTCTTGTCTGCCATCTGGTCCATTTCCATCTGTTTTAATATCTCCATTGCCTTTTGTCCCCTGGCTTTTCTGTTTCCTGTATGCTTTGAAAAATAAAGGGGTAACATTACATTCTCAGCCACAGAATAGCTTTCCACCAAAGCAAAATCCTGTAACACAATTCCTACTTCCTTATTTCTTATCACTGCCCTTCTTTTCTCGCTGACTTTCGAGATATCCTCTCCGTTTAGAAAATATTCTCCCTTATCGAAGTCATCAATACACCCTAATATATGCATCAACGTAGATTTTCCTGCCCCGGATTTTCCAATGACAGCCACCATTTCCCCATCTTCTATGGTAAGGGTGGCATCCTTTAATGCAGTAAACTCATTGGATTTTCCGGAATGATATGTTTTATATATGTTTTTTAGTTCTATCATGGAATTTCCTCCCTCAGCAACTACAATTTTCAAGGTTTATTTGACCCTTTGTAACTGTTCATGTGTGAACAGTTACAGAAATCTTTGCGGTTGTATTTTACCAGAAAAGAGCCACTTGAAAAACAAGTGGCTCTAGTGTATAATCTACTTAGAAAGGTTATCGGAATTGAAGTTTCCGATTGCCCTCAGTAGAAACTTAGTGAATAAGCATCCTAAACTTTGGGCGGTTTGAGGGATGCTTATTTCTTTTTATTATTATGATTATCTATATAAGACAGAGCCTCAAAGATTACCAGTAAAAGTGTAAGTACATCACTTAAACTTATCATGGGCATCACCCTCCTTATGTACTAGAGGGCATCATATCGGAAATTCGCATCCACTTTCTTTTCAATTACACAATTATATGATAGCACAGTCAGAACAACTGTTCAATCGAAAGATTGTAGCTAACATAAATTTTATATTAAAGAGTTGGTATGGGTATGAAAAATTCAGTTTTTCTCCATTTTCGGTCAAAAACAAAAAAGACAACCTAGTCACACTTTACAGCATCCGGTAACATAATGTCGGTAATGAAACTATGTCCTGCTTCTTCACAGGAATAAATGCCCTCTAATTTTTTTACGATTTTCTTCACACTCCTGATTCCAATTCCATGATTTATCTTGTCTTTTTTCGTTGTAAGAAAAGACGGATTTCGCTCTAGCACTGACTCATGGATATAATTTTCCACTTTTATCATAAACATGCCCTTATGCTTCGCCATTTTAATACGAATCCACCTTGTTTCCTGTTTTAACTGTGCCTCTATTGCATTGTCTATGATATTGGATAACATAATTCCTATCTCCATCTGGATATGTTCCGGAATTTCACCACTTACCTGTACTTCATAGTCTATTTTATTTTTTAGACATATTCCGCCCTTATCATTTAACACCGTATTTACAATACTGCTGTTTGTATAGTATGCCTGACCACTTTGAAACCGGGTTCCGATTACCTCATCTAAATATTTCATGGCTTCCTCCACCTGATGATTTGATAACATTCCCTGAACAATCACCAGATAATGCTTTAAATCATGCCTTAAGATACGATTGTCCTCATACATTTCATCGATTTTTTGTAACATATAGCTTTCTTCCCTTAGTTTTGTACTAGGTTCCATATTTTCAATCCTGTAATAGTACTGCTGATTGAGCCGGTAGATACATACTGCGATTGCAATACAGATTGCCAGCATTCCAAAAGCAACGATAATAAGGCGGTTTTCAATTTTGGGTGGAAGATATGCCATTTTTGCGATATTAAAAAGAATGGCTCCAATATATAATATTCCGCCAAACATAAAAAAGGTAATCAGCCACTCATGATACTCCTGATGTTTTATTTTTCGAACGATGATAAACAGCACCATAAAAATTAATATTTTATTTATGACAAGTACCAGTAACCTTATCATGGAACCCTTTGCAATTAATGTACTGATATTAATTGTAAGAGCAAAGGCAAGCCCATATAAAGTAATCATGCTGGCAAGCATAATCACTACATTATAAATCATGTTATATACGAGTTTCGTTCCCACTTTTCCCTTCAAAAATAAAAGTTCAAACACCAAATCAATCAGAATCATATTGCTAAGCTGTACCAATGCATTTTGTGATATATCTTGAAAATATGCTAATATCATAATATATCCTGCACTGATGATACCAAATTTTAACCGATTCTTTACTCTGTCATTTTTGCCCAGTACAATTATAAAAAATAAAAATGCACCTGCTGCATCAAACAAATTAGCAGTATGTTCCGCTAAACTAAACAAAATATCCATTTACAAATCTCTCCAGTCCGGTCACATATTGTTTCTGTACCATTTCAAGATGACTTCGGCTAACAGCAAGTTTTTGACCATTATCCAATACCACGTCTTTCATGGTCAGCATTGAAATATATCTGATATTAACCAGATACCCCACCTGAATCCTGATAAAACCAAAATCCTTTAACTGTTCCTCCCAATCAGATAACTTACCTCTGATTCTATGTATTTTATCCGGCATATGGATTTCTACATAATGTCTGCTGCTTTCCAGATATACGATATCCTTGATGGAAATACTCAGGCTTATATTTTCTTTCGGAAAATGAATCACATAAGTTTCCGCAGCAATTTTCTTTATGGCGACTTCCATTGCTTCCCCTAATTCCGCCTGCATACAATTTTTACGAATAAACCGTAAAGGACGGTATTTTAAAGTCTGAAACACTAATTCTTCCCGGTTCGTAAGGAAAATAATATTGATAAATGGTTTTTCCTGATTCAGCCTGTTGGCAACATCCATACCGGTTATATTTGGCATATCAATATCCAGTAATACTACCTCTATTCCCTGTTTTATTATATTCTCCACCATCATTTCATCGTCCATAAATTCATATATTTCAAAATCACACTGTAATCCCCTGCTTATCTCATTTAATCTGATTTTCGCCAATTCGATATCTTCTCTGTTGTCATCACATATTGCAATTTTTATCATCCGTACCACCTTCTATCCATAATAACATCAGTTTACCTCATTGTTCCTTTTTCGTAAATAGGTTCAGCACGAATGGTCAAATTATGGTCGATTTTAGTCAAAAACCTATAAAAAACGAAAGAAAAACAACTTGTTAGTTGTAAACTTAATTTGTTAGTTGTATGATTCTAACATATAAATCTACTTGTGCCAAGTTGTTTTCAGTCAATTTGTATTTCAATATGAGTACTTCGAAATGAATTGTTCTTTCAATGCTACCATTTTTTCAATCCCTTTTTCCGATGTAATAAAAAATTCATTTTCTTTCACCGTCTCATACTTTGCATAATTTCCAATCTTATCAATACTGGTGCATGGAACATTAGGGATATCTTCGTAACAAAAAATAGGTGTAACTATAAAATCTTCCGGTTGAATGTAAATTTCCTCCTCATTAAATGTATTCAATTTTCTATCTAAAAATATAAGATATGTTTTTCCCGGAACCATTTCATTTACAAATCCCAAATCATTCGATGGCATTCCTGCAATAAATCCCTCCTGCTCCATGTATATGTGTGTTCCGTTTCTGGCAATCTGTATTTTATCTCCTTCTTCCAAGCCATCTCCTTTAAACACATATTCTACACTGACTTCCTGAGTATTGCAGGAAAATCTGTACTCAAAAGTATCTTCACACTTTGCTGCAATAATTATATTGGCTGAGTCCAGCTCTTCCTCCATAATCGAAATCTGCATATCTAAAAATTCTTCATCTACTAACGCTACGACAAAATTATTTAAAGGCTCTTCCTCCAAATTAAAATCTTTGTAAATTTTTTTTTGATACATTCCATAACATAATGCCACCAAAAAAGTAATTCCTGTTAATACCAATACATATCTTGATTTCAATACTACTCCTCCTTTTCTGTTACAAACCCTTGATTTACGATAAATACTTTGTCTGCGAGCAATTCAATATCTTCTTTATTATGACTGGCAATACACACTAATGCTCCCCTTTCTTTCTCTTCCAATATAATTCTTCGAATATCTTTCACACCATTTTCATCTAATGCATTCGTTGGTTCATCTAACAGTATAATATCCGGTTTTTCCATAATTGCCTGTGCTAAAACAATTCTTTGCTTCATCCCCAATGAATATTTTTGAAAAGTACGTTTGTCTTCCGGATTAAGACCTACCCGTTTTATCGCTTCTTCAATTTCAATTTTTCCTATTTTTCCATTTAATTTAGCTAAAAGTCTTAAATTATCAAACCCTGTAAGTTCAGGATATAAGCCTGCATTCTCCAGCATAAGACCCAAAGCAGGCAATACCTTCATATCTTTATGCAATCTTTTCCCATCTGCTATGATTTCTCCCGACGATGGCTTCATTAATCCGGAAATTGCCCGAAACAGCATCGTTTTTCCGGAACCATTTTCACCTACAAACCCATATATCTTTCCACTTTGCAATTCCATATTTATATTTGACAAAATCACTTTGCCCTTTATTTTTTTATTCACATTTTTTATGAGTAATTTCATGCTATATCCCACCTTTTTCTTTATTTGCATTTATAAAATCATGATAATGAACAAGGATGCATCCTGCTATTATAGTCACCACAGATAAAATGATAAATAACAACAATGATTCATTTAAATCAAATGCAATTCCTTTTTGATGAATCAACTGGTTTAGTTCTTCTATCTTACTGCTGTGAATTCCAAACACCAAATGGGAAAATGGATTCCATTTTATCAGCCATTGGTAATCACTAACCATCGCATCTTCTGGTATAAAATATTCCCCACTCATACTATAGACAGCAATACATAAAAAAAGAAAGCTTTCTACCACCGTAAACCCTACATTGCTGGTAAATAAAATCCCAAACAGATTCACTGCCAATGTAGTAAACCACAAAAAAAAGGAATAAATTAAAATATAATAAACAAAAATATAAATGGAAACTGCATCCACCGTTACTTTTATCAATATATCCGTTGCAATTACTCCTGAAACCACAAACACTACAAGATATCCCACGCAAAAGATATAAAGACTCAAACATTCTTTCAAAAACCATAAAGTCCGGCTACAACATCTGGAAAAATAATAAATGCTGGCACAACAAAAATGTCTGTAAATATAAGTACCATAAAATACTTGAAACAATAATAATGGTACATATCCAAATGTAATATTGGGTATATATTGCATATAATAATCTGTATCAAAGTAAGTAGGAATGAATAGTATTTCAGATAATAAAATCTCTGAGAAATTTTTGGTACACCCTACTATACAAAAAATCCCACAAAAGACTGCAATCCAAAGATATTTCATATAGTGTTTCATAATATATCATCCTTTTTTGTCTTTATATGAATCATGCCAACAGAAAACAATACCAGAATCATTAAAAATATACTATATACAGCATAGTTCTTTTCTTTTATATCAAACAATCTCAGAATAAAAAAATAATTTGTAGTATAATTAAGTTTCAGAAACAGACTGATTCCGCTTATAACATAAAACAGAATGTAAATCGGAAAAAATGTAAGTATTTTATATTTGAAAAATGGTAATGTTGTTAATGAAAAATTGAAAACGGCTAAAATTCCGGTTACTATCCCCCATATAACTGTCATAACTATGGCATATAACACTCTGTTATTCAACCACAATGCTGAAAACATATACTGGTTTTCAGTTTCAACCGTTTGTATATAACTAAAATTAGATGGATCTCCAACAGCAGAAATATCAAAGCAAACACAACTCAGCACAATTTCAATTAAAAAAGGAATCACAAATACTAAAAACGTAGTTAAAAACACAGAAATTAATTTACCATACCAATAATTCCTGCCTCCGACTCTGGATTCTATATATATTTTCACCCTCGTATCTCTATCTGTTAAATAAGAACATGCTGTAGGAAATACAATAAGAATCGGTAAATATACCATCAAAAAGTAACCTCTCGGAGACCAGGTTGACAATGTAAGTAATTTTATTGGATCCTGCATTTGCGTAACATATTGAATCTCTGCATACCTGTTTAAGTTTGAATCATAATTTACCATAACAAAAGCCAATAAAATAAAAAAAGTACATACAACCGTTTTTTTTCTCAGCATTTCATGCATTTGCATCCTGATTGATTTCACCATGATTTTCTCCTCCTTACAACTCAAAATATGTCAGATTTAAATATCCCTCTTTAATATACACTTTTGTATCCGTAGCACCTTCTGTAATGGTATATGTATCAGATATAGGAAGATTATCCTCAGAATTGTGATATAACCTTGTTAAACACTTTGTATAATTATCCTCAGAATAACTACCTGTAGGATAAACACTATTTACTCCAATATATACAAAACTGAAACTTTTTGTTCTGGATATTCCCGTTTTAGCCTGTGTCATAACTTGATTTTTTGCTACTTTTACTGTCCCTGAACCCGAACTTGCAAAAGCCGCAAAATTTTGCAAAGAAAATACCATTGTTAATAAAAACATCGTAGCAACTATCTTTTTCATTTTAATCTTCATAATTATTTTCCACCTTTCATTGTGTTTTCTAGAATTTCTTCCTCATTCCAAAAAAATTCCTATTTCTTTGCATCATCTTGTTCTTTGTTACCTAAAAACTTTCTTCTCGCAGCTTCCGGTTCTTTTGGCTGATAACAGCACCATGGCGATGATGCACATACGGCACTTTTTGCAGCTTTTTCACCAATCATTGCTACTGTTTTTAACATTAGTTGCTTCATCTGCATTCTCCTCCTTTCGCATTTGTACTATTATTAACACTGCTGTCACTACCATCGTGGATAGAACGATATAAGGTACTATCCGTAATACATCGTAGGTCAGCAATAAAATAACCAGATAAAATGTACCCAACCACCCTGTCATCACCAGCACCGTTACATAACAAACTACCGTCATAAAGGTACAGCCCATTCTTGTTTCGGCATGATAACCGCCTGTATATTTCCTCATACTCACAAATACCATAAGGAAAATAACGGTCGATACGATTTGGTTCATTATCATTCCCAACACCAAAAGCAACAACATCTGCCAGATACTATAAATTAATGTTTCATACCCATAATAATAAATTTCTTTTTCTTCTTCCTTTATCACATTTTTCCGCAATAAAAAATCAGTTATTATGCCGGATATTTTTTCACTCATTTCATCACATCCTTACCTGCATAATAACTGATTTTATTCTTTTTTCAATACATGTGGCACACTTTGCACTCTCCTAGGCACGGTTTGCAAAATTTAGTAGAATTTTTTTCTTGACTTGGTCAAATATCCAAAAAAGAAAAACAACCTGATAGTCATAGATTCATTCTGCTAGTTGCATATTTCTAACAAATAAATCTACTTCTGCCAAGTTGTTTTTCCCTTACACTACTGCTTCAATAATCACTTTATCTCCCACTATGATTTCATGTACCCCTGCTTTGCATATCTGCCGTTGATAAATACAAATTATATAACCATGTTTCAAACATACGGTTTGCAATAACCAGCAAACCATTCTGATTTTTCACAAACCCAAACATGGTAGCAATGTTCATCGCAGATTCATAATAATTATAAACAATGGATTTTCCGTTAAAAAGTAAAGAATGTAACATACCATTCAACTCAGGATAACTTATCAGCTTTTCACTAAGTGACTCAAACAATGTATTATGTTCTGCTAAAACCATTTTTACTGCTTCATGAAAACCAGCCCTTGTCCATGCCTCTTTTTTCGAACCGAATCCTTCCTTTTCACTAATATCCTCATCCATCAACTGGCATAGCCTTGACACTAAAAAAGGATACCCCGACGTATAATCAAACAGTAGCTCCGCCATTTCATCTACCTTCATTCCCGTATGATAATTGCCTTCATATTCATGTAGCATTCCAGCGATTCCATCCTTCGAAAAACTCATATCTACCTTAAAATCTGCTGCAATATTCCAAGGACTGTTATATTTATGCTCCTCCAGACGAATCCTGCGTTTTAAATTTTTAACATCATAAACTCCTGCCAAAATGACAGATTGAAACGTTGGCTGCTGAAACCGCTGAATATATTGGGCACGAAGCTGTGCAAGAAAATCCATAAAGACCTGATTATTGGTTGCACTGTCCACCTCATCAATCATTAACACGATTGGTTTATGGGAAGCAGCACAAATATCACTCAATTCCTCAAACAATTCCTTTAGTGTGAAAAAATCATTTTTAACATCTGTACTCTTTTTTAGTGCATCTAAAGACCCTTTAAATTCCTCATCCATTACGGGATGATTCATTTTTAAAGCCCTGAAAAAAGAACTGGCAAAGGCACTGGAAAATACATTTCCGTCCTTAAACTTCGCATCATCAAAAGTCTGAAAATCCATCCATACAACATAGTAATCATTCTGCAAATAACGCTGTAATGCCATAAGTGTGGTTGTTTTTCCATATTGCCTTGCCCTGTTTATGGTAAAATATTTCCCGGAATCCACTAAATTCTTAATTTCCTTTAACCGTTCATCGATATTTACCATATAATGCTCTTCCGGAATACAAGCCGCTGTCGTATTAAAAACTTTCTCCATCCTTCTCACCCCATTTCCAAAATTTTATCTCCCAAATAATTGCGAAACTATCGAAAACTTATATTAAGTGATTCAAAACAAACAAAAGCAAGGTAGGTGCTTGGGCGGCCGTCGGTACTTAATGAGAGGCTTGCCTCGAATTTAGTACCGCTACGAGCCGAACGCAGCGAAAGCGTGCCTACATTGTTTTGTTTATTTTGAATCACTCTCATATAGAGTCTCGTGTTTCGCAATTACATGACTCCATCCATTCACAGCCTTCTAAAAATTCTCAATATTAATGGCCTCAATCTGCTCAACCTGCAAAGGCAGCACCCTGTCTGCAAAGTTCACAAACTTATCTTTTCCATCCGATACATAATACTCATACCGGCTCGATTCCTCTTTCAGGTTCCGCATTCCCTTTTCCTCCAGCAACGCCTTTAAGGACTTTGCCGTTTCATAAGCAGGGTTTACCAGTTTCACCCCTTCTCCCATATATCTTCCAATGGCATTTCGAATCAATGGATAATGGGTACAGCCCAAAATCAAAGCATCAATATCATACTCTTTTAATTCCTGCAAATATCTTCCCACGATATCATCCGTCACCCTGTCCTCGATAAGCCCCTCTTCCACCAAAGGCACAAACAATGGACAGGCCTTACTTACCACCGTAATGGATGGGTCTATGGTACGGATATAAGAATTATATTTTCCACTTTTAATGGTAGCCTGGGTTCCAATGATTCCGATGTGATGATTCTTCGTAAATTCCACTGCCATTTTCGCCCCGGGACGTACCACATCAATCACCGGAACATCCACTTCACTCTGAATTTCATCTAAAACCAACGCACTAACTGTATTACAGGCAACTACGATGGCTTTTACATTCTTTGATGTCAGAAAACGCACAATCTGACTGGAATATTTTAAAATCGTATCCTTGGACTTTCCACCATAAGGAACCCTTGCAGTATCACCAAAATATACAATATTCTCATTTGGAAGCTGGCGGATGATTTCTCTTACCACCGTAAGTCCGCCCACACCGGAATCAAATACACCGATAGGAGCATCCATTTTATTTTTCATATCAAGCAACTTATCCAACCTTATTCCCTCTCTAAACTTAAATCAAGCAATGTCTGAACCAGTTCCTTCTTGTCCACGCCTTTTGCACCCCAAAGCATTGGATACATGCTGATGGAAGTAAATCCTGGCATGGTGTTGATTTCATTAAATACCACTTCATTGGTATCCTTCTCTAAAAAGAAATCCACACGGGATAATCCAAATCCATCCACAGCCTTGAAAATTTCCACTGCTGCCTTTTGGATTTCCTCTGTTTTTCCCTCTGGAAGTTCAGGATCAATGACAGTCTTGGATTCCTGGTTATTATATTTCGCATCAAAATCATAAAAGGCTGCATTGGAAGCTGCTAATACTTCTCCCACGCTGGCAGCTTTCACTTTCTCTCCACCTAGCACTGCACATTCCAATTCTCTTCCAATAATGGTCTCTTCTACTAATACCTTTTTATCATGACGAAATGCTTCCTCAATGCTTTGCACCAGTTCATCTCTGTCATTGGCCTTGGAAACACCTTTCGAAGAACCTGCATTGGAAGGTTTTACAAACACAGGATAAGAAAATGCTTCTTCAATCTTAGAAATAACCGCCTCTTTCTCCTTCCAGTCCCCTTTTCGGATTCCCACATACTTCGCCTGACGAATATTTAAGGTATCCACCACGATTTTCGTATATAATTTATCCATGGAAACGCTAGAAGCCAGTACGCCGCATCCAACATATGGAATCTTAGCAAGTTCCAATAATCCCTGAACGGTTCCGTCTTCTCCATATAAACCATGCAATACCGGAAATACTACATCTATCTTCTTTGAACTTACACGATCTCCTTCTTCTATCATAAGTTCCTTCTTGGTAGCATCCGGTGAAATCACCGCACTCACCTTTGAGTCTCTCCAGGTTCCATCCTTAATCTGCCCCACAGAGTCCACTTTCAACCATTGCCCCTGCTTTGTAATACCTACAAAAGTCATATCATACTTGTCTGTGTCAACGCTTTCAATCACCGTCACTACTGAAATACAGGACACTTCATGCTCCGAAGACTGTCCACCAAAAAGAACCACTAGATTTTTCTTTTCCATGATTTTAAATTCCCTTCTTAATCTACACATAATCTTTTTTAGAAAATTGCGAAACCATAATATTCTATATTAAAGCAATAAAAAATAAGTTTTCCATGTTTTCGCAATTTCCTAAATCTATTTTTACATGAAGAAATTCATTCAAATTCCTCATATACAAAAAGCAGACGGCGTCAACCGCCGCCTGCCTGTTTTTTGTTTATCATTACGCAGTACATGATACCTACGAATTGCTACGCACTCTGTGCTCTCGCAATTCTAAAAATATTCGAAATCCGCCCTATTCGGGCTACTTTCTCATATTTTGCGGGTCCCAAAGTCATACTTTTTCATGCAAGCATGAAAAGTATGACCTTTTGACCCTGGTATCATTACATCATTTTATCAATCATTGCAAGTACTTCTTTTCCTAATTCTGCAGAAAGAGCCTTTGCATCTTCTAAATTCTCACCCTTTACACCATAGTAGAATTTTACCTTTGGCTCTGTACCGGAAGGTCTTACACACAACCATGCATCATCGGATAAATCATAATATAATACGTTAGAAGCAGGAAGTCCTGTAGGAGTTACCTTACCGGTCTTCATATCCTTAATGGTATCTAACTGATAATCTCTTGCAGAAAGAACTTCATATTTACCAATCTTAGCAGGAGTATTTTCTCTTAATGTACCTAAGATTTCCTGAATCTTCTTTAAACCTTCGATACCCTTTAAGGTAATGGTCTGGATATCATCAATATAATAACCATACTTTTCATACATTTCAATCATGGCATCCCACAAAGTCTTACCCTGAGTACGATAATAAGCTGCTGCCTCGCAAAGTGCCATAGTAGCCACGATGGCATCCTTATCTCTTGCATGAGTACCAATCAGACAACCATAACTTTCTTCAAATCCGAACAGGTATTGACCTTTTCCGCTTTGTTCGAAGTTTAAAATCTGCTGTCCGATAAACTTAAATCCGGTTAATACTTCAATTAACTTCACACCATAATGCTTTGCAATAGCATCGGTTAAATTTGTGGTAACGATGGTCTTAATTAAAGCACCATCTTCTGGCAATCCGTACAAATCCTGTCTTTGTCCGATTTCATAATCTGCCAATAATGCACCTGACATATTACCAGTTAAGGTAATATATTCTCCAGAATTGGTATCCTTTACATAAACACCAAGACGGTCTGCATCTGGGTCAGTCGCTAATACTAAATCTGCATTTACTTCTTCGGCTAATTCCAAAGCAAGCTTAAATGCCTTCTTATCTTCCGGATTTGGATAATCTACGGTTGGGAATTCCCCATCTGGTAATTCCTGTTCCTTTACTACATAGACATTTTCAAAACCTAATTCCTTTAACACTCTTCTGGCAGGAATGTTTCCTGTTCCATGAAGTGGAGTATAAACGATTTTTAAATCTTTTCCTACTGCCTTAATGCTGTCCCAATGAATGACCTGTTTCTTTAATTCTTCAATGTATTTATCATCGATTTCTGCACCAATTACCTGGTAAAGTCCTGCTGCCACTGCATCTTCTTCTTTCATGGTCTTGCAGGCTGCATAATCTGTCACTGCCTTTACTTCACCCATAATCCCCTTATCATGAGGAGGGGTAATCTGAGCGCCATCTTCCCAATATACCTTGTATCCGTTATATTCCGGAGGATTGTGACTTGCTGTGATGTTAATACCTGCCACACAGCTTAGTTCTCTTACTGCAAAAGATAATTCCGGTGTTGGACGTAAGGATTCGAAAATATATACCTTAATTCCATTTGCTGCAAGACAAAGAGCTGCTTCTTTTGCAAATTCCGGTGACATTCTTCTAGAATCATAAGCAATGGCAACGCCCTTATCGGTCTTACCCTGTTTTTTAATATAATTTGCAAGACCTTGAGTTGCCTTACGAACCACATAAATATTCATACGATTGATACCTGCACCAATGATTCCTCTTAGTCCTGCAGTACCAAACTCTAAGTCTGTATAAAATCTTTCCTTAATTTCGTTCTCATCTTCCTTAATAGAAGCAAGTTCCTTTTTGGTTTCTTCATCGAAGCATGGATTTGTCAACCATTCTTCATACATCTTCTTGTAATCCATTCTGTCCTCCTAAAATCTTTCTTACTTATATTTCATCAAAAACACCATATGGTGCTTTTTAATTACAAATAAAACAATTTCATCTTCTATTTTCTAAACAATACCTCTGAGTTACAAATCAATAGCAATAGAATCAATGTAGAAATTTCTGTAACTGTTCATATATGAACCTTTATAAACTTCTAAATTCTTTCAATTCTCTTCTGTATCAGAAGCAGACTTCTCCTCTTCGCTACTTTCTTTCTTAGGGTCTTCCGTAGTGGAATCCGCCTTTGTAGTGCTATGGTCATCTTCAGAATTCTTTTTTGAATCTGATTCTTTGGATTCCTCTTCCAAATCCTCTTTCGAATCCGACTCCTCCGTAGTTTTCTCTACACTGGTAGTCGCCTCCTGACCCTTATCCTCTTCGGCAAGGTCTACTTTATATATAATATAAGGAGTGTCAATTGTCAATGTATCATTGAAATTTTCATACCCCTCCCTGGTAATTTTTATCTGGTGCTTACCATAGGATAAAGCAATTTCCTCCTCAATGTCAACAGTTTTTCCATCAATCCAGACTTTAGCACCTTCTACCTGAACCTTAACCTTCACCACACCAGTCTTATTCGGTAAAATCTGAATATCTGAAAGATTAACTTTTGTTTCCTCATAAGGGGAAATCACAACCTTTTTACTTCCACTATGGTCTCCCTTTGATATTACCATTTCATAGGTACCTTCTGCAATAGAAAGTTTCATATCTTCTTCCACCGAAAAACTTTCCTTTCCAATAGAAATCATGCCCCCCATATAAGTGTCGTAGTTTTCCAACACCAAAAATCCATGGGCTTGTTCCACTACAATGGAACAAACCTTCCCATTGATTCCCCTTGCAGTAATGACGTCCTTAGAATCCAATTCAGAAAAACTCAAAGTTCCCTTACTTCCGGTTAAAAACACTGCATCGGAATACTTGTATATTTCACCGGCTATTTCAATGGATTTTTTCTCCTTGTTCCAGGAAAATTTCTGAATATTTTTTAGTTCAAAACTTTCACTGCTTAATGTCATGGTCTGAATCTTAGCAGGCTCCTCCTGATATTCTACCTCAAAAATCTGTCCTAATTCCACTTGTCCGATAGAAATAATCTTTCCATACTGGTTCTTTAAATCCACACCACCGGAATAAAATAATTTCATTTCTTCATCACTCTGTACATCAATAAAAGTCAGTACATTGGAATTTAAATCTTTAGAAACCAAGGTTCCGGAAAATACAAGTGGATCGGATTCTTCTATGGTAATTTCCTCTTTTGTTGTTTCTTTCGTGCTGCTTTCGCCACATCCAACGAAAAACAAAGAAATCAAAAGAATAGTCAACAGTAAATTTATCTTTTTCACATTATCCTCCATTCTGAGAATCTATACTTTTCGGAAATCCTTTAAAAATCTCAAATTTCATATACATAAATATCTATTTTTAAACATTCCCTTTGCAAGTGAATCATAAAACTGTTACCATTATACTATTCTTTTGACGAAATATCAAATACTAACCTCTTTTAATGGAATCAATGATAAATCAAATCTGAAACATTAACCTCAATGATTCAAGACAATCTCAGTTCAACTTTTTCCCATCATCCATTTATAGATAATCTAAATCTGAACCATTAACCCTAATCATTCAAGATAATCTCAGTTCAACTTTTCTCTATCATCCATTTATAGATAATCTGCTTCAAACTCCTCTAGAAATCTCTTTTTCTCCTTTTCTCCCTGTATTACCTGCTGCATCTTCTCAATGTTCTTCGGAGGAATCCACGTTTTCCTTCCATTCATGTACCGGTTGGTGATTTTCCAGAATTTTTCCGGATAAGACAGCATGTAATACAGATACAAATAATCCTCTTTCTTTAATTTACTCTCTTTGGAATATGCATTTAATATATTCTTCCTAACATAACCGGAATAATTATTCTTTTCCAAGGCCTTTCTTAAAAAATGATACAAATCCATTAATTGATTTCCATACTGCATTTTTTCAAAATTAACGGTATAAGGGATTTTATCCTTAAAAATAACATTATGCTGGTTATAATCTCCATGACAAATCCCTTCCCTGCTTCCTTTTGCAGTCTGTTCCAAATCTTCGAGTTTTTCCCTGGTTTCCTCTCCCTGCTGATAAAAATAATCTACATTTGCCAAAAACAAGTTTTCAAATTCATTTTTTGCATTTAAGGAACGAATATAATTTTTAACCCTTTTACACTCCTTGTTCCTACGTTGCATCACATAAGACAGGCTTTCCCATTCCTTTCGTTCCCATAAATCACTGATTTTCAAAAAACTCTGATGCAGTTTTCCAAGATTGGCTGCTGCAATCTTCATATCCTCTATATTCTTTAAATTACATTCTTTTCCCTCATAATATTCCTTCAAGGTATATGCATTCTGGTATTTATCAAAAACGAGATACTCCTCCTCCTTAGTAAGAACAGGAGCATCCACACAAAGAAAACCTTCTTCCTTCAGGCCTTTTTTTATTTTTGCCTCTAAATCCAGTTTTCCTACAGAACCTTCATACTCTCTTAAAAGTCTTAAGCCCTTTGAAGTATATAGAATATATCCTCTTCTTCCCCGAAGGATTTTCTCCACTTCAAAATCATATTGTTCATATACCTCTCTCAGCTTCTCCAGCAACCTTCTCCCCTCCAATTAAAACCAACTGATTTCTATACACTACCTTCAAACTGCTTCACTCTATGAGTCATAACGCTCTCGCAATTTTATCTTCTGACACTTCACTCTATAAGCCATAATGTCAGCTCAATTCTGTTTTCTGACACTTCACTCTATGACAACTTCTACTTCATAATCAAGAGCTTTTCTCCCGGACTTACCTCATCTGTCTTCAAATGATTTAACTCCTTTAGTTTCTCCACCGTAGTAAAATAATTCTTGGCAATGGACCACAAAGTATCCTCTGGCTTTACCGTATATCCAATCATACCTGCCATGTTATTTCTTTTTTCCATATCAAAAGGACTTCGTTTTACCTCCACAATGGTTCTTGCTTTCCTTGGTTCAAAAGCCAGAATACTGAAACTAATAAAGGCTTTACACTCTGCCTCATTACCATCTAACATCATGGCACTTACCTGTTCCAAGGAAGGTACCAGATTTACCACCTGCTGCTCACGGATTCCCGCTACTTCAATATCATATTCAAAAGGCATGATTACCGGTTCCGTCTGAATTGGCCGTTTATCATCCTCTGTCAGACACATCATTCTTCCAATCACAGCACCTTCTACGCCTATTGCACCTTCCTTTCTTGCAATATGATCAATCTTTATGTTACCGTCCATATTAAGCACACTTAACACTCTGCCCTTTAACTGCTTTATCCCCACTCTTTGACTGATTTTTGTCTTAGCATGATTTTTCGCAATCAGACTTTCAAAGGCAAACTCTTCTGTTACATTATCAATTTGCTCCTCCTTAGAATAAGTGTCCCAAAGCAGACGCATGTTTGTATCTTCATAAATCTTAATATACAAATCCAACATGACATCTGTAAAAATGATTCTTTCTTCCCCATCACTGTCATTCTTAATATCCGCCTGCATATTTCCAATTTTGGCACTAATTTCCCATGTCATATCTTCTCTACATAACGGTTCCTTCAACTTTTCAGAAAAAGTAATATCCTGCTGCACATATTGAACCGGAATATGCTCCTTATTTCCCAGATAAATAAAGAAAAATGAAAGGTCTCCCTTTATACTGATTTCACCATCTAAAAGCCTTGATTCAAAATTTTGCAGTCTGACATTTTTATAGACCAAATTACACATATTTGGTTTCGAAGATGCCAGCTCAATTTCCTGTTTTAAACGAATTCCATCTTTTTTATGTACAATCAGGCTGCTGATAGGAAACTCTTTATAAAGACATTCAATCCCCTCTTTCTCCTCAATATCATAAGTAATATCCATATTTTCCTGCTCAAATACCATTGCCTTTAATTCCACCAACGCCCTTAAAGACACTTTTCTGGAATTCATCACCGAAACATTTAAATCTTCGATTTCCCAGATAATCTGACATTGATCCATAGGAAGAATATCATCCATATGTATCATTTCCTCAAAAGGCAGTTTTCCTTCCATGGCATCAATGGGTTTTTCCAAAAATCCGGTATGATATAAAATACAAAAAACCAGTTCTCCCTTAACTCTTATCTTATTTGCCATTACCTCCACATCATCCAATATAATCTGGCCACTGCTATCAATGACTTTATCAATGTCCAGTTTAGTATCTGACACATTATAATCATCATCCAAAGTAATCTGGACAATTTTTTCCCCTTTCTTAACACAAGTCGAAATTTTATTTTTCAGTAACTCCATACTAATCCCCTTTCTATTCCGCTCAAAATACTTTGTTTCTGAATCTATCCATACTATTTTTTGATTCCGATTTACCCCATGATACCTACGAATTGCTTCGAACTTTGTGCTCCCGCAATTCTAAAACATTGAAAATTCGCCTTATTCGGGCTACTTTCTCATGTTTTCTAAACATCGAACTTCGCCTTATTCGGGCTACCTTCTCATGTTTTGCAGTTCCCAAAGTCATGTTTTTTCATGCAAGTATGAAACACATGACCTTTTGACCCTTGTATCATTCTATGAAACACCTCTTAAAATATGCCTGTTCTCCATCTACTTCTTTTTTCTTTTCTGCCTCTTTTTCATTCAAATACTACCGGTAAATCCATATAGGGACATTTTAATACAATAACAGGATATGTAATGATTTCTTTGTCCTCTTCCTCATTTCCTACCAGTTGTGTCTTTACATAAATTGCATTCTTCCCAAGGCTTAATTCTTCCACAACAACATCCAGATTGCTTCTGTTCTGTTCCCCATATCCAACCACAATATATAAATAATCCTTAGTGGAAAAGGTCAATTTAAATACCTCCTGTTTTTTTTCCTCCAGAAGTTCCTTAAGCTCCTCCGGGAGCTGTTTTTCGTCACAAATCGTAAAATCCAGCTTTTCCTTCTCCTCCTCTGTTTCTTTCCCACAGGAAGTAAATACCAATAAAAAAAAGAGCAAGGTAAAACCGGTGATAAGTTTTTTCGATACTTTCATTCTTCAAACACACCTAATCTTACTTTACTCTTATTCTATGAATCTTTTTTTCTATTCAGAACAAACACAACCATCTTATGGATTCCGTCAATCACTTTGAATCTTCGATGTTTCATGACATATCCTATGAATTACCATCTTCACAATAACACACTACACTGCATGCTGGAATTTGAATTTCTTAATTTCCTGCTCTGTTTCAACCTTTTCCATGATTCCACCCAAAGCACTAATCTTTCCTTCAAAATCTTCATATCCACGCTGAATGTACTCGATTTTATCAATCACGGTAACTCCCTTGGCACAAAGCCCTGCAATTACAAGTGCCGCACCTGCACGTAAATCCGGTGCAATCACATTGGCTCCGGCAAAACCCTCCACACCATCGATAATTGCAGTATTTCCTTCTACTTTTATCTTCGCTCCCATTCTGGACAACTCATCCACATACTTGAAACGATTTTCAAAAATACTTTCCGAAATAATACTAGTTCCCTCTGACAATGCCAGAGTAACTGCCATCTGTGGCTGCATATCTGTAGGGAATCCCGGATATGGCAATGTTTTTATCTGGGTAGATTTCATTCTTTCCTTCGAAATAACACGCACTGCATCATCAAATTCCTCAATATATGCACCAATTTCCACTAATTTAGCAGAAATCGAATCCAAATGCTTTGGAATTACGTTCTTAATCAATACATCACCCTTGGTAGCAGCTGCTGCCATCATGAAAGTACCGGCTTCAATCTGGTCCGGAATAATGGAATAATCTGTACCATGCAGTTCCTTTACACCACGAATCCGAATCACATCCGTTCCTGCACCCTTAATATTCGCGCCCATACTATTTAAAAAGTTCGCTACATCTACAATATGAGGTTCCTTGGCAGCATTTTCAATAATCGTTTTACCATCCGCCAAAGCAGCTGCCATCATAATATTAATGGTAGCCCCTACGGAAACAACATCCAGATAGATGTGACTTCCCTTTAATTCTTCTGCCTCTGCAATAATCATTCCATGTTCAATGGTGACCTTCGCACCCAATGCTTCAAATCCCTTAATATGCTGGTCAATAGGTCTGCTTCCAATGTTGCATCCCCCAGGAAGTGCTACCTGTGCCCTTTTATATTTTCCTAATAATGCTCCCAGCAAATAATAAGAAGCCCGAATCTTACGAATAAACTCATCATCTATCACTAAATGTTCCGAATTCTCAATAGTACTTCCACTAATCATTACCCTGTGTGCATTCTGCCTTTCTACCATACCACCAATTCCCTCAATGGCCTGTAATAAGGTTCTGGTATCCTTTACATCCGGTATATTATCTATAAAACAAGCTTTATCTGTCATAACTGCTGCGGCCAAAATACCCAGCGCCGCATTTTTCGCTCCACCAATCACAACTTCTCCTACAAGGGGATTTCCCCCCTTAATCACGTACTGCTCCATCGCACACCTCTTACATTTTCAACTATTTTCATAACATTTACAGCTTTAAGCAGACAAATTAGCAAATTCCATATTCTTTCAATCCATAAACAACCTACATTATCCAATGCTATTCTGCTTAGACACCGTTTTTACAATTCCCAAAGTCATGCTTATTTTCTACAAACATGAAATCCGTCACCATTTACTCCCGGCATCCTATAATCCTTTCTTCTTTGTTATGCACTGTAACATAACCTCAAATCTTTATCTGTTCGCATAATTAAATCCATGATATCATATTATTTTTCCGTTGTAAATCTTTTATTCATAAATTATTTACCTGTTTATCAGAAAAATGTTACTGTTCAAAAGTAAATAGTAACTCGAAAAATGAAAAAAGATGGACCTGTCGTAGCTAAAAAATTTCTACAAGATATGGGGTAAACCCATATCCTGCGATTTTTTACTTAGTTCGACAACTCCATCTTTTACAATTCATTTAATTTAAATAATTTAAAGGATTGACCGGACTTCCATTGATACAAATCTCAAAATGTATATGTGGTCCCGTACTTCTTCCTGTATTTCCGGTTAAAGCAATCTTATCTCCCTGAGACACATATTGTCCCGGTGAAACTAAAACCTTACTAAGATGCGCATATCTGGTAACAACACCATCACCATGATCAATATAAACACAATATCCGTAGCTATTAGCCCATCCGGCATGAGTTACAACTCCTGATCTGGCTGCACGGGCAGTAGTACCAATCGGACATGCCCAGTCCACACCTCTGTGAAGTTCTCCCCAGCGATATCCATATCCGGAAGTATATCTTCCACCGGTGATTGGCTTAATATAGGTAGGAAGTGCCTTTGTTCCTCTTGAAACCTCCTTCGGAACTGCTTGTACCAGAACTGTTTGTGCCAACACTTCTCTTTCCGTTTCCACATCGCCTTCGTAAACCACCATGGCAGTAACTTCTCTTTCACCTGCGGAACCTTCTACCAATACAGTATCATCTCCGATATATGCATCCGGGTTATCAATATAAATAACCTCTTCTTCATAAGTTTCCGTATAAGTCTGTTGTTCCTTACGAATCACCGATAATTCCGGTTTTGGAACCTGAATCACTACCTGATCCCCAATATAAATACCTTCTTCTACTGAAATTTCCGGATTTATACTTAAAAACTCAGCAACTGTCATACCGTTATTATTTGCAATCAAAGAAATACAATCGCCGGATACTACTTCATAAAGTACATTTTCTTCTTTTTCTTTCGTAATATCCTCCACCGCAGAATCAACCGGTGTTATCTGATCCTTTGAAACATAAGTTGTTAACACTTCAACTTCTTCTTTAAATTCAATACTGATAACTCCATCTTCACTCAATAATGGCTGTGCTTCTTCCTCTCCACCAGCCATAACAGCGACTTCCTCATCATTTACCGCTTCCTGTGTTTCTGAGTCCTTCTCATCTTCTATTACACTGGATTTATTTACAACTACCGTATCCTTCTGCTCAATAGACGCACTCACAATGTTTGTGGTTAATACATTGATTTCGCCTTTCTCTTTTTGTACCAATTCAACAGTAAAATCGTCGTTTACATCATATTGTGACTGAGTCTTTTCCAATACTGACAAAACAGACTCCTTACTATCTAAAGTAACCGTGTAATCTCCAATTTTTAAAGTATATGCCAGAATTTTATCCTCAATCTTATTTTCCTTCATTACATCATATACTTTAGTAACCAATTCATCCTTTTCGGAGGCTTTACCATTCTTTTTCACCTTCTCAAAGGTAATATCCATATCCAAATAAGTTAAATCCTGAGATTCCGCATTTACTAAAAGTCGCGCCTCTTTTACAATCTCCTCTGCCTCTTCCAATCCTTTCACACTTCCTACGACTTCACCATTAATAAGAATCTGGTAAATGTCTCGTTTTTCCTGTACCTTTAATGTTGGTACAGCCAGCAGAGCCACAATCGACGAAAGAATAAGTCCCTTCGCAAATTCGAATCTTCTCTTTCCATTCCAAATCATCAAAAAACTCCTTATCAAATTTGAGTAACAATTGTAACATTTTCGTAATATATTCTAACACCAGTATTACAAAATGTAAAGCACTACTTTAAAAATATATTAGACAATTTTGCAATTTTAATATACTGATAGAATTAACTCTTTCATACAGAATTTATTTTTTACAAGTCAGCATTCTATTCAACACTACTCATACAGAATTTATTTTTTACAAATCAGCATTCCATTCAACACTACTCACACAGAATTTTCTTTTACAAATCAGCCATTTGACACTACTCATGATGATAAGATGAAATTGCAATTTTTGTTTTTTCAATGACCCCTTTTAAATCCAAATGTCCCTCATCCACAACGATATGTGCATACTTTTCATATAAAGGACATCTCTCCTCATATAAATCCTTTAAAGTATATCCTTCCTTCAAAACGACTCCCCGTTTTGTTAAGTCTCCCAGACGTTTTTCCACTTCTTCGTAAGACAGCTTAATATAAACTACAGTGCTGATTTCCCGCAAATGTTTCATGGCATTTTCACAATAACAGGCACTACCACCAGTTGCAATTACAGTCTTATTAGTCTGAATTCCTGCATTTACCTCATCCTCTATCTTTAAAAATTCCTCCTGTCCCTTCTCTTCAATAATATCACAAAGTTTTTGATTCTCCCGCTCCTGAATCAAAAGATCCGAATCCAGAAATTTATATCCTAATACCTTAGCCAACACAACCCCCACTGTACTTTTACCGGATCCCGGCATACCAATTAATGTAATATTATTCATTTCACTTCTCCTCTTTCCTTTTTATCCGTTTTTCTTCTCTTTTTCTTCTTGTTTCTTTCGATTTTCAAAATAAACAAATTTGTCTATTGCATCCAAAATATCCTTAAAAGTTTCCCTCGGTGCAATATCCACATACGCTTTCAAAATCTCATCCCGACGGCTTCCTTTATATCTTCCATAAAAAATATCAAATAAATTATGTCCCCTGACATAAATTTTAATATTTTCAATTTGATTTTTAATATCCTGCTTACTATTAATACGAATATTCAAAGCCTTTAACATACGCTTCGAACTTCCTAGTTTATACAAATAATCTTTCCACTTACAATATAGGGTATTATAGAATTCTTCTTCATTTTTAATAACACCTATTTTAACCATTAATTGAGGATCCAAAAAATAGTTTTCAAAAGAATAATACTTTAATACCAACACATTCTTCGGTGTAACCCGTGGCAGATTATTTTCATCCTGCATCTCCCGGTCCGAATAATAACTACATAATTGCTTGATTAAATGCTTTGGATTTTTTCCGTCACTATCCCGAATCATTAAAAACTGGTCTTTTAAGTAAAGTTTATTAATGTACTTTAAATTTGCATATGTCTTAATATTAGTACAACTATTTGTTGGAATAATTGCAACTCTTTGTAAATTCCCCTCTTCATCATAAATTTCGGAATAATACTTTTCCAATAATAAAGGCAACCTGGCCCCATCCTGCTTACCTTCCACAATAAACACAAAATTCACATTCATCAAATCATTGGCATTATATCCTAAATCATCCAAAATTTCATCAATCTCTTCATTTTCTTTCACAGTCGTCTGATATTCTTCATTTAATACCACCTGCTTAATTTGTTTTTGAGAAAAATTAAATATCATATTAGGTGAATGGGTGCAGAAAATCACCTGATTTTTCTTGGATAATCCATATAATATCTCACTGGCCTTCTTCTGCAATTCCGGATGTAAAAACATTTCCGGATCTTCAATCATAATAATACTAGACATATCCTCCTTCATTGTCATATAAGTCTGCAACAACGACATGAGATAAATGCTCTTAAATCCGGCTCCTAATTCTCCAATTCTTCCTTTTGTATTTCTTCCTTTATCAAATACTTCCGTCTTTATCTTCAGACTTTCCTTAAAATCCAAATCTATCTGATATCCAATTTCCTGTTTCGTACCACCATTTCGTTTAAAATTCTCATTTAATAACGTTTCAAATTTTACAAGATCAGACTGCAATAACTTATACTCTAATAATTTTGCAGTTTCATAGGCATCCAGTTCCTCAGGACTCTTTTTATCAATTAAACCAATACATTGAAAACAGGATTTACATTGTTTAGACTTATCAAACATACATAAATTCTCTTTTAATAAACGAAAAGATTCTCCCGCCTGATGTTCCAAAATATCATTTTGAAACCCTTGAATCTCCCTATTATGATCAATGTAATAAATTTTAGGAAAGATTTTCTTTAAATATTGATTATTCTTCTTAACCCCATCCGAATACAATAATTCGTAAGAAGAATCACTGACACATGTAAAGGTTAATATTCCATTTTCAAAACAAGGGATTTTATTTTGAAAATCGCCCATCCACTTGTCCATATTTTTGTATTTACTAACCATTCCCCTGTCATGCAGCTCTGTTAAATCATCCTCATTTAGCTCCATTGTTCCACTGATTACTACTTTTTTGTTTATATTATTAAAATGCTCTTTTTTTAATGGAAGTTGACCGGACAAAACTAATAATGCCTCTAATACTACCGTTTTACCTGTATTGTTCTTTCCAACCAAAATCATCGCCTGCTCAATATCGTGAATAGTTAAAGACCCAATGGACTTAAAATTTTCAATATGCAATGATGTTATTCTCATACAAATCCTCCAATCAAAAAACATAATTAAGAAACCATAAGTTTTTCGTTATACACCACATTAAATACTAATCCTCAATGATTCTCGACATATCTTGTAAACCGCCACTACCGTGTCCAGGTGCCACATTTATGTGTCACCTGTTTACAAGCTACGTCGATTAACCTTCTCATCATAGAAAGATAATGATTAGCAAGAAAACATGCATCATCATCTTTCTATGATTAAGACCATGAATCATCTTGTCTAATTTGTTACTCTTTCCCTATATTTTTTTACTTTTCTTTCTTTTTTTCTTTTTTACTTTTTTCTTTTTTTCTTTTCTTACTTTTTCTCTTTCTTCTTTTTGTTTACTGAAAATCCGAATTTTCCTACCTTTTCCCCTAATTCAAAATATTCACCATGAGAATAAGACACCAATCCTGCCTTTCCCAATTCAAACTTACCTTTTTCATCCATAAGGCTGTCTTCCACTGTCACGGAAACCACCTCCGCAACAAACATATGGTGGCTGCCATATTCTAAAATATCCACTACCCTGCATTCTATATTCACCGGACTTTCCTTAATGGATGGTGCATTTACATAAACTGATTCATATGGCGTAAGATTCATCTCTTTAAACTTATCTACATCTCTTCCGGAACGGACACCGCAATAATCTGTTGCATATACCAGCTCTTTCGTCACTAAATTAATCACAAATTCCCTGGATTCCTTAATAATATCATAAGAATACCTCTCCGGACGTACAGAAATTGAAACCATTGCCGGAGAGGTACATACTGTCCCAGCCCAGGCAACGGTAATAATATTTGGTTTTTCTCCTTCCTTCTGACAACTCACCATAACTGCAGGAACAGGATATAACATATTTCCTGCTTTCCAAGTCTGCTTTCCCATATTTCAAACTCCTTAACTAACATTATGATTTAGATGTTTCAAATAACATTGAAAATCCTTCCTATTCGGGCAACTTTCGTCTCTAAAAATCATGTTTTCAAATCCTAAAAATCTTGTTTTCAAGTCCTAAAATCATGTTTTTCAAGTCCTAAAATCATATTTTCAAATCCAAAAATCATATTTTCAAGTCCTAAAATCAACTTTTCAAGTCCTGAAATCAACTTTTCAAGTCCTGAAATCATATTTTTACACCAAGAAAAACATCACATTTATGACCCTGGTATCATTCTTATTTTACTACAAATAACAAGTGTATTCTATAGTAAAAAACAAAAAAGCTATCGCATTAAGTTACAATGCTACAAGATAAAGTATGAACACATCCTTCATTTACTATATCTTTCGCATTCTCCCTTATTGCGACAGCCTTAATCCTCTTTACTTTATTGAAGCTATTTCAGTTTCCACATACTCAACAATATTTAACGCATGATCTGAAATCCGCTCTAAATTACTGATAATATCCAGGAAAATAACTCCTGCCTCAGGCTTACAAGACTTGTTTGCAAGTCTTTCAATATGTCTTTTTCTATATTTCTTTTCCATCTTATCTACAGCCTTTTCATTATCCTTTACTTCATCTACCAATTCCATGTCATTTTTATTACGACATGTAACAGATAACTTAAAATTATCACGCACCAATTCTGTCAGCTTATCCAACTCAACCTGCGCCTTTGGAGAAAATGAAACATCATTTTTAATTAAAAACTTCGCCATGTCTGCAATATTTTCTGCATGGTCTCCCACTCTTTCAATATCACTTACGGTATAAAATAAATTACTAACCTGATGATGCTGTTTTTCATTTAAAGATAAATTATCGACCTTTACAAGATATTCTGTAATCCCTTTTTCCATATTGTTAATGATCATTTCTGTTTCATAAATTTTCTTGATTTTCTCACCATCTCTCTCTTTTACTGCCTCACAGGCCAATGTAACATTTTCATATGCCATTTCACCCATATGAATAATTTCTTTTATGGCTGCCTGTATCGCAAAAGTAGGAGATTCCAAAATTCTATCGTCCAAATGGCGTGCCAAAGCATGCTGGTATGTTTCCGGCTTTTCTTCTTCCTTTTCATCTTTTATAATGAGACTAGAAGCTTTTACTAAACCATTTGCAAATGGGAACATAATCAAAGTATTGGTAACATTAAATATCGTATGGAAAATAGATATCTGAACAGTACTAATAGCTGAATTTGCAAATTCCCGATTTACAGTAAACAATATAATACCTATAATTGCAAACAAAATCGCACCAAACACATTAAACAATAAATGAATTACCGCTGCTCTTTTTGCAGTTTTATGCGCTCCCGCACTGGATATCAGTGCTGTCACACAGGTACCGATATTCTGTCCCAGGGTAATAAAGATTGCAGAAGACCAGTTAACTCTTCCTGTTACTGCCAATGTCTGTAGGATACCTACAGAAGCGGACGAACTCTGAATCAAAGCAGTAACAGCCAATCCGGCTAAAATTCCCAATAATGGATTCTTTCCTAGTGTTTCAAAAATATCATAAAAGATTTTGGAATCACTATATGGTTTAATGGAACCAGACATAAAGGATAAACCAATAAACAGAATACCAAAACCTATTAGTATCTCTGCCGCCTGCTTTTTACTATCTTTCTTAGCAAACAATATAATAAAGGCACCGATACCTATTAACAATGGTGCAAAAAACTCTGGTTTTAATACAGTCATGGCATCACCCATTCCGTTTAAGGATACCAGCCATGCTGTAATGGTAGTACCGATATTAGCACCCATAATAACTCCTACCGCTTGTCCAAGATTCAAAATTCCTGCATTTACAAATCCCACTACCATAACCGTAGTAGCAGAGCTGCTTTGAACCACTGCAGTAACTAAAGCACCAACTACGATTGCTAAAAAACGGTTATTCGTCAGAATACCCAGTAGATTTTTCATTTTCTCTCCGGCAGATTTCTGAAGGCCATCCGCCATAATGTTCATGCCATAAAGAAACATACCCAATCCACCGATAAACTTAAATAAGTTTTCTAAATCATTCATCGACATTTTTGTTTCCATCCATTCTAATTCAATTTTTAGTTGCACTTAAGGTAATGAAAAAATACATATTATTTACAAGTTTTTTTCTAAGTAATTACCTCGATTTTACGTCTATTTTATTATAATAGATTTTTCTTTCCTTGTCTATTTAAAATTATAACTACTATTTACTAAAATAATCATAGAAAATCAGCAATATTCATTAAATTGAATTTTGGACAGATGTAAGTGGAATATATTTTCATCCCTCTCCGGGTGTTCCTATTCAAGGAACACCCTATTATTATTAGTGCAATTTACAATGCCGGTTGCTAAGCCATATTCTATTGCTTCCTTCGCATTGAAATAACTGTCCTCCCTGGTTTTTTCATATATTTCTTCCATGGTTTTTCCGGTCTTTTCGGCAATGATACCAGCGATAATTTCCTGACTCTGCTTCAGCTTGTCCACATACATCTGAAGTTCATGGGGTTTCTTGCCTGCCATATCACCACCACCGTATGCAGGATCATGAATCATCAGTCTGGTGTGAGCCAACATTTCACGATTTTGCCCTGCAAGGAAGAGTATAGCTCCCATGCTGGCTGCTGTTCCAATGCAGACCGTACGCACCGGCGCCTTCATTAGCTGTATGTAGTCATAGACTGCCAGTCCGCTGACCACTTCTCCTCCGGGACTGTTGATATACAAGATAATTTCCTTTGTATTGTCCAGCTTCTCCAAAATCATCAGCTGTTTCATCAAATTGTTGGCAGTGTCATTGTCCACCTCCGTAGTTAGGAAGATTTCCCTGTTAGTAAAAAGTAAATCCTCCGGTGTCAATAACTCCATTCCTCTTACACTTTCTTTTACTAATCTTGGCATAATAAATTCTCCTTTCATTTTACAGTTATTTTTAAGTGATTGCGAAACTGTAATATTTTATGTGGAAGTGATTCAAAAGAAACAAAACAATGCAGGCACGCTTTCGCTGCGTTCGGCCCGTAGCGGTACTACTCCTCAATGATTCACAACATATCTTGTAAACCGCCACTAGCGTGGCTATGTGCTATCTTTAGGTATCACCTGTTTGTTTCTGTGAATCACTTAAGATAAGTTTTCATTGTTTCGCAATTCGATACAGTTATGAACTATTCTTTCTGTTTAGCCCAGGCCGGGTTCTACACATATTGGCTTATCCTTGTAAGGAACAAGCTTGGAAACAATACGCGCCGTAGCACCTTCCTCAATGAATACTGCCTTATCTCTAGGTAACTTTAAGACAGAATGTACGGTCTGGTTCAGATAATTCGCCACATACTGCATGGTATCCTGGTCCTTACCGGACAGATACAATACATGAGCGCAGTTGTTAAGAATGGTATTGGCCCTATGCACAGAATACATATTGTTAAGCTGTGAAAGGCTCTGGATGATGATACTTACACTGATTTCGCGGGAGCGGATGATGGAAATCAGATTGTCAAAATTCTCAATCCGGGCTGATGATGCAAAATCATCCAAAATCAATCGACAAGGAATCGGAAGTCTTCCATCCTCCATCTTATCAGCTTCTGCAAGAAGCACCTGCATTGCCTGGGTTTGAAACAAATCAACAAGGGTATGCATGGATGTATCATTGTCGGAGCTGTTTACGAAAATCACCGTCTTCTCATGTCCCAGCTCGGCAATATTGATGGAATCCTCGCCCTCCCAAATAGGCTCGTATTCTATGTAATCAAATACATCCAGCCCCTCATTTACAAACTCCATAATGGATTTCCACATCTTTTCTGCCTCAGCAGACCCTGCCATCTGTTTATACTTACGAGCTGCAAAGCAATGCGGATTCTCCATTGCCCATTTTTCAAATTTTACTCTTCCGCTACTGGAAAGCATTCTCCTATGTATCTCACAAACACTCGTCATGGTCTGTTCCTCTTCAGGTGCATATTCCAGAACGTATCCAATCAGAATACTGATGTAACGGGTTGCAGCTTTTTCCCAGAATGGTTCTTCAGCATCCAATTTCGGCATAATGATATTTGCCAACTTCATGATATCCGCCTCATTATATTCACCAAACTTATTTTGGCGAATGTAACGGAGTGGATTATAACCAATGCTTTTTTCCGGGTTCACAAAATCCAGCACCTGTACCCGATATCCTTTCTCCTTTAAATACCTCGAAAAAATGCGATGCAAAAGCCCCTTTGTGTCGGAAACAATCATACTTCCGTAGGGATTTAACAGAAGATTATAAATATAACCTCCCGTTTTTCCGGATCCACTGCCCCCGATAATCAAATCATTGTTGTTCAGACCTGTCAGACGGGTATTGTTAGATACGGTAACCCCCGGTGCAAAAATTCTGTCTCCTATTAAGTTTTTCTTCATATTAATTTTCTCCTTTCTCATGTTTAAATTGTTTCAATTACTATTTACAAAGTTATTATGACATTTTGTGAAGACCTGTTCGCAATTTATACGAACTTGCCTCCTCTCACCAGCTGCTCGTCCTGCAACTTTATCCGGTAATTTCCTTTTCGGTCCACAGTTACAGATATGGATTCGAAGCCGGTCTCGAACTTCAAATCGTAGGCCGCATCCCCGCGACGAATGGAAACTTCACAGTTCATCTGTGAGAGAACAGAAAGCGCTTCCTTCAGTTCCTTCTCCGTATCCGCTATTACCTTCGCCTCTAGTTTTTCCTGCCGGCTTGGACATAGTTCCTGGTAATACAGGTGGAGCATGGTTTCCAATATCTTCGTTTTACAAATGCTCTTATGAAAATAACTACTGATCATCATATAGAGCACATAAGTGGTCTGCTGTTGTTTGCTGTTTGTTTTTTCTGTGAATTTGTACGCCATAGTTGTACCTCCATTGAAATAAGAATGAGTTAAAAAGTAACTTTTTTGCAACAAAAAAAGACATATAATTGGGCAGACTGATAGCCTTGCTCAATTATATGTCTCCTCTTATTTCAATTTTTAATATAATATTATTGTACACTACTACGAACAAATATGCAAGTATTTTTTATTTTTATTTTCATTAATTTTTTATTTATTTTCTTTATTTTTTTTATTTATTTTATATTTTTTGTTTTTTTATCTTTTATTTCTTTTTTATTCTTATTTCTTTTTATTCTTATTTCTTTTTATCTTTTTATTTGAAAGTTATAATTTTAAATTTCTATTCTCTACAAATAAAAAAATGCCCAGAACCGGAATCGAACCAGTGACACGAGGATTTTCAGTCCTCTGCTCTACCAACTGAGCTATCTGGGCAAAAAAAAATTGCGGGGGCAGGATTTGAACCTACGACCTTCGGGTTATGAGCCCGACGAGCTTCCAGACTGCTCCACCCCGCGATATGAAATTAATGGATGGAGAAGGATTCGAACCTTCGAAGTCGTCGACAACAGATTTACAGTCTGCCCCCTTTGGCCGCTCGGGAATCCATCCAAAAAGCCGACGATCGGACTTGAACCGATAACCTGCTGATTACAAGTCAGCTGCTCTGCCAATTGAGCCACGTCGGCGTAATTATAATATTAACAACTCCACTAGCTATATCGTATGCCTTAGCGGCAAACACTTTAAAATCTATGAAGTGAAATACTCTATGATAAAACAAATGGGACCTACAGGGCTCGAACCTGTGACCCTCTGCTTGTAAGGCAGATGCTCTCCCAGCTGAGCTAAGATCCCATAAAACGACCCAGAAGGGACTCGAACCCTCGACCTCCGCCGTGACAGGGCGGCGCTCTAACCAACTGAGCCACTAGGCCTTACATACTTTCGTGTTCCTTCAAAACCGCATACATTCCATACTTTACATCTTTCCACCAGACTTCTGGTCAAGCCCTCGACCTATTAGTATTTATCAGCTGAATACGTTACCGTACTTACACCTTAAACCTATCAACCTCGTAGTCTTCAAGGGGTCTTACTAGCTTATGCTATGGGATATCTTA
>JBGVLX010000009.1:0-13850 GCA_045124495.1 Lachnospiraceae bacterium
AAAGCATACTTCAGATAAATTTTGCCTGATTGATAATGTAAATACAAGCATTAGAGGTATTATTTCCAGAGAAGTAATTGCAAATATTCTTGTGCATAGAGATTATTCCAGTGCGTTTCCGGCAAAGGTAATTATTGAAAAAGACTGGTTAAAAACAGAGAATTGGTGTATACCAAGACGTCATGGGAATATTATGAGTGATGAATTTACACCATACCCGAAGAATCCATTGATTCAACAGTTTTTCGCAAATATCGGCAGAACAGATACCATTGGTTCCGGAGTTAGAAATCTTTATAAATATACGCCGATATATTCAGATGGTGGCAAGCCTGAATTGATTGAAGATGATGTGTTTAGAATAATTATTCCGTTGGACAAGGTGGCAGCAGAAGAGGTAAAAGAGCAGAAGACCTTATCGGAAAGAGAACAAAAAATATATAATATGATTTGCGAAAACCTTCATTTGTCGGTTGAACAGGTAATGGCAGAACTTGACATATCAAGAGCAACCGTATTTAGAGATTATGCGAAAATTAAAAAGGTGACAGGTGCTATGTACGATAAAAAGACATCAACCTGGACTTTGTAATGAAAAAAGTTGACTTAGTCTTATTCAGTCTCAACGTAGTCTCATGAGATTTGATACTGGATGAGACTAGAAAAAGTTCTAGAAATGCGATAAAACTAGCATTTTTGAAAAATATAAGGAAATTGGTCTCGAGTTAGTCTCATTTTGAGAATGAGATTATGAGACTAACTTGAGACTGAGATAATATGTATTAGAGTAATTGAAAAGTGAGATGCAGAAAGGATGAAAAGATGTGGGAACAAATTGGTAATTGGCTATATCAAAACGCAATGGCTATTTTTATTTCTGCGGTTGCATCGTTGTTAATATCCAAAAGATATTACGACAAAGCGAATCGTGAAAGTGTATTGATGACGGTGATATTTCCTATCGTTAAATTGTTGAATCAAAGATATTACACACGCAAGGACTATGAAGCACTTTTTGAGATTAATTCTTCTTATGCAGTTAAATATCTTCGAAAAAAGGAAAGAAATAAGCTACTTGAATTGTTAAGTGTATTTACATTTGATGACAATAGTGAAGATAGTAGAAAATTTAGGACATAATATTTTAAGACAAACGAATAGAGGTGATGCATAATGACAAAACAAGAAATGATAAATCTTATAAAAACGCTTATTAAAACAGGTGAAAAAATTGACGTGGAATTTAAGGAATCAAAGAATGATTTGAATAAAGATGTATATGAGTCGGTTTGTTCTTTTAATAATAGAGATGGTGGGTATATTATTCTTGGTGTTGTAGATAAAACAAAAGAAATTTGCGGTGTGAACCCTGATAAAGTTGATAAGATGAAAAAGGATTTTACAACATCTATAAACAATGCAAATAAAATTAATCCACCCATATATTTGACACCAGAGGATATAAATATAGATGATAAGGTTGTAATATTTATCAGAGTGCCAGAAGGAACACAACTCCGCCGATTGAATGGTCGCATTTTTGACAGAACATATGAAGGAGATATAGATATTACGGATAATGCGGAACTGGTATATAAAATGTACGCCAGAAAGCAAAGTACCTATTTTGTGAATAAAGTTTATACGAAGCTGGGACTGGAATTTTTGGATTTTGATGTTATCCGTAGGGCAAAGAAAATGGCAATGTCAAGAACGGACAATCATCCGTGGTCAGACATGAGTGAAGAAGAAATTCTTAGAAGTTCCGGCTTGATTTTAGTAGACCCGGAAACAGGTAAAGAAGGTATTACTTTAGCTGCAATATTGCTGTTTGGCAAAGATAGCACGATTATGTCTGTTCTGCCACAATATAAGACAGACGCTATCTATCGGGTGAAAAACATGGATCGCTATGATGACAGAGAAGTCATTATTACAAACCTTGTAGATAGCTTTAGAAAATTGATGGACTTTGGTAAAAAGCATTTGAATGATGTATTTGTGACAGAAGGCGACCAGAGCATAAGTGCCAGAGACAAAATTCTTAGAGAAGTGGTATCAAATATCCTGGCACACAGAGACTATGCAAATGCGTACACAGCACAGTTTGTAATTGAAAGAGACATATTGTATACAAAAAATAGCAATCTTCCACATGGACATGGAGAACTGGAGCTTAACAAATTCGAACCGTTTCCGAAAAACCCACCTATTTCAAAGGTGTTTAGAGAAATTGGATATGCAGATGAATTGGGTTCCGGTATGAGGAATACAAATAAATATACCAAGTTGTATTCCGGTGGAGTGCCGAAGTTTGTTGAAGAAAATACATTTGAAATTATTATTCCAATCGAGAATGTGCCGGAGTTACGAGTTGGAGGAAATGGCACTCAGGATGGCACTCAGGATGGCACTCAGCAGAGAATATTGGAAGCGATAGCTGAAAACCCGAAAATCACAAGGAAAGCGATGGCGGAGATGCTTAATATTAGTGTTCGTACTTTACAGAGAGTGCTGAATGAAATACCTAATTTGCACTATGTTGGTACTGGTGTTAACGGGCATTGGCAAATTGAAAAGGAGCAGGATGATGTATCAACCCATTGATCAGGTGAAAACTGGTATAAAATTGAAAATGATGCTGAAAACAGCGGGATATGATGTGAAGTATATTCAGGAATATCTTCATTTATCGTGTCCGCAATCCATATACCGCTGGTTTAAAGGGAAGGTGCTTCCTTCGGTGGAGCATTTATGTGCATTGAGCAGATTGTTAAATGTTCATATGGAAGAGTTGTTGGTGTTGCAGGGAGAAACAATTGTATATGACATGGTAGGATTATGGGATAATCCTACAGCAAAGAGACTTCTGGCATATGCGAAGTATATTCAGAAGGCAGTATAAGTCTATTGGACTATCTGTCCAATGACAAAATGAATATTATAAATTATCCTCTTATTAAGCCGTGGAAACAGGTATAGATAGGAGGATTTTTTATGCAGAAAAATAAGTGTATTTTTGAGGTGCCGCTTGAAAAGCAGGAGTTTGTAGATATTATATGCCGGCTCAAGGATTCAACAGAACTGGTGGATAAGGTGGATGCGTTGTTTCGTAACAGCAGAGAAAATTTGGAGTGTGATCGCTGTAATGGAGCGGGATTGCAGATATCACATGAAGGTATTGTTGTAAAACTTCTTGAAAAGTTATTGAGGGATAGTTTTGGAAATGTTTCATATTTTATCTATGAATTGGATTATGGTAAAGAGTATCGCCAAGGTTGTATTTCAGATGAAAAAGGAGAGAATATTGATATTAGCACTCCGGAAAAACTGTATGACTATCTTGCGTCGGAATATGAAAAGCGAATACTAATCTAAAATACGGATGTTGGAGGTGCGGTTCAATGTTAAAAATCAAAAAGGCAGAGGATTTTGGGCTTGGATTTAACTGTATGACAAGGTTGTATATGAACGGATATGATGAAGAAATATTGGACGATATGCTTAAAGTGTGTGAAGAATATCTGGTATGGTTTAGTGTCAGGACTATTGTTTGTTCATTGCGTGATTTGGTTAAGGAGTATCCGTTTGGATGGAATGAACAAAGTGTACCACAGGAACAGGTGGAGAGATATGAATTGCTTATTAGGAATCTGACCAGACAGGGGATTTCCAAGAAAAAGAAAAACTCACACTATAAGGAAAGTTATATTATAATGGAGTTTGGTGACGATGCCGGATTTACACATTCCATATGGGGAAAGAAAATGAAGTTTGACAGAGATTCTTTCTATCAGTGGGTTATAGATAATGAATTGAATAATGAAGTCAAATTAAAAGAAGTAAAATCTGATGAAATGTTACCTGTAAAGAAGAAATTTCTTCCAGTATTTTATAAGGTGTGTAAATATATGGTTCGTTATTCCTATGGACGCCATACTTATATGCCTTCTACAAGCAGAGATTTTGTCAAATCAAATATGGAACTCATGTCTGATGATGCATTAAGTAATATTGTGGAATATCTTAAGGAGAGAAATGCCAATATTCCGGATGATGAAGGACCAATGTTTAAACACGATAGCGAAACATGGATTTATATGCAGGAAGATTTGGAAGCAGAATTGTTGACAAGAGGAATTTTTCATAGGGCAGATAGAAAAGAAGGCGATGTAAAGGAATTAAAAGGCTTGTTAAAAGAATTGATGTTGCTGGACACATTACATACACAAAAAGACTGTTTGTATATGTATCATCAGCTTATGGGTATTGAGAGATATCTTTTATCGGTTTCGGATGATTTGAATATGCAGAAATTACTAAAGCAGTTGGAAAAGGGTAAAAAAGTGATTATAAAAAAACGATGGGAATTCTTTGAAAAGGAAGAAGGACACAAATACGAAAAGATAGGTGATGGAGTATATCGCAAAAAAAGAAATGACGAAGTGTGCGGTGGAACACAAAAGTGATGGAGGGATTAATGTGAATGGTGATAGTAAAGGCGATGAAAAATGTTTGAACGAAATTAATGCAATAGTGGAATCATTTAGAACTTTAAATGAACAAGCGTTAGTGGTATATACACCGATGGTAGGGGATATTTGTTCCAGAAAATCTGTAAGCGCGAAAGAACTTGAAAATCTCTTGGATTGGCTGGTATCTATATGCATTAGCGATGATATGACAGAACTATTTAAAAGGGTTTGTAGACATTTTTATTATCAATATCCGGAACTGATAACAGATTATGTTTATCTTTATAAGGAAATGTATGAGGATGATGAAGATTGAAATGTAATAAAAAGTTCTTACACATTCCACTCATCGGAGTCATAATATATGCAGGTACACCGATACCCATTCGTGATACCCGTATGATACCTGAAACTTTGAAAACTAAAAATAATTAAGAGAAATAGACGAAAAGACGCCTGTTTCTGAAAGCAAAAACCTACCAAAACAGCTGAAATAAGCTGGTTAGTAGGGAGTTCGAGTAGTATCCAGTGGTTTACAAGATAAGTTCTATATCATTGTGGATCTTTTCCACAGATTATTCTATACATTTTCTACAGATTGGTACAAAAATTATATTGAAAAAAGACCCAATAAATGATATACTACCTCTATATTTTCCGGTGAGGGAGTAGCAAGCGTGTTTCGACACGTAGCAAGTCAACATACTGGCTTTTGGCCTGGCTTGTTTTAAAATGCGAGACTCATGTATAACTTTTATGCTATACGTGGAGTCTTTTTTATTGGAATGTGTGACTCAGGTGTGGCAATGCTGTACCTGAGTTTTTATATGCCGGAAAATATACTATGAAACAGAATATGAGTTAACTGTTATTGTTCCTGCGAACAGTAGCAGCTAACCGGGATGATTCGAAAACAACCAGGATTTACTTTATTACCACGGAGGAAGATACCAATGAGTTGGAGCTTTGTTTTCTTTGTCAACAGTATTTTACTAGGAGTAGGGCTTGCTATGGATGCCTTTTCGGTGTCATTGGCAAATGGCTTACAGGATCCCAAGATGAAAAGAGGGAAAATGGCAGGAATTGCAGGTGTATTTGCCGGATTTCAGGCTTTGATGCCAATGCTTGGCTGGATATGTGTGCATACTGTAATGCAATACTTTGAAGCTTTTGAAAAATTTATTCCATGGATTGCGCTGATTTTGCTTGTATTTATTGGCGGTAAGATGTTAATGGATGGAATCAAAAACAAGGATGAGGAAGAAGAAAGTCCGGCATTGGGATTTGTGGCTTTGATGGTTCAAGGGGTGGCTACCTCTATTGATGCCTTGTCTGTAGGTGTTACCAATTCAGGATATAACCTGCCTATGGCATTGGTCAGTGCGCTGATTATTGCAGCAGTCACATTTGTGATTTGCATGGCCGGAATTGTAATCGGAAAGCGATTCGGTACAAAACTTTCCAATAAAGCTACCATTCTTGGGGGACTTATTTTAATTTTTATTGGGATTGAAATATTTATAAAAGGTATTTTTGGATAATTTTTGAATATCACGAAAAAAGGAATGGAAGACATATGAATAAACAAATTTTAATCATTGACGATGACGAAGATCTTTCTTTTATCATTTCAGATATGCTGGAAGATTATGGTTATGATGTGACCTGCGCGAAAGACAGTGATGAAGCTTTTGCACTTCTGGCAGACAATACCTATCATTTGATATTATTGGATATTAATTTACCGGATACGACAGGATTTGAGTTATGTAAGGAACTGAGGCAGGTGTCCACAGTTCCTGTTATTTTTGCCAGTGCAAGAACCAGTGAAACAGACCGGATTACAGGTTTTGATATCGGAGGGGATGATTATCTTCCAAAGCCTTATTCCATGAAGGAACTACTTTCCAGAGTCAATGCCTTGATTCGCAGGACTTATGGATTTTCAAAAGAAGAACAGATTTTAAGTTTTGGGGATATCACTGTAAATATCACTGCCAGAACTGTGACGAAAAATGGAGAAGTGGTTTCCCTTTCTTTAAGGGAATTTGATTTACTTGCTTATTTATGCGAGCATAAAAATACTGCCATAGCCAAAGAAGAACTGCTGGCAGAGGTCTGGGGTGCATTTTCCATGGTGGAACCTTCCACATTGACGGTACATATCCGCTGGCTCCGGGAGAAACTGGAGGAGAATCCTGCAAAGCCACAGTATATAAAAACCGTATTTAAAGTTGGATATATGCTGGAGGTGTTAGAGTGAAAAAGAAACTAATTGGGATTACAGCCTTTTTTGCATTTCTAATTACAGCAGTAATAACTTATTTTTATTTTTCTGAGCAGGCAGTGAAAAAAGAGGACATTCAGGCAGAACAGGTAATTGCAGCAAATGAAATTCAACAATTGATAGAATCCGGGGAAACAGAACTGGCATTAAAGAAGACGCAGGTATTAAAAGAAAATTTAAGAGGATTTTCTGTTCAAAAAAGAAATTTTAACAGTCTCTTTTTATTAGGTGGAATCTGTCTTTGCTTTTTACTTCTAGTTTTTCTTTATATCTATTTTGCAATTCTACGTCCTTTTGAAAAGCTGAAGTCTTTTGCAGAAGAATTATCCATAGGAAACTTTGACCTTCCTTTGGATTATGAGCGTTCCAATTATTTTGGAAAGTTTACCTGGGCCTTTGACAGCATGCGGAAGGAAATTACCAAAGCACGTTCCTGCGAAAAAGAAGCCATTGAGAATAATAAAACGGTTATTGCAACCCTGTCACATGACATTAAAACCCCTATCGCATCCATTCGTGCCTATGCAGAAGGATTGGAGGCCAATATGGACACCACACCTATACGAAGGGAAAAATATCTTTCGGTTATCATGAAAAAATGCGATGAAGTATCCAGGTTGACAGAGGATTTATTTTTGCATTCTCTTTCCGATTTAGACAAGCTAAAAATTAATCCGGAAACTTTTGAACTATGTGAATATTTTAAGAACCTGGTGGAAGAAATGGCAGCGGAACAGGGAGATATCCGTTTTATGGAGCCTGATTTTAGGATACAAATTTCAGCAGACAAAAACAGGCTGACGCAGATTACAGAAAATATCATTAATAATGCAAGAAAGTATGCAAAGTCAGAAATTAAAATATCCCTCGAAAAATCAGAAAGTCAGATTTTTCTCCGTTTTCGGGATTTTGGAAAAGGAATACCGGATGAAGACATGCCTTTTATTTTTGATAAATTTTATAGGGGAAAGAACTGTGAAGAAGAGCAAGGTTCCGGTCTTGGGCTTTATATTGTAAAGTATCTTACAGAAAAGATGGGAGGAAAGGTACAACTTCAGAACCATGATAATGGACTTGAGGTAACTGTAAGTTTTCCATTCATTTCTTAAGGATTTCTTAATATCTTTTTCGATAAAATGAAGCCAACATAAAAGAAAGGGAAATGTATTATGAAACAAACGATTTTATCTGCAAAGGGACTTTGCAAAAGTTTTGCCCACAATGGCGGACAGATTCACATTTTGTCCCATGTTGATTTTGATTTATATGAGGGGGATTTTACCGTTATCATGGGAGCTTCCGGCTCCGGAAAATCCACCTTGCTTTATGCCCTTAGCGGTATGGACCGGGCCACTGCCGGAACGGTGACTTATCAAGAAAAAGACCTTGTTACCATGAGTGAAAAAAATCTTGCAAAGCTAAGACGTACGGATTTTGGCTTTATTTTTCAACAGATGCACCTTGTCAGCAATCTTTCTTTATTTGAGAACATTGCAGTTTCCGGCTATTTAAATAAAGAAGTTTCTGCGAAACAGGTGAAGGAACGTGTGGAGGAACTTTTAAAGGAAATGGGAATTTCTCATATCAAATCCCATCTTCCTTCCCAGGTATCCGGAGGGGAACAGCAGCGATGTGCCATTGCAAGGGCGGTGGTTCATTCTCCAAAGGTGTTGTTTGCAGATGAGCCTACGGGGGCGTTAAACCGGAAAAATACAAAGGAAGTCTTAAATCTTCTAACCAGACTGAATCAGGAAGGTCAAAGCATTCTCATGGTAACCCATGACATGAAGGCTGCACTTCGGGCAACGAGAATCCTTTATCTTGAGGACGGAAATATGGCAGGGGAACTGACATTACCACCGTATAATCCGGAAGAAGAAAAAAGCAGGGAAGCACAAGTCAATGCATGGCTGAACTCCTTAAACTGGTAGGGAGGTGCAGTTGAGATGGAAATTTTAACATTATTAAAAGCCAATATCCGACATAAAAAAGGTGCTTTTTTCAGCATTATGATATTAATGATGATCATTGCCATGTCTTTAACAGCTATTTTAAGTATTATAGATAATAGTTTGGAAAGTATTAAACAGGCACATGAAATTGCAGATACCGGGGATGTGCAGGTATTAATAAGTGAGAATGGATATACAAAAGAGAGAGAGGATGCTTTGATTAGTCATCCTATGGTGGAACGTGTAGAAGATTTTCCGGCAGTATTTACGGAAAGAGGGAAAATTGGAGAAAATGAAACGAATAGTGGTTGGAATTTATTAAAACTACATGATAATGTGAAATTATTTAACCGGGACTTTAGTGGTTATGAAGAAAGTACTCCTCCTCTTAAACAGGGAGAAATTTATGTTTCTGAGGGACTTCTTTCTATGGTTGGAGGTAAAATTGGAGATACATTAAAAGCAGAAACCATAGGCGGTAACTACGAATTTACGATACGAGGGATTGCGTTAGAGCCTTATACCGGTTCGGCAGTAATAGGAATGAAACAGCTTTATATCAGTGATGAGGATTTTGAGAAGATATACTGGGAGGCAAAGGAACAGGAAACAGAAGAGAACTCTGCCAATGTAAATATTCTTATGATTTATAAGAGCGATGACTGCACCCTTAAGAATTCTGAATTCTGTCGTGAATTAAATAAGGATACCGGGATTTTGGATTATGCCGTTATATCTCTGAACAAAGATACATCCATTTATTATACCAATCTTATGCCGGAAATTATTGTATCTTGTCTTATCGTCTTTCTAATATTGCTGGTAGTCATTGTTTTGATTGTTACGGTGCATAACATATCCACCAGTATTGAAATGGAGTATGTAAATTTGGGAATTTTAAAGTCCCAGGGATTTGGAAAAGATAAAATACGGCTTGTTTTCTTTTTGCAGTATTTCATAGCCCAATTGACAGGTGTAATACTGGGAATGGCATTGGCAGTTCCTATGGTTCAGGCAATGGGAAATATATTTTTCCCTATTACCGGGGTAATTTCGAATCATTCGATTTCTTCTGGAAAAACCTTTGGTATTATGTTTGGAATCATGCTGCTTTCAGAATGTTTTATTTATCTGGTGACAGTTAAGGTTGGAAGGATTTCTCCGATTCGGGCCATTTCCGGAGGAAGGGAGGAGATTTATTTTGACAGCCGGATAAAGGCACCAATTTATAAAAAAGGACTTTCTGCAAGTCTGGCATTACGCCAGTTTACTTCCTGTAAGCGAAGATATGCCGCAACCATAACAGTGGTTGCCATCCTTGTGTTCTTCTTGATAACCATAAATGTTTTAGGAAATCTTCTTACTTCGAAGTCTGCAATGGAAGCAATGGGAGCATGGTATACAGAGATTGATGTCCAGTTTAATGATAACATGGAGAAGGAACAGGTATTAGCAGTAGAGCGAACCATAGAAGAAATTACTTCCATAGAAAAGAAGTATTATACTGCGAACCGTTATTTTTCTTTTGAAGGAGAAAAGATGGCAGGTTCTGTTCTGGGAAATCCGGAAGTTCTGGTAATTTATAAGGGGAGGGCGCCTCTTTATGAGAATGAAATTGTAATTACCGAAATTCTTGCCGAAGAGTACCAGATAAAAATAGGAGATGAAGTAACCATAGGCTATCAGAATGAAAAGTCGGAGTACATGATTACAGGTATTTTTCAGACCACCAATGATGCAGGAAAATGTTTTGCCATATCTGCAGAAGGGGCGTCAAAAATAGGAATGGATGAAATGTATTATGCAGGATATAGTCTGGCTGAACCTGAAAAACGGGATGAGGTTGAAAAGGCACTCAATGACCAATTTGGTGACATTCTTGTGGCAAAGGCATACAACGATTCCAATAGTATGGATGATTCCTACCAAATGATTATTGATGTGATGAAAGTATTAATTTACAGTATTTCTATCCTGTTTGCCCTGGTGGTGGTGCTTATGGTCTGCTCTAAAGCCTTTCTTCAGGAACGGACGGATATTGGAATTTATAAGGCTATGGGATTTACTTCTAACAGGCTCAGACTTCAGTTTGCAGTAAGGTTTTTCATCGTGTCGATTCTGGGTTCTGTAGCAGGAACTGTGCTTAGTGTACTGTTTTCAGGAAAGTTATTAAGTGCTTTATTGAAAAATATGGGACTTACTAATTTTGTAGCGAAATTTACGATTTCTACGGTGATGGTTCCAACCATAGTAATTTGTATTTGCTTTTTCGTCTTTGCATTCCTGGCATCCGGAAAAACGAAAAAAGTAGAGGTACGGGAACTGGTGACAGAATAAGAAGGAAGGATTGGAAATTTAATAGAGAGGTATTTTGAATGACCACGAAATCACTTAGTTGCGCCACTTACAAGGTTAAGTGACCGTTCAAGAGAATAATAATCTTGAAGAAAGAAAATGATAATGCTATACTGAAATCATCATGGTGCGAGGGAAGGACTAAAATATCGCATTACAGATGATATAAAAAAGAGAAAAGAAACAAAACACCATTACTTAACATATGTTTTTGATAGTTTGGCAATTACCTATGCGCAATACATGAAGGAAGGAGTGAAAGGAAGTTGGGAATTTATTTAAATCCGGGAAATGACGCATTTCAGATTTCGGTATCCAGCGAAATTTATGTTGATAAGTCGGAACTGATTGGTTTTACGAATAAGAAATTGGGGCAGGAAAAACGGTTTCTTTGTGTCAGCAGACCGAGAAGATTTGGAAAATCTATGACGGCAAATATGTTGTGTGCTTATTATAGCAGAGGCTGTGATTCAAAAAAAATGTTTCAGGATTTAAAAATTGCAAAAAATGAAACCTTTGCTCTCCATTTGAATCAGTATGATGTGTTATTTCTGAATATCCAACAGTTTCTAAGTGGTGCCAAAAGTGCAGATAATTTGGTGAAATATATGGAAAAAGTAATTCTTGACGAATTACGGGAAGTCTACGGGGAGTGGATTCCAAAAGAACAGGACCAGTTATCTATGGCACTTGCGACTATATTTTCAAAAGACACAAGTAAGGAAAAAGGATTTATTTTTATCATAGATGAATGGGATTGTGTTTTTCGTGATGCCAAAGAAAATAAAAATGCACAAAAGGAATATATGGATTTTTTGAAAGATTTACTGAAAGACCGTACTTATGTAAAACTTGCATTTATGACGGGTATTTTGCCAATTAAGAAATATGGAACCCACTCTGCATTAAATATGTTTGACGAATTCTCAATGACAGATCAGAAACGATTGTCAGAATATGTAGGTTTTACGGAAGAAGAAGTACGGGAATTATGTCAAAAATACGAAATGAATTTTGAAGAGGCAAAGAGCTGGTATGATGGATATTGCTTTAAAAGAACCCGGCATGTGTATAATCCAAAATCCATCGTGGATGCCATGATGGAAGAAGAATTTCACAGCTATTGGACAAATACAGAGACTTATGAGGCTTTGAAGGTTTATATTGACATGAATTTTGATGGGCTAAAAGATTCGATTGTTTCCATGCTTGGCGGAATTCGCTGTAAAATTAATGACAGAAAATTTCAAAATGATATGACCAGTTTTGAGAGCCGGGATGATGTCCTTACATTATTAGTGCATCTCGGATATCTGGCATATGATGGGGAAAAACAGGAAGTTTATATTCCGAATAGAGAAGTACTAGAAGAATTCAAAAATGCCATCGAAGGCTCTGGTGGCTGGAAACATTTGTCGGAAATTATTTTACAGTCAGAAAAATTATTAGAAGCTACATTAAGTCAGGATTCTGAAAGTGTTGCCAAGGGGATTGACAGAGTTCATACAGAGAATACATCTATTTTATCTTATAAATGAAAATTCTTTAAGCTGCGTGATTACCCTGGCATATTTCAGTGCACAAAAGGATTACACGTTAATCCGTGAAATGCCTGCAGGAAAAGGATTTGCGGATATTGTGTTTATACCGGGAAAACATACACCAAAACCAGCGATTCTTGTGGAATTAAAATGGAACAAGTCAGAGCAGGGGGCTATAGGGCAGATAAAAAAGAAGGAGTATGGGGAAAGTTTAAAGGAGTATTCGGGAGAATTACTATTAGTTGGAATTAATTATGATAAAAAAAGTAAAAAGCATAGCTGTGTAATCGAAATGTGTGAGAAAGGATAAAAACTATAATTTATAAAAAACAATCTTAAGCATAATAGGAAGCTAAGATTGTTTTTTATTTTTATCTTGACATCTATATTTGACATGATATAATTACTAACGAAAAAGTTCATTTTTGAACAATTCAAATATGAACTAATTGTAAAGACTTTATGAACAACACTGGCAGATGTTTGAAAAAGGATGAATAGAATCCTCCAATTTCTGCCTTTTGTTTATTCATCAGATTATTTGATGAAAAAAGAAATAGGAAATTGCGAAACTATCAAAAACATATGTTGAGTGATGAAAAAGAAACAAATACATAAGCAGGTGCTTGTTCAGCCGTCGGTACTTAATGAGAGGCGAAGCCTTGAATTTAGTACCGCTACGAGCTGAACGCAGCGAAAGCGTGCCTGCGGTGTTTTGTTTCTTTTACATCACTTTCACATAGAATATTATAATTTCGCAATTACCTATGGAAAACAAAAATGTCCAAAGAAGAAAAGAGGTGTGAGTCACGGAAAAAGAATTATCGGTAGGATATGAACTGCATCGTTTAGACTGTGTTATTAAAAAGCGAATCGAAGGAAAGTTGAAAAAAGTAGGGTTGGATGAGTCTACTGTCACCAATGGATGGATTTTGAAATATCTTTATGATAACAAAGAAAAAGAGGTATATCAAAAGAACATCGAAAAACACTTTCATATTGGACGTTCTACGGTTACCGCCATCATCAAAACTATGGAGAAAAAAGGCTACATCAGTCGGACTTCCGTAGAAAATGATGCCAGATTAAAGCGAGTGATTTTAATGCCAAAGGGTGAAGAGGCACATTGCACCATAGACAATGCGATTCGGGAGGCAAATCTGAAAGTGATAGAGGGAATTACAGAAGAGGAAGTAGAAACTCTGTATCAGATTATAAAAAAAATAAGGGAAAACTTTGG
>JBGVLX010000010.1:0-4981 GCA_045124495.1 Lachnospiraceae bacterium
TATCAAAGTTGTTAGAAGCCTATATTCATGCAAAGGTTCTTTTGAGTGATGGTAGTGAAGGTGAAATTATGGTGATAAATAAAAGTTATTTGTCTCGTCCGATTGTTAAGATTTGTGGCAAAAATGTAGACTTGTCATTAAGAAATGATGTTGAGGTCGAGAAGGTAATAGAAATTTAAAGAAACAAAATAGGAAGTTTGTATTTTTGGTGTGATCAGTACTGAAAAGTAATCCATGTAGAAGAGAATTGTGAGGCACAAAGTGAGGAGCAATTCGTAGGTATCTTTTATAGGGGTCATTGTGTGTATAGAATAAAAAAATATGGAAAGAGTAAAGGGAGGAAGAAAAGTCCTCCTTTTTCTTTGAAAAAAATATAGGTGATTGCGGAATTACCAAAACTTATATTAAGTGATTCAAAAGAAACAAATACATTAGCAGGTGCTTGGGCGGCCGTTGGTACTTAATGAGCGACTTAAAAGGTCAATTGACGTAGCTTGTAAACTGGTGACACCTAAAGGTGGCACCTAGCCACGCTAGTGGCGGTTTACAAGATATGTCGTGAATCATCGAGGAGCAGTATCGCTACGAGCCGAACGCAGCGAAAGCGTGCCTGCATTATTTTGTTACTTTTGAATTACTTTCAAATAAAATATTATAGTTTCGCATTCAACTAAAAAATAAAAATAAAACGAGGTGGAAAAAATGTATGATATTATCATTATTGGAAGTGGTCCGGCAGGCTTATCGGCTGCAATTTATGCAAAAAGAGCAATGATGAAGGTTTTGGTTCTTGAAAAACAAGGATTTTCGGGTGGACAAATTATTTCTGCCCATGAGGTAGATAATTATTTGGGAATTCCACAGATGGGGGGAGTTGAACTAGGAATGGCTTTTTTTGAACATGCCCAGAAACTAGGAATTGAAATTGAGAACCGGGAAGTAGTAAAAATGATGGACAAGCAGGAATACAAAGAGTTGATTCTTTCAGATGATAGGATCCTCAAAACCAGAAATGTACTGATAGCAACAGGGGCAAGACATAAAAAACTTGGTGTTATCGGGGAAGAACAGTTCCTTACGTCAGGAATTTCCTATTGTGCCACCTGTGATGGCAACTTTTATAAAGATAAGGAAGTTGCAGTGGTAGGAGGCGGTGATACAGCATTAGGAGACGCTTTGTATTTGTCGAATTTATGTAAGAAAGTACATCTGATTCATAGAAGAAATTCTTTCCGTGGTTCTAAAACAACTCAGGAAGAAATAAGAAAAAAAGAAAATATTATCTTGCATCTTCCTTGGAACGTGACCAAAATAACAGGAGAACAGGGAGTAGAAAAAATTCATATTATGAATGTGGAATCAAAGGAAATGGATGAAATTCCTGTTTCCGGTGTTTTTGTTGCAGTTGGAATGCAGCCTGTAACAGAATTTGTAAGAGGGTTGGTGGAATTAGATGATAGTGGTTATATCGTTGCCGGAGAAGATGGAGTTACCAGCAGAAGAGGCATTTATGCTGCCGGAGATGTTAGAACCAAAGCATTAAGACAGGTTGTGACAGCTGTTTCAGATGGGGCAAATGCAATCCATTCGATTCAGAGTATGAATGTTTAGAAAATTGTCTGGTGGGTTAGTGTTAAGAAAAAAGTAAGCTACCATCAGGACAACTTGTTTTCGCACTGATATAAAAAAGCTACCATTAGGACAAGTTGTTTTTGTAGTGATATAAAAAATTAAGCTGTCATCAGGACAAGTTGTTTTTGTAGCGATATAAAAAAAGTAAGTTACCTTTAAGGCAACTTACTTTTTTCTTATTATTTTTCAATGCTTGAAATAACGGCATCAAATTCAGATTCTAATGTAGAGAAATCATCTCCAAGGCATGTTAACTGGAAGATATAAGTCTTAGTTCCATTCACAAGAATTACTTGTTTAATACATGCACTGTAACCGGAAATACCTTGAGCTTCTAACATCTTAGTAGCATCAACAACGAAAACTAATGCAGTACCACAAGCTGTTTCAACAGTCGATTCTGATGTTATGGGTGCATTCATGCTTTCGTATTGTGAAATAAATTGATCTTTGTTTGCTATTAATTCATCACTGCTTACTTCTGCACCAGTATCAGTAACCATAATCATTAAGTTATTTGCAACTACTCCATCTGCTGAAGGAAGAAGATATGTTGCGCTAGTGCTGTCACTGCTTTCTAATGTCCATGATTCATTTACTTCATATGAAAGATCGCCGATAGTTGCACTTCCTGCAGAAGCAGAGTTTTCATCATCTGAAGTTGCTTCTTCGGTATCTTCAGTATCTTCAGTATCTTCGGTATCTTCGGTGTCTTCAGTATCTTCGGTATCGTCCTTAGAATCTTTGTCTTTTTTGTCTTCTACCTTAGTGTCGTCCTTGTCCGACTTGTCGTCGCTATTACCACAAGCTGTAAAGCTGAATAGTAATACAAGAAGGGTTAATAAGTAAGTTAGTTTCATTGATTTTTTCATTTTTTCTCTCCTTTCGAAACATGAGCCCTATTCTAATATATTTTTGTGTAAATTGCAAGAAAAAAATAAAAAAGATTAAAAAATAACCCAACTTTTATTATTGTTCACCTGTGAACAGTAATCATATTAAGGTAAATACAGGAAATGAAAGAAAATTTTGATATGAAAGAAAATTTTAATATAAAAGAAACTTTGTTAAGTCCGAGTTAGCAGCATACTGAGTAGGCAAAATGGTTCTTTCTTTTTTATTTGCAACCAGGTAAGAAATGTTATATACTTGTTCATAAACAGGTGATATGAAAACATGGTATTTGTCACGTGTATGAAGAACTGAGGATATGTAGGGAATTATTTAAAGAAAATATCGGATTTTTTACAGCAATGATGGAATCATCATCGTAATGATTTCATAGAGATGATTTATTACTTGCAGATCCGATTTGTTTATCTCTAAGGAAGTGGATTTGTTTTTATAGAAAGGATTTATGATAAAAAGGATTTATTAATAGAAAGGGTTTATTAATAGAAAGGATAAAACATGGATTTATTTGAATACATGAGAGAACAGAATAAAGAGAAGGAATCCCCCCTTGCCTCCAGAATGCGTCCAAAAACATTAGAAGAGGTGGTAGGACAATCTCATATTATTGGAAAAGATAAATTATTGTATCGTGCTATCGTGGCAGATAAATTAAGTTCTATTATTTTATATGGGCCACCGGGAACGGGTAAAACTACTTTAGCTAAGGTAATTGCAGGTACTACCAGTGCTAATTTTGTGCCTTTAAATGCGACTACTTCCGGTAAGAAGGATATGGAGGAAGTGGTAACAGAGGCAAAGAAGAATTTTGGTGCTTATGGAAAAAAGACCATTTTGTTTGTAGATGAGATTCATCGGTTTAACAAGGCGCAACAGGATTATTTGTTGCCCTTCGTAGAGGATGGAACCGTAGTTTTAATTGGCGCCACCACAGAAAATCCATTTTTTGAGGTCAATAAGGCCCTGCTTTCCCGTTCTAATATTTTCCGATTGGAACCTCTTACAAAAGAAGAGTTAAAAACATTGATTTTAAGGGCAGTTACGGATTCGGAAAAAGGAATGGGAGCATATGGTGCAGAAATTACGCAGGAAGCTTTGGAATTTCTTGCAGATGCTGCAGGAGGAGATGCCAGAAATGCCTTAAATGCAGTAGAACTGGCAGTATTAACTACTCAGAGAAATAAGGAAGGTGTTTTGCTTATAGATCTCTCTGTTATGGAAGAATGTATTCAAAGGCGGGCATTAAAGTACGATAAAGACGGCGACAATCATTATGATACTGTTTCTGCTTTTATAAAAAGTATGAGGGGTTCCGATCCGGATGCGGCGGTTTATTATCTGGCAAGGATGTTAGAAGCAGGAGAAAGCATTGAATTCATTGCAAGAAGAATCATGATTTCCGCTTGTGAAGATGTGGGACTTGCAGATTCCAATGCCATTAATGTGGCGGTTTCTTGTGCCAATGCGGTGGAACGGATTGGAATGCCGGAAGCCCAGATTATATTAGCCCATGCAGTAATCTATATTGCTACAGCACCGAAAAGTAATACAGCGTGCATGGCCATACAAAATGCCATGGAAGCAGTAAAAAAGAAACCTTTGGGACAGGTGCCACCACATTTAAGAGATGCTCATTATTCCGGGTCAAAGGAATTAGGACATACGGGGTATTTATATCCCCATGCTTATGACCATCATTATGTAAAACAGCAATATCTTCCGGATGCTTTGATGGGGGAACAATTTTATTTCCCAACAGAGCAAGGAGCAGAAAAGACGAAAAAGGAATGGATAGAATACTTAAAAGGAAAGGAGCAGGAATGAATTTATGTATCAGGAAAGAGTAACATTATGCGGTGCCAGTGCATATGAAAAGAAATATTATTTAAATGAAGATTTTGAAGGATTACCGGAAACCATAAAGGACGAATTAAAGATTGCCTGCGTTTTGTATACAGAAGACGTTGGGGGAATTTTGACTCTGGAATTTGATGAGGATGGAACGTTGGAATTTGTAACCAATGCAGCAGAGGAAGATTTATTGTATGATGATATAGGAAGCATTTTAAAGATAAAGCAGATGAGAGAGGAAAAGAAGGAACTTTGGAAATCATTAGAATTGTATTACAAAGTATTTTTTCTGGGAGAAGAATTAGAAGAGCTTGATGAATAATTGATGCCATGAATACAATTGTAATTATGGGCATGGATTGAAAGGATTGATTGCAGGCGTTTCTGATAGAAATTCAAAAGAAATTTGAAAAGAAATTTGAAATGTGAAGAGTAAGGTTATAGGAAAGGAAATAATTTATGTTATTGGCAATTGATGTAGGAAATACAAATATTACCATTGGTGTGTATAATGGAGAAAAGTTAGAAGGTATTTTTCGTCTTATGAGCAAGTCTTCAAAGACTTCTGATGAATACGGTGTCATGA
>JBGVLX010000011.1:0-2579 GCA_045124495.1 Lachnospiraceae bacterium
TCCTTTTTCATTCATGACCATTCCCCCCTGAATTCAAGATAATATTTTACATTTCACTCTATCCTATGGGGGTTGGGCAAAAAATAGAACAAGATTATTTTCTTTTGGAATGGGATTGGATATACGGCTGCCCCCTACTTATATCCCCACAAGTTTATCCCGCAAGGAACAAGTTCTCAAATATTTCTTCTGCCTGTTCAGTCACTCCATCATTATCAACTTCTGTAAATCCATTCATATGCAAGAAATAAGTTTCTCCTGAAATGGTTTTCACCTGAACCCAGTTTTTATTATCTGTTGCCGGGAAGGTAACAGGTCCGTCTGCCGGAGTCAGGACTGTCTTTTCACTGGTAGTATCATTGGTACCATATACTGCTACATCTTTTAATATATTATGCTGCTGATATTCTTCAGACCAGTTTGTGCGGTCATAATAATACCATGCCTCTTCATCTAAGAGCAGAGATTCCCCTTCTAAATGGTAACTAGCACCAAACTTTGCTGTTTCCATTAACTGAGAATGAATCTGAGCTTTTAAAGTACCATCACCAAATAAAGTACAGTTTGTCCCTTCCATCATATCATTAATATATCCAATATGCTTTAACTGCCCTTTATCATACCTTAAGAAATTGGTTACAAGATCATCACTCATTCCATAATCTTCAATAGCAATTTCTATAAATCCGTCATTTTTATCTAAATCTACCAGATAATAATGATTTGTAATATTTTCCGGATAATAACCTGTCAGTTCCACAAACTTGTCTGAGAAATCCACTCCATTAATAATTAATGAACCAGCTAATCCCTCGTATCTGATTTCCTCTTCTGTGCCTTCGCTTTCAACAATTTCTGTAGTTATTACATCATAACAAACAGAATCTGTTTGTCCATCAGAATCTAAATCGGATTCTACGCTGCCTCCATTTATCACCGGATATATATAGGCAAGTTCGGCTTTATATTCTTCTTTCAATTCTGTCAAAGCATCATATGGTACAATAAATTCAAATATTCCTGAAGCGTAAGTACTCAACATATATTGATTAGAAATCACATGAATTCCATCTTTTGAAAAATACCAGTACTCATCTGTAAGTACATCATCAATATAATTTTCATAATCTTCAAATAACATTTCGCTATAATAAGGCTGTTGGCATTGTTCCAAAACATTTTCTTTCAACTGTGCCATTCCATTTTCTTTATCTTGAAAAATATCTTCAAAGGTCAAAACTTTCCCTGTTTCTACATCATAATTCAATCCACTAGAATAGGACATACCATGGGCTCCGCCCCCATAGCTCCATGAAATACAAGAGAAAGAAAGCACCTTTTTATCCTGTCTTTTCACCTCATAGCTGCCATAATCATCATAACTTTGAAAAAAATCCTGTTTTTGTTCCTCAGTCATTCCTTCATAGTCAGATTTTCCATTTTCCTGATTTTTCAAAGCGTCTTCAATAAATGCTTCTTTTTTTGTTTCTTGGTCTTTTGCTATTTCACCAGAAGCTGCCTCATTTCCTTTTATGGTAATTATTGGATAAGTATAATCATACGCACCAACTACCGTTCCGTCAGAGGCTGTGGTCTGGCTGTTTTCTGTTTTATAAGTGATTTCTATGGCTGTTTCTTGATTTTCTGCCTGTTCCTCAGTCTTATCCTGTTGACCTGCTTCCTCCTGCTGTCCATCTTCCTTTTGTGTCTCATCTTGTGTTTGTGTACCTTCTTGTGAACTGTTTTCTTCTTTTGTTTCCTCTACCTGTTGGTTCCCATTTTCCGTTGTCGGTTCTCCGGTTTGCCCACAGGCAGTTACTGCCATACTTACTCCCAATAAAAGCGCTATTATTCTTCTTTTCATATCCCCACCGTCTTCCTTATCGTATTTTATAAATATGTTTTCTATAAATATGTTTTTTTCACAAAGTTCATTAAGTACTCTCTTGAATTCTTTTCTGGTTCTTCTAAAATCATTTCAAAAATCTCTGATAAAATCGCTCCGATTTGTTTCCCCTGTGGAATCCCAAATTTCATTAAATCTGTTCCATTGATTGCTAAATCCTTGATTTGAAGGCAGTCCTGACTTTTCAAAATTTCCTGATACAAATCATTTAATTCTTCCAAATACTTAAGTTTTTCTTCCTGCAAATATTCACTTTGGGCAAGGGTATCCGCTTTCTTCACCTTTAAAAGTTCTGGAAACAGTTCTGTTCCTGACTGAACCAACAAACGTCTTACACTAGATTTTTTTAAAGATGGTCTGTGGTCATGAAGTTCTACTAATTTTGTTACCTTAAAAAGAGTGTCATTGTCAAATTTCAGACGTTTTAAAATGCCCTTTGCCATTTCTGCACCTTTTTGGGCATGTCCATAGAAATGGGCCGTTCCTTGATTATCCATGGTCTTTTTTACTGGTTTTCCCACATCATGGAGCAGGATGGAAAGTCTTAACACCTTATCATTTTCCACATGCAGCAAAGCCTGTACTGTATGTTCACCTACATTATAAATATGATGAATATTTTCTTGGGAAGTTTTCATCATATCGTCAAACTCCGGAAGTATTACTTTAGTAA
>JBGVLX010000012.1:0-14370 GCA_045124495.1 Lachnospiraceae bacterium
TTCAAAAGAAACAAATACATAAGCAGGTGCTTGGGCGGCCGTCGGTACTTAATGAGCGACTTGTCGCGAATTTAGTACCGCTACGAGCCGAACGCAGCGAAAGCGTGCCTGCATTGTTTTGTTACTTTTGAATCACTTTCATATAAAATATTACAGTTTCGCAATCACCTACTCCATTCTTGAAAAAAAGGAGAGAGTTTTCACTCTCTCCTTTTTTTTAGTCTTCCTCCATATCAAGAGAATATACGTAATATTTACCTTTTGTTTTGATAACCATGGCTGTGAATTTCATGTCTTCATCATCATCATCACCTTTAATGGTAAACGTACCCTTTACTTTGTATACACCTTTAATCTTAGCATCAATATCATATGAATCATCAAGCATTTCTTCATAATCTTCACACTTATTCTTGCTTAATTTTTTAGAAGAAGTTACCTTAAACTTTTTAACCTTAATATCTGAGCCATATTCATCTTCTGCACTGTCAAGAAGATATTCCAAATAATCCTCATAATCTCTATCATATTCATCTTCAAAATATTCTATAATTTCCGGATGAATCGTCTTTGTGTATTTTTTTACATCTGCCTCAAACATTGCTTCAAGTTGCTTCTTAACAACTTTCTTTGGCTTTCCTGATAATGCTCCGGCAAAAAGACATACAACAAGAAGTGCAATGACAGCAACACCTGCAAATAAAATAATCTTTGTCTTTCCTTCGCCCCCAACTTTAGCTTTAATGTCATCCGGAATAGAATCCACTACCTTGTTAGCAGTATCATTTACTGCTTTCACAGTCTTTTGTGCTGTGTCTGAAGCCTTCTGCATTAATTCTTCTTTATTAATTCCAGAAGTTGCATTTGCATCCGCATTTTCTTTCTTTGTTTCTTCATTTTCTGATGGTGCACCGCACTCATTACAGAACTTTGCGTCATCATCTAACGCGTTTCCACATTTCAAGCAAAATTTACTCATATCTTTTCCCTTCTTTTCTTTTTTCTTGATTAAAGCACTCTAATCTTAACTCGCAGTTTCTTCCATGTCAAGCAAATTTCATCACTTTTTTTATTTTGCGGAACAATTGTGTTATTATTCACTTATGAACTGCAACGCCTATCCCTACTGCTGTCTTAAAAACATACCGAACTTCAGGTTAGTATTTTTATTTACATTCTTGATACGATTTCCTGCAAAACAGCCATAAATAGACAAAGAATGACACCTAATGTATACCATAAATTCCAGATTTTTGTTTTTGGTTTCTTTTCCTCTGTTAAAGATTCCTCTATATTTTCCTTTTCTTCTGGTATTTTGATTTCATCAAATAGTGATTCCATATGTTCCTGTTTGTGATTTAATTTGGCAATTCCTTTTAATACGAAATATCCAATGAAAAGTCCAATCACTGCCATGAAACCAAACATCAGAATCATAGTCAGCATAGATGCCATGCTCACTTCACCGGATACCGTTTCAGTAGTAGCCGCCTGCTCCCCGCTTGCTTCTAATGCCTGTTGATAAAATTCACTGCTCATAAGTTTATTCAATGCCCAGGTTAAAAACACACTATTAAAATTAAACACAAAATGCATAATCATAGTTGATACTATAGATCCTGTTGCTTCAATTACCACAGCAAAAATAATGCCCATAACACACGCATATAATATCTGGTTAATATTCATATGCATCAAACCAAACAATAATCCGGAAACAATCATTGCCCGAATCGGTCTTCTTCCTCTGGCAGCCTGATAAAATACTCCACGATAAGCAATTTCCTCTACCAGAGCCGGTGTAAAAGCAAATAACAACGTAGAGCCCAACAACCCAAAATTAGTAACAGAATCTGTAATCAACTCACCGGTATACTGATTTACAAATAACTGACTAATTAAATTAATAAAAACCATCAAAGGAGAAATGCAGTACGTTAACACGATCAGAAGTATGACAGACAGTCCGTTTATTTTCTTAAGCCGGATAAACTTTATAGGGTTACGCTTTGTTATAATAAAAAATAAAATAACCGGAATAATAAGAAGCCCTTGACTGAATAAAATATTACATGCCACATTTTCATATACAATATCCGGTGCAAAAAAACTTGCAGCAATATGAATCACCATCAACAAAAAAAACAAAAATCCAGTCTGGTTATTTTTTTTCTTTTCTTTTTCCAAATATTCTTGTAATTCCATTTTTTCCTCCCCTAAAAAAAGCCATTTTCTTTACATAATAAAACCCGGAATATTATAGAAAAATAAATGATATTGATACCAAAAGGTATGTTTCTTCCGGATACCAACATAAGATATTTTCTAATCATTACCAGTTTTTAAGAAAATGGCAGTTCTTACCTCATTTTTTCACAACATATTTTACATCATAAATCATCTGATTTATTTTTTTAATGCAATGGCTTCTATCTCAATCAATACATCTTTCGGCAATCTGGCTACTTCTACACAGGATCTTGCCGGAAAATCTTTCGTAAAATATTTCGCATAGATTTCATTGACAGCGGCAAAATCATTCATATCCTTAATAAATACAGTAGTCTTAATTACCTGTTCAGTATCAGAACCTGCTTCTTTCAACAACGCTGCTAAATTTCCAATCGCCTGTTCAGCCTGAACTTTAATGTCTCCATTTACTAATTCATTGGTTTCCGGATTAATTGGAATTACACCAGAAGTAAAAATCATTCCATTTACTTCAATTGCCTGGGAATATGGTCCAATGGCCTTTGGTGCTTTGTCTGTTGAGATAATTGTTTTGTTCATGATAAATAGTCCTCCTAAATTATATTTTTTGTATTGATTTTTCAGTAATCTTTATTTTACCTGCCTTCAGAAGTCTTCCTACGGCACGTTTAAATGCATTTTTACTAATTCCGAATTCTTTTTCTATGACTTTCGGATCTGCTTTATCATTAAATGGCAATACACCATCGTACTCATCCAGCCTTTTCATAATCATGGCACTATCGATGTCCATTTGAATCTGTTTTTCTTCCGACAAACTCAAATCCAATTTTCCATCTTCCCGGACCCGTACTACTCTGGCAGTTACACACTGTCCAAATTTAAGAGTTTTCTTTATCTCTCTTTTTGGAATCAGCCCATGATATTTTTTATCTACTGCCACCATGGCACCAAGCTCTTTCATATCATAAACAATGCCCTTTACATGATCTCCCTTCACATATGGACCAAATACTTCCAGATAATCATAAATTTTCATAGATGCACAAAGTCTTCCTGATTTGTCTACATATAAACGTACCAGAACTTCTTCCTCTGCTTTTACATCCCTGATTTGTTCTTTAAAGGGAAGTAGTAAATCCTTTTCTAAGTTCCAATCCAAAAAAGCACCAATTTTCGTAACTTCTTTTACCTTTAAAACGCCTACCTCACCAAGAGTAAGGGCCGGTTCATTGGTAGTGGCTATCATTCTGTCACTGGAATCTTTATATAAAAATACTTCTATCTTATCTCCTTCCTCCAAACCGGAAGGCACCTGCTTTTTAGGAAGTAGTACGGTCTCCTCCTTAGGCGCTTCCATACTTTCTCCTAAATATACACCAAAATCCGTCTTTCGAAGTAAATATAATTCTTCTTTCTGTCCTAACTGCACTCTATAACCCCCTATGTTCTCTTGACCTTCCTGATTCACTTTTTAAATCATGAAGTCATATTTTTCCACTGCTTATGATTATATCACTAACCTTATAAAAATGCAAAACATATAAAAATGAATGTTCTTCCCTCCTTGTAAAGCAGAAACCAAAATTTAAATCATACTATTCTATATCGAAAAGGGAAGCATCGTGGAAATGTTTCACTAATAGTACATTCTATGATACCTGGTTTTGTTTTTAATTCTTATAAAGAAAAAAGTCTCCGACATCCATCGAAGACTTATCATCACTGGGCTACCAGGATTCGAACCTGGAAATGCTGGAGTCAGAATCCAGTGCCTTACCATTTGGCGATAGCCCAATATTCAAAAAATTTGCCCCTAAATCATAGGGGCAACGTGCGTGAGAAGATTCGAACTCCCGACACCTTGGTCCGTAGCCAAGTGCTCTATCCAGCTGAGCTACACACACATTTCATTGCCACTGTTCACACCAGCAACATAATGTATAATACTACAAACCAAATCGAATGTCAAGATTTTTTTAATTATAATTTTTTAATTTTTTTTAATTATAATTTTTTAAATTTTTTAATTTATAATTTTTTTATTTATAATTTTTTTATTTATAATTTTTTTAATTATAATTTTTTTAATATTGAAATTTTTATTCTGATATATTTACCAAGATGATTCACATCCTTCATCATAGAAATAAGGTTATGCAAGTTTACTTGCTACTAACCCTATTTCTATGATGAAAAGGTCAATTAATATAGCTTGTAACCAGGTGACACGTAAACGTGGCACCTAGCCACGCTAGTGGCGATTTACAAGACTTCTCACAAAACTTTTTTATCATACACTTTTATGCTTTCTTATACTTTGTAGCAACCAAAGACAAAGCAAACAATGCTACTGCATAGAACAATTGTATCCCAAGACCCATGGAGATATCTGCTAACATAAGATTTCCGGAGGTTTCATGGATTTTGTTAACAACATCCACATACCAGTAGGTAGGAAAGCACTTTGCAACCTTAAGAACTCCTTCTGACAAAATTTCCTGTGGAACAAATACACCACTGATAAAACTAAGTCCTAATCCGATAATATTCGAAAACACACTAAGGATGTTTGTATTTTCGATAAAATTGCTAAGCACTAAGGCAATGGAAATTGTTACAAGCAAATTCACCAATACGTTCAGTGTATAATACCCAATACTTTCGAAATATCCATCTATATTATGATATGCCACTATACTCATAAGTATAATCAATAAAAATAATCCAAGACCAAAAATAATCGCTCCTGCTGCCAATGCACCACTTCTTTTTCCTGCAGGTAAGGCTGCACAATCCATTCTGTCTCTTAAATTCTTCTGACGAAAACGAATAAATACAGGACATAATGCAAAAATACAAATAGAAATCAAGGCATAAGTCAAATATAAAAAGTAATAATAATATTGACTATATTCTTTTCCTGCATCTTTACTAACAAATCCAACCTCCGCTTCCAATGCCAGATTTTCCTGGGTTTTTAGAATGGCTTCTTCCATATCATATCCAAGCGTAATATAGCTGCTTAAGGAAGAAGCATACTCCTGTGCCTGCATACTGACAAATGTATTTCCGGTTCCTACCGGACTGTTATATGCCGTAATTTTACCTTCTAAATCATTCTGATATAACCCCTCTTCAAATCCATCCTCGATTTCAATAATTCCAATCACTTTCATATTAAAAAATGCATCTAATTTTGCATCCTCGTTATCCTCAACCACTTCAATGGTATGAATCTCATCCAGATAAGAATATAACGCTTCACTGGCCTGAGTCTGGTCATGGTCAATCACTGCAATGGAAACATTGGACTCTTCATAAGCCTGTTTTGTGGAATCACCTGCCATAGCACCAAAAACAAGACTTAGTCCCGCAAAAATTGCAATATAAAGAATTACATTCATTTTATTTTTCCATATGATTCGAAAAAACGTACTAAATACTTTCATAACGTGCTCCTTTCAACAACATGATACTAACTCCAAAACAGCCCACCGTAAGAATTCCTAATATAGACATATTTGTAATATACTTGCTGTAATCATCATATACATTTAAATAATAGAAACATTCTGTTATCAATGCAGCCGGATTTATGCGATTTATAAATGGTGCGTGTTCTTCCAAAAATCCTTTTATAGTTACAATCATTAATCCACTAAGAAAACACATCACCAAGGAAACTGCTGTTAAAATTCCTATTTTGGTATCAAATTCTTTTTTAATACAACCAACCAAAAATCCCAATGATATACCAAAGGCTCCGGCTAAAATACCGGTTAAAATCATAAGCCCTGTTTTTTCTCCTAACTCTAACTTTAAGACGTATTTTAAGTAAAAAATCAATACCGTTACTGTGACAGACTGTATAGACACCGCCGCCAGCGCCTCAGGAATTACCATTGTCATTTTAGATACCGGTGAAACTCCCTTTCTTGCTGCTAATACATTCATATTTGCCTGAATGTCATTGACACAACCTGCTCCCTGGAAACTTGCAAAAAGACAACACATGGCAATCAAAGCATAAAAATACTGTGCATAAGTATTATTGTTTCCCTTCCCCAAAGCCTTTTCTTGTACCACATCCTGATACTGACTGATTTCACTTATCATTTGCCCTATCTCTGAAACATTTCCGCTTAAGACCACTTCTTCAATCATTGCCTGTTTTCTTATATACTGATCCAAAAAATTCTTTACAATGCTGCTTGTAATTCCATTTTCCTTTATGATTAAGGATGGCTTTTCTTCCAGCACAATAATCGCATCCACGGTTCCTTCTTCTAGTTCTTTCTTTGCATTCTCCTCAGTGAAAACCGAGAATGTAAACAGGCTGTCAGAGCCTTCCATTTGTTCCATTACTTGCGAGAATACAGCTGACTGATTTTTATCTTCTTCTACCACCGCAACGGAAACCGTCTCAATGATATCCTCCTCATTTACAAATCTTCCGAATCCAAAGAAAAACAATGTCCCTAGTACCAAAGGGAATAAAATATTCCAAAAAGTAACTTCTTTATTTCTTACTAACGAAAGAAACCGATATCGAAATAAATGTATAAACATATCTTTTTCCTCCTTAATCTCTTAATTCTTTTCCCGTAAGTTCCAAAAATACATCATTTAATGTTGGTAATTCGGTGTATACCCTGCCAAATGGAACATTCTCTTTTTGTAATAAATCTAATACATGAATGACATTATGATTTCCTCCACTAAAACACACCTTCAATTCCTTTTCAGCATACACAACATCATATACATATTTTAAATTCTTAATTTTATCAAGAATCTCATCCTTACACTCTACTTTTTCCACACAGACCGTTTCAGAGTTTTTAATCATTTGTTTTAATTCTTCTTTTGTACCTATGGCAATGCTTTTTCCCTTATCCATGATGGAAATCCTGCTGCAAATTTGCTCCACTTCTTCCATATAATGAGAAGTATAAATTACCGTCGCCCCCTGATGGTTTAATTCCAGAATTCCCTCTAAAATCTTATTTCTGCTTTGTGGATCTACTGCCACTGTAGGTTCATCGAAAATTAATAATTTTGGCTTATGTGCAATTCCACAGGCAATATTTAATCTACGAAGTAATCCTCCAGAAAGTTTTTTTGGTAGAAATTTTTTATAATCTTCCAATCCTACGAATTGAATCGCCTCTTCCACATATTGCTTTCTTTTCTTCTTATCTGTTATGTAAAGTCCACAAAAATAATCAATGTTTTGATATACATTCAATTCTTCGAAAACAGCCACATTCTGCATAATGACTCCAATATCTTTCTTCAAATGATAACTGTTTTCTGTCATTTTTTCTCCAAATACTTCTATGGTTCCTTTGTCATATTTTAATAAAGATAAAATACAATGTAAGGTAGTACTTTTTCCTGAACCATTCGGTCCTAAAAGTCCGAACACTTCTCCCTCTTTGATATCCAGGTTAAAATGGTCTACTGCAATTAATTCCTTATATCTCTTTACCAGATTTTCAACTTTTACAACACTTTTACTCATAACAATTCCTTCCTTTCAATGATTATGCTGATACCATAGTCATAATACCCTTGGTCTTCATATCTTATGATATTATCATAACAAAAAATATAAAAAAAAATAGTGAACATTGTCAAAACTTCATATGACAAATGTCACTATTTTTTTATAAGCACCCTTTGTATCATTGCATGATGTTTAGTCCCAAAGCCATATTTTTTCATAGGAGCATAAAAATATGACCTTTTGCCACTAATATCAGTGCATATTTTTATAATAATAAAATTTATTAAAACTGGCGAGGTTTTGGATTATCCTTGGTATCATTGCATATTTTTATAATAATAAATTGCCAGTTGCGTACGGTCTCTTAATTCAAGCTTCTCAAGAATCAGACTTAAATAATTCCTTACTGTACCTTCACTTAAAGCAAATGTTTCTGCAATTTCTTTATTGTTTAATCCTTCTGCTACCGCCTGGATAATCTTTACTTCTTTTTCCGTTATTCCATGCTTTTCATAATCAAACACATCTTTTTTTTGCATTAGTTTAGGGATTTTTTCGATAATTTCTCCTCCAAATACGCTCTGCCCTAGCATAACCGCATCCATGGCGGGTACAATACTTTCAAAATCCTGCTTTAAAATATATCCTTTTGCACCAATGTTTAATGCCTGAATGATATATTCATCATCCAAAAAAGTCGTTAAATACAAAATTTTCGCTTCCGGAAAGGCTTTTAAAACCATTTTTCCTGCCTCGATACCATTCATTTCCTTCATTCGGATGTCCATCAACAGCACATCCGGCATTTCCTTCTGATACAAAGAAAGTGCTTCTCTTCCATCTTTTCCCATGGCAGTGACTTCTATCTTCCCACTGGCCTCTAATATCGTTTTTAAAGATAATGCCACTAAACTATCATCATCAATTACTACAACCTTCATCTCTTCTCCTATAGTTCCTTTCAACTCATAATTTTCAATTAGTATCTGCTACATTTTCATCCCTTTATTTGTTTCATCCCATTTCATTTTAATTCAATCTAACCCCAAATATTCACGACACATCGCATAACCCACCTCTAGCGTGACTAAGTACCACGTTTATGTGTCACTTATTTACAAGTTACGTCAATTGACCTTTTAATCATAGAAATACGATTATTTCTTTTTAGGAATCGATACAAAAATTTCAAATCCATTTTCGTCATTAACTCGAAAAATTCCCTGCAGTGTTTCAATTCTTTCACTCATGCTTTTTAATCCTATACCGGATACACTACTATTCTTATTCGTACCATTGTCAGAAACAAGAAGTTGATAAAATCCAGGATGCTCCCTGAATTGTAAAACCACACTATCCCCATTTGAATATTTTACAATATTATTCGTAGCTTCCTTTACCACTGCCAGAATACTGAATTTTATCTCTTTCTCCATCTCCCCTGATACATCATACAAAAAATCTACGTTAAACTTTTCCAGTATTTTCAGGGTTTTCTCCATTTCTGCCTTTAAATCAACAGACTCATCAAAAATATTATGAACACTGGAACGTATCTGATTCATTGCTTCATCTAATGTTGTTTTTAATTGTCGTAATAATGCCTTTTCCTCATCCTTTTTTACAATGGTAGTGATTGCACCAACCTGTAAAATACAGGAAGATATCATATGTCCCACATGGTCATGAATTTCTCTTGCGATACGATTTCGCTCCGTTAATATTGCCATATGTACCTGATTTTCCATCTGATTGTATAATAATTCATTTTTCTTTTCTAATAATAATTGTTTTTCTACTTCCTGGTCTCTTAAAAGAATTTTTTGTTTTTTGCTTAAACTTAAATCCTTTGTTTTATAGTATAAATATACGGTAAGAAAAACCAATACTAAAAGTTCAATACAAAAATGCACCCGTTCCATGTGATAAATAAATACAAAAATACATAGGACTAAATGCCATGTTTTTTTCTCTTCCAACCAATCATACAAAAATAACGGAAGAAAAACAAATCCCAAAGGATATATGATAAAAATCAGTATATACGCCAGAATAATAATATCCTTCACCTTATCCTTACTTGCTGCCATATAAAACGAGGTGAAGGCCAAAAATACCAATGCTAATAAAATCGTATTATCTCCACCGCACTCTCTTATTGATAATAAGATGCAAAAAATATATATTATCAATCTATCGATAATTATCATCTTAAATCCTCATTTCATTTTCTATCCACATAGACAAAAAGACACAACAAACCTGTTATGTCCTTCTGTCTAAATTCTCAATTATTCATGACATATTTGAACTTCCAGCCAAATAATTACGTACTAAATTTTCCTGTTATCCGTTGTATCTTCCTCTAAGTACTATATCCACCTGTCATCCGTTGTATCTTTTTCTAAGTACTACATTTACTGATCATCTGATGTATCTTCCTCTAAGTACTACATTTACTGATCATTTGCTGTATCTTCCTGTTTCCAGACCTTATAGTTTTTCTTAGAAGCTTTCTTTACGCAATAAAGTGCAGCATCTGCACGTTTTATCGCTGTTTCAAGGTTGCATCCGGACAAATAATCTGTTTTTGCAATACCGATGGAACTTGAAATTCTCTTTTCTTCCGGAATATGTACAAATCTTCGTAATTTCTTTTCAATCTTAGGTATAAAATACTCTTTTTGTTTTAATATTTCATAAAACTCTTTTGCTATATCCTCTGCCTGATCCGTAGATACATCAGGCACAATCAAAAGAAATTCATCCCCGCCATATCGGATTGGAATTCCATCTTCTTTCGCTAAACACTTTAAAATCTCTGCTAGCTGAATCAATACTAAATCTCCGATATCATGACCGAAGGAATCGTTGTAGTACTTAAAATTATCTAAGTCAAAATACAAAACAACACAATCCTTTATGATCTTCATATTTTCAAATTCTTGCTCTTTTCTTGCATATCCTTTTCGGTTAAATATTCCTGTTAAGGCATCTATTACTACACTTTCCTCTAATTTCTGATTTACAGAAAGCAACCTTTCATTCATTTTTTTAATCGTTGCGCTGGCATCAATTTTCTCAATTAAGTCCACCATCTGTCGATATGCAACCTTAAACATAACAAGGCCTTCACTGTCAAACAAATTTGTGATTTTTCTGAAATCTTCCCTCATAACGATGTATAAAATCGCAACTCCTACCACAACTTTATCCTTAATATATGGAACCATCATAAATGAAACAATCTCATCAAATCCAAAAATTTCAATCACTTCTCTATAAAAATAGAACTCTTTATTCATTCTAGAAGCCACAAAACCATTTGGATAAAGTTTTGCAAATTTCTCAATAACCTTTAAATCCACTTCATTAAACTCTTCTTCATAAAACGAGCAGGAAAGGGAAAGTTCTTGATTTTGTTTCGAAAAAATCAACATCTGATCCGCTGCAAAATGATTCAACGCAGCCGGATAGGCATTCTCATAGACCTCATCCACAGTATTTTTATCGTTAATTACATTTTGCCATACTGATAAAAATTCGGAATGACTTAAAAGTCCCTTATTAATCCTTTTCATTACCACTTCATTGGTAAGAGTTTTTATCTCCATCTCCAATTCTTTCTTAATTTCAAAATTATATCCCCGTGCTTCATAAGGTTCCTTATTCTTTCTTGCTTCTAATTCTGGAATCGCAGAAATATAATTCGCATTACATAATCCCTCGATAGCATCTTCTAATACCTTGTTTGCCTGTTGAAAATGATTCATCTTCTCATAACAATCTGACAATTCAACTGCCAAAATAGGATACCCAAAGAAGAAGAAACCTGGAGTTTTAAATAAATGCTCCTTAGAAATCAAGAAGTTCGAAATTGCCGATTCGTACTTTCCCTCTTTTTTATCCAATAATGCGCAAAGTAGATAATACAACATCAAATCGTCATCCCAAAATGCACATTTCTTTTCATCATGAGCCCGCAACAGATGTGCAATAAACCTTTTCATTTTATCCAGATAAAAATAACAACTATATTCATTATGATCAAAATGATTCCCCAAAGCGGCAAGGGCATAGACCTTAGAAATATTACATACAAAGGCATAGTAACCCATACCTTCCACTATTTCCACGGTTGTCTCAGCGAATCGAATTGCACTCTTATAATCTTTGGCAAGAAACGAAGTAATACACATATTATACAATGTTTCCGCAATTAGCCTTGTATCACCAATTTCTATTTCAACCTGTAAGGCCTGAACATAATAATCATGTGATTTTTGATAAGTTCCGTTTACACAGGTTACATATCCCATACCATTCAGATTTTTACATAAATCTACTTTGCTGTTTGACTTTTCGATTAATGGTATAATTTGCTTAAAATATTTTTCAGAATAAGAAAATTTTCCTAATGAAGAAGCAAATACAATTCTGGTATTATAGAAAACCAAACTACAATTGTCATTTCCAATATTATTTGCTATTTCAAGTCCTTTTATATAAATTTCAGTTTGTGTATCCCTTGAATTCTCATTCATAACAGAATCCAAATTATTTCCAAGACAATTTGTGAAATAATATGCTAAATGATTGAAAAATTCATATCTTTTCAACAATTCTACAAAAATGAAATCACATTCATCCTGAGTATTTCTTACCTGTTGGGAATTAAATCCATCATATTGTAGCACATGTTCCATTATCAATAAACGCAACTTTAATTTCTCATCAGGATTCTTCTCTATAATTTTTCTACAATGCTGGATGCACTTCTCAACCAACTCATCCCGATGATTTAAAATCTCTGCCATGCAGATATAGTATTCCGTCATAAATAGCGTAAGTACATATTCTTCTTCATGTTGAATCCTTGCTTTTATTTCATTTGAAATATGAAGTGCATTACTTACATCATTCAAATAAATAAAATTTCGCATATACAATAGATTTACTTTAATCCAAACTTCTTGACTAAAATTACTTTCTTCACTTTCCACCTTTTGATGTAAAAAACTTAGATAATAATCCGCCTGAGAATACGCACCAAGTTCTAACATATTATTTACTTTCACTAGGTAATCATCAAATTCTTCAATGTTTGGTGCAAAATCTGTTCTTTCCACATCATGGATTTGCCCACGATAAACCCAGGTTACTACATTACATCTACTCTCAGTTAATTCTAAAAATTTCTTCCATTCCTTCAAATAATATGTATTCGCACTTTGTTCTCCATTATACACACCTAGTATATAAATATCACTATCAGCAAGTTCATTAATCACATAATTCAAAACTTTTAAAGCTGATGCCTGAGCATAGTGAATCCGATTTAACAAAATAAAAATAGGCTGCTTTTGAGATATATTTCTAAAAATTCGAACCATATTATCCAGCATACGATTCGTTTCATAATTCAGCTCGTGTAAAAGAATATCTTCTTTTCTTTTACACTCCCCAGAAAAATAAAAACTTTCAATAATTTCATATTGTAAAGGATATATTTCACATTCCTTCAAAAAATCGCGAACTTCCATATTCCCTCTACAATCAATCAATTCTTTTATCCAATCAAAAAAGGGTTCGTAAGCAGACTGCATCGCATCCATACTAAATTCATGGGCAAAAAACATAAAATTGGATTCTTTAATTATCTCTTCAACCAATTCCGGACTTATACTAAAATCATTGTAATGTTTCACAAACTGAAGTTTATTCTTGGAGTCATGCCCTCTATGAATTAATTCATTTATCATTTTATGAATTTGATTTTGCTGCATAGCTTACACCCTCTTTCACATTTATTTTCCACTCTGTATCTAATAATAACATATTTTTTCTTATTTTCATAGATATTATTTTTATTTATTAATTCATTTATTTTTTTGTTCTTAGGTGCAATAGTTCCTTAATCTCTAGATATCTACAGGTTATTATGCACTTTATTCCCTATTCTCCAAAGGACACTGTAAACAAAAAAAGATTAACTCGTTAAGAGTTAATCTTTTCACTGCCGGCGACCGGAATCGAACCGGTACGATGTTGCCACCACAGGATTTTAAGTCCTGCGCGTCTGCCAGTTCCGCCACGCCGGCATAAGTCTTATTGACTTAATGGGACCTACAGGGCTCGAACCTGTGACCCTCTGCTTGTAAGGCAGATGCTCTCCCAGCTGAGCTAAGATCCCAAATTACAACATACAACATTATAAAATTGTAAAACGACCCAGAAGGGACTCGAACCCTCGACCTCCGCCGTGACAGGGCGGCGCTCTAACCAACTGAGCCACTAGGCCATATCTTCTAAGAAAAGTGGACCTTCAGGGACTTGAACCCCGGACCGATCGGTTATGAGCCGATTGCTCTAACCAACTGAGCTAAAGGTCCCTATTTGCCACCTTACTTGGCAAAAAGCCGACGATCGGACTTGAACCGATAACCTGCTGATTACAAGTCAGCTGCTCTGCCAATTGAGCCACGTCGGCATATTAAATATATTTAAATGACCCCAAGGGGATTTGAACCCCTGTTACCGCCGTGAAAGGGCGATGTCTTAACCGCTTGACCATGGGGCCTAAGCTCCCCGAGTAGGGCTCGAACCTACAACCCCACGGTTAACAGCCGTGTGCTCTACCATTGAGC
>JBGVLX010000013.1:0-4934 GCA_045124495.1 Lachnospiraceae bacterium
AATAATTTTATATGCCATATTTATTTCCCTCCATACATATCCTGTTGCACTCAAGATTTCATAATAATTTACCGTCTAAACAGTAACCAAAAATATTCCAACCATTTCCATACAATACACAACAATATTTCTTTGATTATGATTCCGGTGTCAAATTACCTTTTACACCAACCTCAAATTATTACACCAAAACGAAATAGCGTATTTTTAAAATCTTTGTGATATAGTTTTTATTACTATGTATGATAGCACAAAAAACAATTATTGCAAGTTCTTTTTTTATTTTTTCTCTCTTAAAGGACTATTCCGTACTATTCACCTTTTGTTGCCTTTTTCTCAGTATAACTTTTCATTGCTTCTAAAACGAAAATAATCACTCCTCCTAATAAGAAAAACAACACTTTAAATTCCTTTAATCCCATTGCCGGTTCTGGTACATCCAAAGTCGTAGGCCCCATGCAAATGGAATAAATGGAACCAATCATTAAACCTAATACACAGTAAACCGTCTGGCTTCTAAAACGTTCCATCACCTTTTTTACCAGTTTTACAATGCTTAACGCCCCACAAATAATACCAAGTCCAAATAAAATCAGAGCCGGTACATACTCAACCTTAAAATGCAATACATCCTTAATTGCCATGGTAATTGGAACATATAAACCAAAAATCATCAACATGGTAGAACCTGAAATTCCAGGCAACACCATGGCAGAAATTGCAATTAATCCTGCCACAAAAATCAAAGCTCCGGTTATTGGCGAAAATTTTCCAAAACTTAAATCAACACCATTCGGGAACAAGGAAGTCCCTGAAAAATAAGTAATCAACACTACCACAACTCCACCTAGCAAGGTAAAAAATAAATTTCCATACTTTCCCTTCAGACATTCCTTTTCCTGTTTTGCAATTACAGGAATTGCAAAAATAATGAAGCCGATAAACACAGATGAAATCGCATAAATATTACGTTCAAAGACAGACGTAATAAAAAGCATTGCTAAAATCATTCCAATTGCCCAGCCAATCCCCAGCCGAATCAGAAAAACAAATGCTTCTTTTCTTTTCTCTTTGGAAGTTCCTAATATATCATTCAAGGAACCAATAAATTTTTCATAAAATCCTAAAATAAAAGCTACCGTCCCTCCTGATACCCCCGGTACACTATCTGCCAGTGCCATCAGAAAACCTTGTATCATTCTTAGTATCATAATCTTCTTACAAAACCAGTTCATTTATCTGATAAATTTCAAAAATGTATTTTCGGCTACTATCTGCCTGTAAACATTTACTGTTTGACCTTTAAACGTTACATTTCATATATGCTTATTTATCAGACTTCTAGTTTGCTCACCTTTCTTTTTAAATTCAACTTATCATAGCACAATATATTTTTTGTTGCAATATTATTATTTTCAATTATCTACCACATATTCTATCTATTTGTTATTGAAATTATGTTAGTAATTTCGTTATTTTATGTATTTATCCACAAAAAAGTTTTTGAATTCCGGCACTTTTTAGATAAAACTAATTAGTAAGCAATCACGTTTTTTGGGCTTATTTCCCGTAGTATATGGAATCTTTCATTTCTTTTTTTTCTTAAATATGTTATCATGTAAAATATGATTGATAAAAAACGAAAGAGGCATGCCCTTCATTCTTACAGGAAACACATGCCCATCAAATATAAGGAGGATAACTATGTTAGCACTTAAAATTCTTGATACCAAAGAATTTATGAATTTATTATTACGCTCAACGGTTTTTGATACTTTTCTTCTATATGAAGCAACCGTAAAAACAAGTGTAGTTTATCAGATAGATGGAAGAATCCAACAAGACTTTTTTGATTCTTTTGAAGAAGATTTAAAACCAAAGGAAGATTTTACCCTCTGGGAAAATCAAAAACCTCATGTTTTCCAATGGATGAAAGGAAAAAGAACTCCTTTATTTTTTAAGATTTCTTTGTTACTGTCAAAGGAAAATTTAAACCGGTTTTTATTAGAATCAAACCTGCCTTTTAGCGAAGACACCATCGGAGGACTGTTTTTCCATATCCAATACGATGGTCACACCATATTCCTGCGGGATGGCGTATCCTTTCAGACCTTTACCATGGATAAAAGTCTGGAACACGCCTGGTCTCAATATTTACTTCATTTTTTAAAACAGAATTCCATTGCTTTTGAAGCCCTGGATTAACTCCCATCTAAGTAGGAAATTTTTGGTATTTACTTATAAATAAAAAATCCGGGATTCCCGGATTTTTATCTTAATATCTTTAAAGCCTTTACAAAACGGCTTTCTATTTCCTTATGTAAATTCCTTCCAAATTTATCAACATTAGAAGTCTGAACAAAACCGCCGGCCATGCTAAAATGACCACCTCCGGTTCCAACTCCTCCTAATGCCCACTCCGTAAGTCTGCCCGCGTCTACATCTGTCATATCACTTCTTACCGAAAACTTAATTCCATCTTCCCGGATGGCATACACTACCGCACATTCTACTACATCCAAAGATAAAATAAAATCTGAAATGGTAGCAATCAATGCGTCATGACAATTAAAAGGAATGCTGGCAAACCCGATTTCTTCTAAAATGGTAATACTTTCGAAAGCCGCACCATAAGCCTTTAAATCATCTAATTCCATGGCATTGGAATAAAGACTTGCTATCTTTTGAAGATTCGCCAGTTTATATAACATATAAAACATATCAATATCTAAATCTGCTACTCCCCTGCTTAATTCCGCAGTGTCAACCTTAATTCCATACAGTAAAGCAGATGCTACATTCTCTGGAATAGGAATCTCAGAATCCTCATAGTATTTTGCTACAATCGATGCACAAGCACCACAGATTCTGACATCTTTATATTCATATTCATAGTCAATAAAAGTCGGATGATGATCAATACAGGCTATTTCATGACCTGGAAAAATAGAAATATTTGCATTATATTTCTGGGCATCCACAGTAATAATATAGTCCTCCTGGGTCATATCAGTGATGTCATCAATATACATCATATCTATATCAAATACACTTAACATTCTTTTCGTATTTAATTTTTCAATTTTTCCAGCATAGCAAAGAATCGCATCGATACCATATTGTTTCAAAAAATATTGCAATCCAAATGCACTAGAAACCGCATCCGGGTCCGGAAAATTATGTGTTTGTATAAACACTCTTCTATTTCTACATAATTCAACCAATTTTTCCCAATACAAATTCTCATCCTCCTTTCATATCCCTCATAATCTCGTTTCCATTTTAACACAAGTAAAACAAAATGTATACACCATTCTCTTGATTTACCTGTTAATTATTTTAATTTACGTTACGCTTCTCCAAGGAACAGTAAACTTATTTTCTATACAAAAAAGAAAAAGCCTTGAAATCATCAAGACTTTTACTGCGGGAAATGGGACTTGAACCCACACGATGCGAACATCACAAGATCCTTAGTCTTGCCTGTCTGCCAATTCCAGCATTCCCGCATAACGTGCCCACAGGGATTCGAACCCCGGACACATGGCTTAGAAGGCCATTGCTCTATCCAACTGAGCTATGAGCACGTAGTCGGGGTGACAGGATTCGAACCTGCGACCTCTTGATCCCAAATCAAGCGCTCTAGCCAAGCTGAGCCACACCCCGTTAGTAAGCAGGATAAGAAAGCCAAATCGCCATCTTATAAAAGTTACAACCTAAAAATATCAGACCGTATCTCCCTGCTTCTATAAAAGAACCCATGGTTCTTACTTTTTATCGTATATGTTAATTAAGCTAATTTAGACTTAGCAACTTCAACTAACTTTGCAAATCCTTCTGCATCGTTAATAGCCATTTCAGATAACATCTTTCTGTTGATATCAATGTTAGCAAGCTTTAATCCATACATAAATTTGCTGTAAGAGATTCCGTTCATTCTAGCTGCTGCATTAATACGTGCAATCCATAATTGTCTGAACTGTCTCTTTCTTTCTTTTCTACCTGCATAAGCACTTGTTAAGGCTCTCATAACAGATTGTTTTGCTACTCTATATTGTTTTGATCTAGCTCCTCTGTAACCTTTTGCTAGCTTTAATGTTCTATTATGTCTTTTCTTAGCACCTAAACCGCCTTTAATTCTTGCCATTTTTCTTTCCTCCTTAACAATTCAAATTATAGGTATGGTAAAATCTTCTTCATATTCTTTACGTTAGTAGAATCAGTAACAACTGTCTTTCTAAGATTTCTCTTAGTCTTAGCGCTCTTCTTAGTTAAGATATGTTGTTTATATGCTTTACTTCTCTTTAACTTTCCAGTTCCTGTAACTTTAAATCTCTTAGCTGCTGCTTTACTGGTTTTCATTTTTGGCATAATTAAGTTCCTCCTTAAAATAACTAACTTACAAATCAGGAATTATCATTCCTGTCTTATTTTTTCTCTGTTAAAAACATTATCATGCTTCTGCCTTCGAATTTCGCTTCTTTTTCAACTACCGCTACATCTTCAAGCATCTTAGCAAATTCATCTAAAATCGACTTACTGGCATTTACATGAGCAAGTTCTCTGCCTCGAAATCTAAGTGTAACCTTAACTTTATCTCCTTTTGCAAGGAATTTTCTAGCCTGATTAACCTTAGTATTTAGGTCATTAGTGTCGATATTTGGTGAAAGACGTACTTCTTTGATATCTATAACTTTTTGTTTCTTCTTTGCTTCCTTTTCCTTACGCATCGCTTCATAACGGTACTTACCGTAATCTACAATCTTACAAACCGGTGGCTTTGCAGTAGGAGCAATCTTTACAAGATCCAAATCAGCTTCTTTCGCTAACTGGTAGGCTTCTTTTGATGACATAATGCCTAATTGTTCGCCGTCTTTTCCAATCACACGTACTTCTTTGTCTCTAATTTGTTCGTTAATCATTAAATCGCTAAT
>JBGVLX010000014.1:0-4159 GCA_045124495.1 Lachnospiraceae bacterium
AAAAGTAAAAAATACAGTAAATGTAACGTATATGTCAAACAATGTAGGAATTGGAATACAGGATTTTTTAAAACTAAGAGAACAGAATCATTTTTATATTGATAAAACTTCATTTATTAAGGAATGGTGGGAGAGTGGAGATGACGTAACCTTAATTACCCGACCGAGACGTTTCGGAAAAACCTTGAATATGTCCATGGTGGAGGAATTCTTTTCCCTAAATTATGCAGGAAGATGGGATTTGTTCGAAGGACTTTCCATTTGGGAGGAAGAAAGATATAGAACGTTACAGGGAACCTATCCTGTAATTAGTCTTTCTTTTGCAAGGATAAAAGAAACGGATTTTGAATCTACAAAAAAGCGAATCATAGAAGTATTAGTATCCCAGTTTGAAAAATATGCTTTTTTAGCGGAAAGTGATAAATTATCCGAAAATGAAAAAGAATATATGAAACGGATGGCAAGGGAAATGGATGCTTTTGAAGCAGGATCCTCTTTGCATCGTTTGTCAGAATATCTCTGCCGTTATTATGATAAAAAGGTCATCATTCTTTTGGATGAGTATGATACTCCAATGCAGGAAGCCTATGTGAATGGCTTCTGGGAGGACATGGTAGCATTTATAAGAAGTCTTTTTAACTCCACCTTTAAAACCAACCCTTACATGGGACGGGGGATTATGACCGGAATCACCAGAGTTTCGAAAGAGTCGGTTTTTTCGGATTTGAATAACTTAAAAGTGGTAACTACCACATCGAATGAATACGCCACATCTTTTGGTTTCACAGAGGAAGAAGTGTTTGTAGCATTAGATGCAGGTGGACTAGGGGAAGAAAAAGAAAATGTGAAGGAATGGTATGACGGCTTCGTGTTTGGTGAACAGGAAGACATCTATAATCCATGGTCTATCCTTAACTTTTTGGATACCGGTAAATATGCAACCTACTGGGCCAATACCAGTTCTAACAGTCTGGTTGGAAAGCTGATTCGGGAAGGTGACAGAGATATCAAACAGTCCATGGAACAGTTGTTAAAAGGAGAGCATCTGATTTGTCCTATTGACGAGCAGATTGTATATAATCAGTTAGATAATAACGAAGAGGCTATTTGGAGTCTGCTGGTGGCAAGTGGTTATCTGAAAATATTGGATTATGAAGATATGGGAAAAGTGGGGAGAAGACCGAAATATGAATTAGCCCTGACCAATGGAGAAGTACGGATTATGTTTGAGGACATGGTTAGTGGCTGGTTTGGTGGTCAGAGAGGAAATTATAACCGTTTCATTTCTGCAATGCTGACAGGCGATGTGGATGAAATGAATGATTATATGAACGAGATTACCTGTGAAATCTTCAGCTATTTTGATACGGGAAAAAGGGTTTCGAAAAAAGTTCAGCCGGAGCGGTTCTACCATGGTTTTGTGTTAGGATTGCTGGTGGATTTAAAAGGACGTTATCTAATGACCTCTAACCGGGAAAGTGGATTTGGAAGATATGACATTATGTTAGAGCCGGTAAAACCGGAGGGGGATGATGCCATCATCATTGAATTTAAAGTATTCAACCCCAGAAAAGAGAAGTCACTGGAAGAAACCCTTACCTCAGCCCTTACCCAAATCGAGGAAAAACAATACGAAGCAACCCTCATTTCCAGAGGAATTCCAAAGGAAAAGATAAGGAAGTATGGTTTTGCCTTTGAAGGAAAGAATGTGTTGATAGGATAAGAGAAAGTAAATTCAATGATTCACTCATATCTTGTAAACCTCCACTGGCGTGGCTAGGCACCATGTTTCCTTTTCACCTGTTTACAAGCTATGTTAATTGAATTTTATGGAGAGAAAACTAAAATGAAAGCAGCATTATATCAAGGTGTAAAAAATATAGAAATTGCAGAATTGCCAGACTATAAATGTGCAGATGATGCAATTATATTAAAAAATGTTTATTCCAGCATTTGTGGAACAGATGTAGCTGTGTACAAGCATGGTCTTGGATTGGGACATCGCATAACTGTAGGTGGCGAGTTTGGACATGAGACTGTATGTAAAGTATCAGCAGTAGGAAAAAATGTAAAAGATATAAAAGTGGGGGATAGAGTTTATCCATACCCGATTCTTGTAACCGGTGATAGAAAAAGAGCCGGTACCATTGGTGGTTTTTCAGAATATATCTATTGTCCAAATCCGGTATGGGAAGAATCTATTTATCATGTAGATGACAGTATATCAGACAAAGTAGCTGCGTTGATAGAACCTTTTACGGTTGGGTGTCGAGCTGCCAGAAGAGGACTTCCGCAGTCGGGTGAAAAAGCAGTAGTATTTGGAGCAGGAACAATAGGTATAGCAGCAGCAATTTCGCTTAAATATTTCGGGTGTAAGCAGGTGGTTATTTGTGACTATTCTGACTTCAGATTGAATATCTGTAAACAACTTGGCTTTGATATATATAACAATAAAGATGATAACGAGTTGCATGGATTAAAGGACATATTAGGAAAAAATGCAGGTGTGAATGGCGGGGCTATTGACTGTGATATATGGATTGATGCCGCAGGGGCGGATTCTGTTTTGACTGCTTATGAGAAATTAGGTAAATATAATAGCAGAATGGTACTTGTAGCTGTTGGTACGAGTAAAAGAGAAGTAGATATTTTAGGGCTTACCTTTGGTCAGAAATCTATCACAGGAAGCGGAGGTTATTCTCCAGAGGATGTTGCAGATGTTCTTGAAATTATGAAATCCGGCAAGTGGGATATTCATAAAATGATAACGCATGAATATTCGCTAGAGAATTTGTCAGAAGCTATAGAAAGGGCAGCTGATGTAGGTAATGCGCTTAACGTAATTATTCGTTTTGATTAGAATATAAGAGTTAAATTTCAGGCTTACGGAGGGCTTGAAACAGAGAGAAAACTTTGAATTTATGGATGTGAGTGGTTATGGATTATCTAGATTTAAGTACTGAATTATTAAATGATGCTCAGAATATATATGGTTACAATTCTGATATTCCGTTGCAATATCGAATTATAGCTGCATTGAACAGAAAACATGATTATTGTAATGCCAAGAAGTTTATTGATACAAATAAAGCGTATTTTCAAGATGAATATGCGTATCTCCTTCTTGATTCAGCAATCGAAATGTGTCTCGATATTGTGATAGATACGAATGGTATGCTATATAACGATGAAATAAATATGTCAAAAGGTCAAATATACAAACCAACGCCTGATACATTGGAATATATTGAGTATTTGCTTCAAAATGGTGCAAATCCATATCTTCCAGAACACTTTAATCAATTTGAACATATTGAGGAATTAGAAGATGATAGTTTTTGGCAAGTAGGATTTCAATTTGATTGCTCTGAAATAAAGAAATTGTTTGAGAAATATTACTAAATCTGGAACATACATGAAACTTGAAGTTTATAAATAGAGATAAATGGAAGCCGATACCTATATTAGTAAATGGTATGTAGATAAAAACGGATATTATATCCCATTCAAAACAAAATAGGGGGATGCTATTTTACAAATAAATATATTCTTATATACAAAAAATAAAATAATTCCTTGTAATATGCAAAAAAAGGTGTTATAATCCAATCAAAGCAAATTTTCATTAGACGAAAAAGAAAAAATCTGCCATACATGGATTGTAAATGTATGGTATACTATTGTCATCGATATTTGTGGGAAGTTTTATCCCAGTGATACATCTATTTTGAATCTTTCTACGGATTCAAAACATATCATATTCGTAATGAATTCAGAAAATTCTTGCTTTTATTCCAAAATAATAACTAATAAAACAGCAGAAGATTTCTGAAATGAATGGAGCACATTTTCATACTGTAATTCCCTAAGAAACCTTCTGCTCATACGAAGGAGGAACTGCATATGGAAAAAGACATTGTGTGGAAGGTGTTTTTTGAAAATGAAGAACGGTTTGCAGATTTAATTAACGGATGCGGACTGAATGGAAAACAGATGGTAAAACCGGAAGACTTAAAACCGGCAGATACGAAGAACCTGCAGTATTACGGGACAGATACGAAAGATGAAACAGGGGAAATACTAAATGTATGTAAGACGGGCAAACCTAAAAAGAGGAATGGAAAAAGCACTAAAAGCAGTACAGTTTACAGGGATATAG
>JBGVLX010000015.1:0-10294 GCA_045124495.1 Lachnospiraceae bacterium
TTTATCCAAAAAGTTAATGATAGACCATGGATTATAGATATCCCCCTGCTCACCAAACACGAAGCCGTCATACCATTCTTTCACTTTTTCTTTTTCTTCACCTAAGCCACATTGTTCTAGCGCTGCAAATACCTCTTCTTCCGTGAAACCGAAGGCAGTTGCGTATTTATTCGAGGTGGCAGTTACTACCTCCAGATTATTTAAATCCGAAAAAACAGACTCTTTCGATACTCTGGTAATTCCGGTCATAATTGCTCTTCCCATGTAAGGGTTGGTTTTAAAGGTTGAATTAAAAAGACTCCTTATAAATGCTACCATTTCCTCCCAAAAGCCATTCACGTAAGCTTCCTGCATCGGGGTGTCGTATTCGTCCAAAAGGATAATAACCTTTTTATCATAATAACGGCAGAGATATTCTGACAAATGATGCAAAGACGATCCTGCTTCAAAAGCATCCATTTCTCTTGCCATCCGTCTCATATATTCCTTTTCATTTTCGGATAATTTATCACTTTCCGATAAAAAAGCATATTTTTCAAACTGTGACACTAATACTTCTATGATTCGTCTTTTTGTAGATTCAAAATCCGTTTCTTTTATCCTTGCAAAGGAAAGACTAATTACAGGATAGGTTCCCTGCAACGTTCTATATTTCTCTTCTTCCCAGATAGAAAGTCCTTCAAACAAATCCCCTCTTCCTGCGTAATTCACGGAAAAGAAGTCTTCCATCATGGACATGTTCAAGGTTTTTCCGAAACGTCTTGGGCGGGTAATTAAGGTTACGTCATCTCCCCTCTCCCACCATTCCTTAATAAACGAAGTTTTATCAATATAAAAATGATTCTGTTCTCTTAGTTTTAAAAAATCCTGTATTCCAATTCCTACATTATTTGACCTATTCATCACATTCACTGTATTTTTCACTTTTTCCACATCTATCCACTCCTTTTCAAAATCCCTTTTATTAGTTATGGTTAGTATAACGGATTTGGTTTTTAAATGCAACGCTCTTTATATCACATATTTTATATTTTAATCCCCAATGATTCACGACACTAAAAAAACAAACACCCGGAAAACACATTTTGACATGCCCCCTGTTTCCTTAACAGGGGATATATCGATTCGTATTTTTCGGGTGTTACATTTCTTTTTATTGAATCGGTGCTCCGCTTGGCATTTCTTTTTCTGTAGTCACCAAAGCAAGTTCTCCTGCTTCGTTTTCTGCACAAAGAATCATTCCTTCAGACAATACTCCTGCTAACTTGGCTGGTTTTAAGTTGGTAACTACTACCACCTTCTTACCTACCATCTCTTCCGGAGAGTAATGTGCCTTGATTCCAGACACGATTTGTCTTACCTGACTTCCTATCTTAACCTGTGAACATAATAATTTCTTGGACTTCTTTACTTCTTCACAGGCAATGATTTCTCCTACCTGAAGCTGTACCTTGGCAAAATCATCAATGGTGATTTCTTCTAATGCTTCCACATCCATTCCTTCTTTTGCTTTTTCTTCTTTTAAAACAGCTTCTTTCTTTGCTTCTACCTTTTCTAAGACTTCATTCACATCCAGTCTTGCGAATAGAATCGTAGGGGTTTCCACTACTTTATTTCCACTTGGATATAATCCATAAGAATCCAGTTCCTCCATGGTTCTTTTCGTGGTATTTAACTGTGCTACGATGTTATCTGCTGTTTCTGGCATAAATGGCTCTAAGAGACTGGCGCCCATGGTAATGGATTCCACCAGATTATATAATACAGTCTTTAAACGGTCGCTCTTTGCCTCGTCTTTTGCCAATGCCCAAGGCATGGTTTCATCAATGTATTTATTACAACGTTTGAATAAGTTAAAGATTTCTGTCATGGCATCTGCCACACGTAATTTCGCCATCTTATCGCAAACTTTTCCTTTGGTTTCAAGTACAACCTTCTTTAAATCCTCATCCACTTCTTCTGTAACCTTTGCATCCGTTACAACACCATCAAAGTATTTGTTACACATAGAAATGGTACGGTTTACCAGATTTCCTAAGGTGTTGGCCAAATCGGAATTCATTCTTTCTACCATTAATTCCCAGGTAATCACACCATCATTTTCAAAGGGCATTTCATGAAGTACGAAATAACGGACTGCATCTACTCCGAAAAATTCCACTAGTTCATCCGCATAAATAACATTACCTTTAGACTTACTCATCTTTCCGTCACCCTGTAATAACCATGGGTGTCCGAAAATCTGTTTTGGTAATGGCAAATCCAATGCCATTAAAAAGATTGGCCAATAAATAGTATGGAAACGGATGATATCCTTACCTATCAGATGTAAATTAGCAGGCCAGAATTTATTAAAGTTCTCTTTATGATTTCCATCTGCATCATAGCCGATTCCTGTAATATAGTTGGTTAGGGCATCTAACCATACATAAATCACATGTTTATCATCAAAATCAACGGGAACACCCCATTTAAAGGAGGTTCTGGTAACACATAAATCCTGTAATCCCGGTAATAAGAAGTTATTCATCATCTCGTTCTTTCTGGATTCCGGCTGAATGAATTCAGGATGTGTGTTAATATGTTCAATCAAACGGTCTGCATACTTGCTCATCTTAAAGAAATAGGCTTCTTCCTTCGCAGGCTGGCATTCTCTTCCGCAGTCCGGACATTTTCCATCCACTAACTGTGAAGTAGTAAAGAAGGATTCACAAGGAGTACAATACATTCCCTCGTAATGTCCTTTGTAGATATCGCCCTTTTGATATAACTTTAGGAAAATCTTCTTTAATTGCGTTTCATGGTCTTCATCCGTAGTACGAATGAATTTATCATAAGAAGTATTCATTAAATCCCAAATTCTTTTTATTTCTGTTGCCACATTATCTACAAATTCCTTCGGAGTAATGTTGGCTTCTGCTGCCTTTAATTCAATTTTTTGTCCATGCTCATCAGTACCGGTCTGGAAAAATACATCGTATCCTTCCTTACGTTTAAATCGGGCAATGCTGTCTGCCAATACAATCTCGTAAGTGTTACCGATATGTGGCTTTCCTGAAGTATATGCAATGGCTGTTGTCATATAAAATGGTATTTTTGACATAATAAGTGATTCCTTTCTTTGTTCTTCCTTTATTGTTCTTCTATCGTTTCTTCTAAGTTTTCTCTTAATACACGATATAACATGGTCTTACTGTAAAACTCTCCGTCATCGTTTACGGTGGATTTTGAGCTGATATAATAAAGATACTTTTCATTGTCAGAAACCGTACAATATAGCTTATCTTCCACCCCATCATTCACTTCCGGTGGTAATAATTCGGGATATGCGAAAAGCCCATCTTCCTGTTCCCTAGCGGAATAAATCATATATACACCATTATCCGGTCCCGGTGCCGTAAAATAACAGGTACCGTCTTCAGCTCTTACAACCGAACGTATATTTATAATTTCTTCCCATAAAATAGGATTTTCCTTTTTAACCTCAGGCTCTTGTGTCAAATCTTTCGTTTCCTCTATTTCTATCTGATCCGTATCCGGCTGATTCTCACTGTCCTTCGAATCCTCTCCTGTTTCTGCTTCCTCTTCCTGAGCCGGCATCTGCACCCGTCCCTCTGCAAATAATTCTTCACAAGCGTAATCTTTCGCAGAATATGCAACTTTCGCTACCAGAGTTCCGCTTTCCATATCTTCTGCAACATAATAAATATTTTCTTCCTCATCCACACCGGAAATAATCTGATTTCCCTGTTCCTTTATTTCTTTCAGAAAGGTAATATTCTTAAGCTGATTTTCTTCAATATCTGCCACGGCAAGACGTAAGAAGAACGCCTCTTCAGAACTTTCCATATCCGGATTTTCTGAATATACAGACAGATATGCTTTCGTTCCGGTCCGGTTCACGGTAAAATATATGCAGGAAAGTTCCTCATTCTCCCATTCCATTACTACCGGTTCTCCATAACGTTTCCACTCTTCCTGATAGTCAAAACGCAGCACCTCATAAACCGGTATTACCAGTTCTGTATCTTCATAACAGGTACTGACATACAAAGTTTCACCATCCCCTGCCACAGAAACACTGATAATTTCTCTTCCTTCTAACTGGGGTAGTTCACAAGATTCAATCATTCCCACCGGTGCATCTACCGGCGCTACCACTTCTTCCTCCTCAGTGGTCACAATATCTGTACTTTCTCCGGCATCTGTCGTAGTTTTATCTTTTTCTTCTTCCTTACCACATCCTGATAAAAGAAGTCCCCCAAGACATAATCCTGCAACAATTGGTTTGAGTTTCCTTTTCATAATCAACACTCCATTCCCCTGCATATCAAAAGATTTATTCTTAGATATGCCTGAATCAAACAACCGAAACATTCATTTTTCATTTATTCCCCCACATATCAAAGGATATTTCCTCGGTACACTATCCATTTACTTCTGTTTCACAGTAAATACAACGGTAAACTCTCTTTTCTGTATTCACCAGTTCAAAAATCTGGTCAATTTCCTGTTCCGTAGTCGTAATACATCTTGGATTTTTACATTTTACTACATTAATTACCTTTTGTGGAGAGGCAAGCTTTTTCTTCTCTACAGTGACACCATCCTTAATGATGCTAACAGAAACATTAGGATCAATGTAACCAATTAAATCTAAGTTAATGCTGTATTCCTTATCTATTTTAATAATATCTTTCTTTCCCATCTTACAGCTCTTCACATTGGTAATAATCGCCACGGAACAATCTAACTTCTCAAGTCCCAAATCATGATAGATTTCCATTCCTTTTCCGGCTGTAATATGATCCAATACAATTCCATTCTGTATGCTGTCAATGTTCATCCCTTATGCCTCCAATCCTAGCAGTTTCATAATCAATGCCATTCTGACGTATTTTCCATACAATGCCTGCACAAAGTACTTTGCCCTCTTATCATCATCCACCTTAACCGATATCTCATTCACACGTGGCAGCGGATGGAGAATTGCCAGTTCTTCTTTTGCATTTTGAAGCTTATTCATGTCGAGGATGTAGGTATCTTTCAGGCGCACATAATCTGCCTCATTAAAGAATCTTTCCCTCTGTACCCTTGTCATATAAAGTACATCCAGCTCCGGCATACTATCTTCTAAACTCTTTACTTCCACATATTCCACATTTCCCTTATCCAGGATATCGTTCTTAATATAATCCGGAACTTTTAATTCAGTTGGAGAAATCAATACAATCTTAATTCCTTCATATCTGGACAATGCCTTAATTAAAGAATGTACCGTTCTTCCAAACTTTAAGTCACCACAAAATCCTATGGTAAAGTGGTCAAGTCTTCCCACTTCCCGGCGAATGGTAAGTAAATCAGTTAAGGTCTGGGTCGGATGGTTATGTCCTCCATCCCCGGCATTAATAATCGGTATATCAACATTTAGAGAGGCAAGTAATGGTGCCCCTTCCTTAGGATGACGCATGGCAATAATGTCTGCGTAACATTCCACCACCCGGACCGTGTCTCTTACACTTTCCCCCTTCGTGGAAGAAGAGGAATCCGCAGAAGAAAAACCAAGTACATTACCACCCAATTCCATCATTGCCGCCTCAAAACTTAAACGGGTTCTCGTACTTGGTTCAAAAAATAAAGTCGCCAGCTTTTTTCCTTGACAAATCTGACTATACTTTTCTTTGTTTAAAATAATATCATCTGCCAAATCTAATATTTCGGAAATTTCTTCCGTGGTTAAATCCATGGGATCAATTAAATGTTTCATCTTTTCCTCCATTTAAGCTTTTTGGATTAATTCAAAACACCGGAAAAACCATAAAGGACATTCCAATGGTTTTGAATCACTGCACTTTTTTGTCTATTATACTAGCCTTCCTCTCTTTTTTCAAGTAAGGAATCCAGATAGTTTTTTAATACATTTCGCGAGGCTTTGGTAAATGCATAATATCCAAGGTTTATTAGCAAGGAACATACTACAAAAACAAAAAACCAAAGCCATTCCGCTCCCTGTACCCCGTAATGCGTAAACAAAAGAAACAGTGCAATCAAAAACATACTGGTAACAATCGATAAAATTGTAAAGGAAAGAAAAAATTTCGAATAATGCCAGCGGATTCTAGTTTTTCCATCCACTTCACTCAAAGAACCTGAGAGTTTCGTAACAAAACTGCTGACATTGCGAATGAAGGCGGGCTTATGATAAAAGTAAAATTTCTTTCCTCCAACTTTCCCCATAAACACTGCCTCATTCTTGTACTTTTCCTGATTTTCCTCTGTTGGTTCAATGATATTTTTCTTTAAAATATCGTTCCATTCTTCAATACTATAATCTGTATACAGTGTGTACTTTTTCTCTTTCCATTTCTTCTTCATGGTATATTTCCCCTTAATTATGAGTCATTAATTTACAATGGTATCCACCTGACCATCCTTTATAATAAAACTAACATTGATATATTCTTTGGTAACATACATGGTATGGTCATGAAGCACCACCTTCGTCCCCCGAAATACTTTATTGGTAACCGTAATCTTCGCATGGGCTGCATTCTTTATTTTACTTTGCAATTCCTCTATCTTGGCATTTAGGGTTTCTATTTCTATTTCTTTCATAGACTTTGCCCTTTCCAGTTTTTTTCTTCTAGGGTCTTCCTTCATAGCCTGCTGGCCGGATTCATCCAAATTTTTAAATGCTTCCAACGCCCGTAGTACCATTCCCAGTTCAAATTTCGTCTTTTTTCTGACTTCCTGTAATTTTTGTTCATCCTGGAGCCAGCTTTCACTGATTCCACATTCCAGTTGGGTTTGTATCTCTGCACTACTGCCAATGGTACTGGCAGTAATTCCTCCTGTGGCATGAACCCTTCCTCCGATAATCGTTCCATACTTACCATTGGTCTGAATCATTCCGGCTACTTCGATGTCCGAATTCAAAATAGAATTTGCATACAGATTTCCCAATGTCCGGATCGTTCCTGATTCAAAAAACTTGCCATGAATGTCTCCGCCGGCAATCAGAACTGCCTTGTCATTTCCCGACAGTCCGCTTTTTAAAATAATATCTTCGCCAGCTTCAATGGTGGCTGCTCCAACATGACCACTAACTACCACCTGCCCTTTGGCTTTGATCACCATACCGGATGCCACATCGCCTTTTACATGAACATCCCCTACAAAATCAACATTACCGGAGATTAAATCTACATCTCCTCTTATAATCAATACCTTATCTATCATTAGCAGACGGTTCTTAACTTCTATTTTACCATCTACTTTTGCAAAATATTCCCTTTTATCCTCCGTCATATAAAAACCCTGACCTTTTAGAGGTGGAATCTCTTTCCCGGGTTTCGCATTGAGGGGTTTTCCCTTTACAGTACATCCTGCCTCACCTTTGGTAGCAGGAATATATTCCGCAATCTTATCTCCTGCCTTTACCATCTGGAAATATTTCGTGTTCCGGTAGTCTACAGAACCATCCGGCAACATCTTTGGATTCTTCTTTATTTCAGAATTAAACAAAAACTCAAAATGTCCATTTTCTCCGGGAACTGCCGGTTTTCCCTGCGCAATGAGTACCTTCACATCGCACAACTTCTCGGAAATGATTCGCTTTATGGCCTCTTCATCAATACCAAAGGTTATTTTTTCTTTTTCCAAAATGTCTCTGATTCTTTTCTCTGTGAGGTTTTTCAATCTTCCTGCGGGAATATAAATGTAGGCCTCCATATCACCTTCAGGCACTTCAACACTGATTTCATCACCCTGCAATAATCTTCCAATCAAATCTTCGCTCATAAAGCCACCTCTTTTCCTGTTACAGCATACCTTTTCCTCTTAGAGCCATCACGCTCCACACCCCGCTATTACACCAGTATTTGTATTTTTTTCATTATACCATATTCTGCATTTCTTTGCACTAATTAATATAAGTAATATAGATATTTCCAGCCTGTTTCAATTCGGGTTCAATTAATTTTCTCTCTACTTTCATTTCTTCCATGGTCTGTAAATCAATATACCGGATGTAAGTTGCATTATAACTAAAAATTAATACGTATTCATCCGGACTCTTTTTGGCAATTACCATGGACCCTTTGTCAATATAATATAAAACCTGATCCAAAGAAATTCCCTTGAAATAAATTCCATCGCATTCTAATTGGTCTCTTAATATATTTTCCGGACTTTGTGCCAGATTCTTAAGGTCTTCCTTGTTTGTTTCTACCCCTTCATAATTCAGAATGGTGGCAAGGCAGGCTGCCAGGGTTTCTTCTTTACTGTCTGCTTTTACAAATTCAACCTCTTCAATCTTTGCGTATTCTGATTTGTTCTTTTCCCAGATATACTTTTGGGCATGATTTACCACCACACCATCCAGACGGAACGCCTCCGTTAAAGCCTGAGCAGCATCTGTATAAGAACTCTTTAGGGTTCCCTGGGCATATACATAATATTTCTTACTGTTTCCTCCACTTTCCGGTACCGATACGATTGCCACGTCTTCCCGCACTCTTTGTCTCGTCATAACATACTTAGGCACTGTAGTAACATAGACATAATTTGGAAACACTAAAAAACTTTCCAAGTATCTTTCTGAGTTGCTGATTTTCTTCAGCACTACATCCTCCTCAGAATCTTCCTTGTTTGCAATATAATCATCTGCCACCGGTGTATATTCTTCTCCAAACTTCTCTGCCCTTTCAATGGTAAGTATGGCATCATTAATATATGCATCCATCAGATACAATCCGTCTTTTTTATATACTTTTACCACTTCATTATTCTTTCCGATAATCTCTAACGCTTTCATCGGGAATTTTACTACCTTCTGGTCTTCTTCCACCACATCTCCCTCGTCGGCAATACCATAAACCAAATCCTCCTCCATAAATCCTACAGGTTTGATTCTTGAGGAATCCGGCGCTTTAATTGCTTCAACGGTTCCCTGGTTTAAGTCCAGCTTTATGATTTCCTTATAAATGCTGTCTTCCTTCATATATGCCACAAGACTTCCGTCCTTTGAAACACATAGGGTTTCCTCTAAAATGTTGGTATCAATAACATCTGTAGTTAAATTTTTCGTATCTACTACACAAATTTCTCCTGAAATATAAAAATAAAACAAATGATCCCCTTTCATATAGGATAACTGTTTTATATCCTCTTTTAATACCTGATACGGTTTTGTAGATGGAATGAAGGCTAATTCACCAATGCAGTTTTCTTCCGGGAAATACCGGTACAACGCAATTCCGCATTCTCCCTCATGTTCTCCCCGGTTCATGTAACCGTATACCGTAAAATAAATGACTCCGTCAGACTGCATTTTTAATATATTAATGTTGTACTGGTCATTATTATTTCTGGCATCACTAAAGTCTTCCTGCCGAAATCCAAACACCTTGGAAATCTTGGTATTTTGATAATCATAATACCAAAGTTCTCCAGCTTTCACAAAAATAGCCTTTTTATTATTTTCACTTACCATCCAATCCGATTCTTCCATACTGGAAATTCCAAAACGAAACCGGTTATTCTTCGTATCCACCAAAGATACCTGAAATACCTCTTCCATATTTCTAGAATATGCACTCAGAGATTTTTCTCCTTCTTTTACGCTGACAGTAAAACACTCTGTCACGGTATAATACCGGGTAAGATCTCCTACATCAGCACTTATAAAGTATTTCATTTCAATCAGGGTTTCCTGATTTGCGTATTCCTTCACTGTAGGAACCACCGGCGTCACTACCACCGGCTCTAATCCACCCCAGGAAACCAAATCAAAACCACTACGAATATCCACTTTTGCCATATCGGACTGATTTCCGTTCTTCTCCTCTTCAAAGTATTCTTCTACTTCTACAGACTTCGCCTTATCAAGCAGCGACTCATGCAGATAACCTGCAAACTCCAATTCGTCTTTTAAATTTATTTCATTACTTTTTATCATTCTGGTATAATAATTTATCCGTACCTTCCGGTCTGTAACCAGCGTCAGCACCAAAATATATTCCTGATTTGCATTTAAATCCATCCGAAGATTGATTACTGCTTTTTTATCTTCTACCGGTACTTCACCCTCTTCAATCAAGGAACTTCCATCTACCAGACGCACCTGATAGGAAACGGTTTTAATCTCATTTTTATATGGTTCAATATACAATTCAATTTCATTGCTTTCTTCTTTTATAGGCGTCAGGGAATCACGAAACAAGGTCTGGTTCACCTCGGAAGTAAATCCATACATACAGTTTATTTTTTCCCCTTCCATTCCCATATAAACCAA
>JBGVLX010000016.1:0-12346 GCA_045124495.1 Lachnospiraceae bacterium
GGAACTTAAGTACAATAAGTCAGCAGATACCGCTATAAAGCAAATCAAGGAAAAGCGATATCAGGGAGCTTTGTCAGGATATAACGATAAGATTCTTTTGGTTGGCATTAATTATGACGCAGAGGGTAAAGAGAAGAAACATCATACATGCATCATTGAGGAATGGAAGGAAAATTTGTAGAGGGAAAATGTTGTAAGTTAGAAAGAGGGAATAAGGGAAGATGAAAACACGGGAAATACTAAAGAAATATTTTGGATATGATTCCTTCCGGGAAGGGCAGGAGGAATTGATAAACAGCATTATAAGTGGACAGGATGTGTTCGGGATCATGCCAACAGGAGCAGGAAAATCTATCTGTTATCAGGTTCCGGCCCTGACCATGGATGGAATCGCAATTGTGATTTCACCTTTGATTTCTCTTATGAAGGACCAGGTTACTGCCCTGAATCAGGCAGGGATTCACGCAGCTTATATTAATAGTTCTTTAACGCCAGGACAGACCAGACTGGCTTTGGAATATGCCAAGGAAGGACGGTATAAGATTATTTACGTAGCGCCGGAACGGCTGGAAGCAGAGGGATTTTGTGAGTTTGCATTTGGGAGTCAGGCAAAGATTTCTTTGATTGCAGTGGATGAGGCACATTGTATTTCCCAGTGGGGACAGGATTTTCGTCCCAGCTATTTAAAAATTGTAGACTTTATAGATAAATTTCAAGAACGTCCGGTGGTGTGTGCATTTACAGCAACTGCCACCAAGGAAGTAAAGGAAGATGTGCAGTGCATCTTAAAATTACAAAATCCCAAGGTAATTACCACAGGTTTTGATAGGAAAAATCTATATTATGAGGTGCGTCATACCAAACAAAAGGATCGGGAAATTTTAAATTATGTATTAGAGCATAGAGAGCAAAGTGGAATCATTTATTGTGCCACCAGAAAAAATGTGGAAGCTATGTATGAAATGCTGAATGGAAAGGGACTTCCGGTAAGCAAGTATCATGCAGGAATGTTGGATGAGGAGCGAAAACAAAATCAGGAAGATTTTATTTTTGATGTGAAACCTATCATGATTGCAACCAATGCATTTGGAATGGGGATTAATAAGTCCAATGTGCGGTATGTGCTTCATTACAATATGCCGAAAAATATCGATGCTCTCTATCAGGAAATGGGACGTTGCTCTAGAGATGGTGAGCCGGGAGAATGTATTTTGTTTTATTCTCCTCAGGATGTAATGATTCAAAAGTATATGATTGAAAATGGAACCGACAATGATGAAATTTCATGGGAAGACAGACAATTTATCAAAGAAAGAGATTTAGAGCGTTTGCAGAAGATAAGTTATTTTTGCAATACAACGGCATGTCTTCGTAATTATATTTTAAATTATTTTGGGGAATACAATCACACAGGCTGTGAGAACTGTTATAATTGTCTTCATGAATTTGAAGAAATCGATGTGACAAAAGAATGTAAGGTGATTTTTCAGGCAATTGCCTCCTGCAACCAACGATATGGAATCAATGTTTATGCCAGTCTTTTGTATGGAAGAAAAAATGCTAAGTTACTTTCCTATAGACTGGATGAGAATCCATATTTTGGAGCATTGCAGGAAAGCAGTGAAATTCGCATCAAAGAGATGATCAACCATTTGTTAGCAGAAGGATATTTATACCAGACCAATGATAAATATATGCTCTTAAAGTTTGCAAAACCTGTGGATGAAATCTTAAAAGATGAAAAGGCAATCATCTTAAAGTGTTCAAAGGAAATGGGAGAAAAAGTGCAGGAAGAAAAGAAAAAAAGCTCTGTCAATAAGAAAACTGCTTTGTCTGAGATTCTTACAAGTAGAGGTTTGGAATTGTTTTCTGAATTAAAACAACTTAGAATGGAACTTGCAAAAGAAGGTGCCGTTCCTCCTTATATCGTATTTAGTGATAAAACCCTGGTGGATATGTGCCGAAAACTGCCATTTACCAAAGAAGAGATGTTAAATGTGCAGGGAGTGGGAGAAAATAAGTTTGAAAAATACGGTATCGTTTTCTTAGAAAGGATCAAGAACTTTACAGGTGGAAAGAAAATAGAAACGGTTTATGAGCCGGTAGGGGATGAGGTTACATCCAACGTGAGAGATAAAAGAAGATTTACATCTACCAGAGGGGAATTCGTTTTAACAAAAGAGATTCAAGATAGGATTACATACGCAGAAAAAGCCACCATCAGTGAAGTGGTACATCAGTTAAATGATTTACGCAATCAGGAAATTATGAAACGTCTGGTGATTAAAGAGGTGGTGGCAAAGCTGATAGAGCTAGGGTATGTGGAAGAAAAACTAAAACCGGGAGCAAAGTATTTAGAAAAACGTGCAACCCAAAAAGGAATGGGCATTGGAATATATGAGGAAGATAAAGTAAGTGAAAAAGGAAATGTATATGTGGAGCTTCAATGTACAAAAGAGGCACAGAAGTTTATTGTGGAGAATGTTATTTCAGGGATGTAATAGCAGAAATGTTATAGGAACATGATGTTTGGCGTGAATTGTTTGAATGATGGAAATTAGGAGGGGCAAATGGAACGTCGAAAAGTCGTAGTAGATACTTATACGGATTTAAAATTAAAAGAATACGTTACCTCGGCATTAACAGATATTTCTGAAAGCAGAGATTTCGTAAAAGCAATAGAAGAATATATAAGTTCAAATGAAACGAGAGTATTGATGATTTCTGGTTTGAGAGGGACTGGGAAAACCGTTGGGGTGTTACAGGGGATAAGAAATATCAATGATTATGAGAATACTGTTTTTATTAATATAGATGCTACTGCGGAAATGGACTGCTTCGATTTGAGGAATTTAATTGAAAGTGAATTTGCAGAGAAAAAGTACATTTTTATCGATGAGATAACAAGGGTGAATGATTTGGTAAGTAATTCCGGATTTCTAGCAGATAAATTATGTAAATCAGGTAAAAAGGTTATACTTAGTGGTACAGATTCATTGGCATTGACGAAGTCCGAAGGTAGTGGATTATATCATAGAGCCATTAATAAGAATGTTACTCATATAAATTTTATGGAGGCAAAAAGAACCGCTGGTCAAAGTTTCAAAGACTATATGGAAATGGGTGGTTTATATCAGGCAGATACGTTAAAAGATATCGATGGCTTAAGACAGTATATAGATACAGCTGTTGTTGATAACATTTTAAATACTCTAAATAAAAATAAAAAAATATCAAGCCTGCTAAATTTATCGAATTTAGCCTCAGAAATTTCTAAGTTAAGAACCATAGTTTTTCGCATCATATATGCAATTATTTACGCATCTGCAAAAGGCATGAAAGAGGTAAATGTAAGCTTTATTATCAATTTATTTCATTATGCTGATTCTAAATTGTATGATATTAGGTCCTTGAATTCTTTGGTTTGTTCTCAAATGGGAGTGGATGAACGGATTGAGGCTTCCGAAAAGGAGGTTTTGACCGTTTTAGAGGCAATGTTAGAACTTGGGTTATTGGTAAAAGTTGGCAATATATGTAAAGAAGGAAGCTTTCAATATTATATTACGAATCCATCCATCATCAACCAGGTGTTATATTCCATGGTTTCCATATTAGATACTACGGGATTGGAGAAAAAAACTAATTCCTCAATAAAAGGATTTAAGGGGAAAATCTTTGAAAGCATTGTAGTAAATCATACAAAGTTAGCAGCAGATAAGTTAGGTTTTCAAACGTATTATTATCACGATATGAAAAATAGGGAAGTCGATTTAATCGTTCGAAACAAATTGCAGGATGAGTTTGAAGATTTGTTCGTCTGCTATGAAATTAAATTGACTACGGATATCGATACTGCTGTAGTAAAATCTTGTTGGATTAATGACAATGAAGTAAATTCATTTATGGAAGAACTGGGTGAAATTCGAGAAAAAGGCATCATATATCGAGGTGTCGATTCGGAGTTTTCAAAGTTTATGTCCAAGGATGTTTATCCACCTAAAAATATGACCATAGAGGAAATTGAATTACAGAATCAAGGTATTAAGTTATGTTCGGTAGAAACTAATTTAAGTAATATCAATCATGTTTTAGGGGTTTAAGTTATATTCGGTAGAAACGTATTTAAGTAATATCAATCATGTTTTAGGAGTACTTGCGGAGTGATGAAAGATATACCATACAATGAAATGTCGAATGAAACTGATTGGGTTATTAAAAACTCTGTTTTCAGATGAATTGTCTAATGAGGAAAAGAAAGAATCGTTACAGAGTGACTATGATATTCAGATGAATGAAAATATTGACAGGGAGCTGATGGATATGTGTAATTTAGGATATGGTGTATATGAGCGTGGAATGGAAAAGGGGAAATAAGAACGTTACTAAATCAAGTTCAAAAGAAATATAGGAAGGGAAAATCCTGCTATGAAACCGCGAATGAATTAGAAACAGACCTTTTCGTAATCGAACAGATTTATGAGGTGTTAGAAGATGCTGGACTGGACTCTACCGAGAAAGAGTTACTGGATATTTTAGTGTCAAAGAATATTTTACAAAATATGGTGTAACGGTTCCTGTGTGAACAGTAATGATTAAAAATTTTAATACTACAATGTCAGAAGTTGTCCTTCAAAAAAAGGCTAATGAAATCAATCCAAGATTCATTGCGATACATTTTTGGGAGGATGACTTTTTTATTGAATAAAAGAATACAGTAATTTAAAGAAAGAGTTTCATAAATTAAAAAACAGCTGTTATGGCTGCTTTTTCTTTTGACCGATTGCGCAATTTTTCTTTATTTCTTAGTTGACAACCCCAGCCAGGAAAGATACAATAGCTAATGTAATTAGCCAAAAAGCAAAATGGAGTAACTGGAAATGAAAGCAGGACTAGATAAAGATATCATTTTAAAAACTGCCGCTGATTTAGCAGATGCGGAGGGAATTGCCAATGTTACCTTAAAGGCATTGGCGGAGAAATTAGGTGTGAAACCTCCATCCTTATATAAGCATATCAATGGGTTGGAGGAATTAAACAAAGCCCTTATGTTATATGGCTGGAAATCCTTAGAGAAAAAAGTGATGAGGGCAGCAGTGGGAAAGTCGAAAGAAGATGCCATAAGAGCGATATTTTATGCCTACAGGGATTATGTGAAGGAACATCCCGGAGTGTTTGAAGCAATGCAGTGGTATAACATGTATCAATCTGAAGAAAACTTGCAGGCCACGGAAGAAATCGTTGCAGTTCTTTTTCAGGTACTTTCTGCCTATGACTTGCAGGAAGAACAAAAAGTACATATTGTACGGATGTTCCGGGTGTTTTTACAGGGATTTTTAATGGTGGAAATTCACGGAGGATTTGGAAATCCGGTATCCATTACAGAAAGTTTTGATTTTTCATTGGAAATATTACTAAATGGCATTGAAAATTTAACAAAAGGAAAAAGTGAAACCTAATTTGTACCCTTTAGAATTGTGAGAGAACAATTAATTGTAAGTACAGAGAGAGAAAGCAGGTGATTGATATATATAAAATTATGATTGTAGAAGACGATAAAGCCATCCGGTTGGAACTTCAGGTTTTATTTCAAAATGCAGGATACGAGGTTCAGGTGGTAGAGGATTTTGAAGAGGTGGTGGAACAAATCAAGAAGGCTCAGCCACATCTTGTATTAATGGATGTTATGCTCCCGGTACAGTCGGGATTGGAGATATGTATGAAGCTTCGAAGTTTTTCGCAGGTTCCGGTGATTTTTGTAACGAACTGCAATACAACAGAAGATGAAATGAAATGTATTACCATGGGTGGAGATGATTTTGTAGCAAAGCCATATAATATCACCATTTTATTAGGAAGAATCGCAAATGTATTACGGCGTACCTATGGAAACGAGAAAGAATCTAATCTGCTTTCACACAAAGGTGTTACATTAAATATTGAAACCGGGGAAATGTCTTATGATGGGAAAGACATTGAATTAACCTGGAGTGAATTAAAAATACTGACCTGTTTATTTAAAAAGAAAGGAACCTTTGTCTCAAGAATGAATCTGATTGAGTATATGTGGGAAAATAAACTTTATATTGATGATAATACGCTAAGTGTTAATGTTACAAGAATTCGTAAAAAACTCAGTGATTATGGATTAGAGGATTTTATCGAGACAAAACGAGGGGTAGGGTACCGGATTTGAAAGTGAAAGATAATATAAGGGACAGGGAATCGGATTTGAAAGTGAGGGATTATATAAGAGACAGGGCATCATTAATTTTGTTAATGGTGTTTTCTTTTTTATTTGTTGCGATGTTTTTGTTGCTTACAGGGACGAATCGGGACATCATCTGGTTTATTACGGTATTTTACCTGATGATATTTGGAATTTATTTTACATTTCATTTTCTTTTTCTACGAAATAAATTAAAAAAAATAGAAAGTACCATGAAACGATTAGAGAAAAAATATCTGATTGCAGATATTGTAAAAGACAAAGGAAATCATCAACAACAATTTTATTGGGAATTGGTGCGAAGGGCCTGTAAATCCATGATGGATGAGCTGAATCAGCAGGAAAAACAAAACCTGGAATACAAGGAGTATATTGATAGCTGGATTCATGAGGTAAAAACGCCGATTACTGCCATCCAGCTGATGTGCGATAATGAAAGAAACACGGTGACGGATAAAATAAAGCTGGAAACAAAAAAAGTGGAAATGGACATTGAACGTGTGCTTTATTATTCAAAATCAGGGGACACATGGAAGGATTATGTGATCGCAAGGCATTCATTGGCAGATATTGTGGAAGCTTCTATCATGAAGATTTATCAGCTTTTCATTTACCATGGTATTAAGATAACGATCGAGATAGAGAAGGAAGTTGTTTACACTGATGCAAAATGGAGTTCCTTTATTATAACCCAGATTTTACTAAATTGTATACAATATCGAAAAGATGAAAATCCCACTATCCGTATATATGTAATAAAAGAAAAAGAAAGTACCAGTCTCGTAATAGAAGACAATGGTTTGGGAATCAAGTCGGAGGAAATAGGAAAGATATTTGAAAAAGGATATGTGGGAACCAATGGAAGGAAGAATGAGACATCTAGTGGTATGGGGATGTTTATATGCAGTAAACTTTGTACTAAATTAGGGATTGGAATTCACGCAGATTCAGAGTATGGAACGTATACAAAGATGATTTTAACGTATGGGGAAGGCACTTTTTATATGCCGGAACATGAGCAGTAGGAGTAGTTACTGTAAAAATGAATGTTTCAGTACCTTAGATTACAAAATTGTAAGATTATTGTAATGCTACACTATAGGAAGAATTCAAAAAATTTATTATCTTAAAGAAAAGAGTACATCGCCCGTTACCTTCTGGGAGTAACAGCAGCTGTTAGCGGGTTCTTAAAGAAGCGACAAAACATGAGCGAAAAAGCTCCGAAAGAGAGGAAAACATGGCATTATTAAAAATTCAGGATGTTTGTAAATATTATGGGAATGAGTCGAACATCACGAAAGCGTTGGACAAGGTAAATTTTGAAATTCAGGAAGGTGAATTTGTTGGAATTATGGGAGCTTCCGGCTCTGGAAAAACTACAATGTTAAATTGTATTTCTACCATTGATACCGTAACTTCCGGGCATATTTTCTATGACAAGACCGATATTACAGAGATGAGAAATGCTCAATTGGCGGAATTTAGAAGGAAAAATCTGGGATTTGTGTTTCAGGATTTTAATTTACTTGACACCTTAACAGTGGAAGAAAATATCTCTTTGGCATTAACTATAAATGGGGAAGAAGGAAAAGATATTTCAAAACGGGTAGAATCCATGGCGCAGGTGTTAGGAATAGGGCATATCTTAAACCGTTTTCCATATGAGATATCCGGAGGTCAGAAGCAAAGATGTGCCTGTGCGAGGGCATTAATCAATCATCCTAAGCTTATTCTTGCGGATGAGCCTACAGGAGCCCTGGATTCCAAATCTGCACAACTTTTATTAGAAACCATGGAGAAAATGAATCAGGATTTAGGGGCAACGATTCTAATGGTAACCCATGACGTATTTTCTGCAAGTTATTGTCAAAGGATTTTATTTTTGAAGGATGGAAATCTGTTTAAGGAATTAAATGGAAAAGGAAAGAATAGAAGAGATTTCTACAACGAAATTCTTAATGTATTGGTTTTATTAGGAGGTGAAGTGAAAGGTGCTTGCTAAACTGGCTCTCAGGAACATAAAACGTTCCATTCAAGATTATGTTTTATATGTAATCACAATTACTTTCATTCTTGCTTTGATGTTTGCCTTTAATTCCATGATGTTTTCGGATTTAATTCTTGGGATGAATGCACATATGACAGATTACAGGATGTTATTGGTGTTGTTTTCTGTCATTGTATTAATTGTGGTCTCCTGGCTGATTAATTATATGACAAGATTCATGTTGGAACGAAGAAGCCGGGAATTTGGTACTTATCTGATTTTAGGAATGGAAAACAAAACGGTTTCTAAATTATTTTTTTATGAAAATGTTATATTTGGAGTAATTTCCCTTATATTAGGATGTTTTTTAGGAAGTTTTATTTTTCAAGGCTTATTGTTTGTGATTTCTTCATTTTTTGGAGAGGAATACAAGGTAGAGGCAGATTTTAGCCTTGCGGCTTTACTCTTAACTATTTTATATTATTTATTGATACAATTTCTTGTGGTATTCCGTAATAACCAGTATTTGAAAAAGCTAAAAATCAAGGATTTAATGAATGCGGACAAGGTAAACGAGCAGGTGAAGGTAAAGCATGTAAAAAGAAATGTAATTTTATTTCTTGTATCGATTGTTGCACTGCTTGTAGCCTGCAGTAAGGCACCGGTTATTGTAGTCATCATTTGTATGATTGTATTTATTTACTGTTTTTATATTGGGATATCCGGAATCATGGTGTTATTGATTGAAAAAAGCAAGAGATTTAAGTATAAAAAGCTAAATGTATTCGTATTCCGACAACTTTCATCGAAAATCAATACCATGGGATTTACGATGGGAACCATAGCAGTATTGTTTACATTGGCTTTGTTAAGCAGTAATTATGCCATTGGCTTAAGTAATTTCAAAGGAGAAATCGAAAAGCATGCTCCCTTTGATATCTGTGTGACGGATTTGGATGCAGGGGAAGATTTTAACGAAGTGAGGGAAATGTTAAAAGAAGATGGCTGGATCAAAAACGATTTGGTATACAGCATTTACCGCAGTGAGGATGCGAAATTTACTAATGTTTTAAAGGATAATCAGGTTTTAGGCGGATATTTTCAGTATGATACTTATATGAGAGTCAGTGATTATAATGTTTTAAGAGGATTCCTTGGGTTAGAGGAAGTGACTTTAAATGACGAGGAGTATTTGATTCATTCGGTAGCTTCTGTTTCGAACTATTATGAGGAATGGTTAAAAGTTAATTCAGAGATTGAGCTGAATGGAACATTATATCAATGCAAAGGAATTTATGACGAAGATTTTGCCCAAAATGGACAAAATGGAGCAGGGTATATTGTGATTGTACCGGATGACGTGGTTGAAAATATGGAAGTTTATTATTCCCAATACGCCTGTGATACATTAAAGGAAACAAACAACGACCTTTATTTAAAGATTTTAGAGTTTGTTACCCAGGATGCAGAAAATTGGGCGACTTCTGCGGAAGGAGAGGAAGAATTAGACCATGGCATGGGAATCGACAGCGTTTATGTAATTTATGATAATGTCATGGTGAAAAATGGTGGTACTGTTTCAGAAGTGGAAGCAGCCATTATTACAGTAGTAGCTTCTATCTTTTATGTGGCATTAGTGTTTATCTGTGTTGCATTAACCATTTTGGCGGTGCAGCAGTTAAGCGACGCTTCCAAATATAAATTCCGTTACAAGGTATTAAATCATTTAGGGGTAAATGAACATCAAAAGTCGAAGCTGATATTAAAACAACTGCTTATTTATTTTGGATTCCCGATTATCATTCCTGTTATGATAAGTATGGTAATTTCCTTTAAACTGAATCAGGTAATGTTAATGGGAACACAGATCCAATCCGATAATTATAGTTTCTTTGGGCTTGCACTTGTGTTATTCTTAATTGTATATGGTATTTATTTTAGCGTTACTTATATTAATTTTAAACGTAACATTGAAGTAGGATAAAAATGTAGCAAAGTAAGGGGGACAATATGTACTTAATTTCCATTTATTTTGACGAAAATACAAATATGAAAATAAAGCAGTACATTCGGCAAATTGCAAAAAGTACAGGTAATACATTTATGCTGGATAACAAGGTGCCTCCACATATTACAATTTCTGCTTTTTCCGCTGAAAAAGAAGAATCTGTAATTTCTATGTTAGAAAAACAGGCAGAGAAATTAAAACAGGATTCTTTGCAGTGGGTATCAGTGGGAATGTTTCTTCCTTATGTGATGTATCTGATGCCAGTGTTAAATGAGTATCTTCATACTATTTCCCGGAAGATATACGATAACCTGGTGAAACTTGAGGATGTGGAAATTAGTAGGTTTTATCGTCCTTTTCAATGGATTCCCCATACCACGGTGGGAAAGAAACTCTCAAAGGAAGAGATGGAGGTTGCGTTTCGCGTGGTTCAAAATCAGTTTGGTGTATTTGAAGGACGAGTCACCCATATCGGCCTTGCAAAAACCAATCCATATAAGGAGATCGCTATATTTGAATTAATGGATGGAAGATTGTAAAAATACAAAAAAGAAAGATGGAATAAAGTAGTTTTTTGAAGTTTTATCATTAAGAGAGAAGGTTTCTATACTGTCATAGTATGGAAACTTTTTTTCTTGACAACTATATCAATGATTGATATACTATATCCATCGTTGATATAGAGGGAGTGATGATTTGGCTAAAACAAGTCCTTATGAATCAGAAGAACTTACAGACAGTATTTTTCTTATCCTATTAGCTATGAAAAATCCGATTCATGGGTACGGCTTAATGCAAAAAATAGAAGAATTAACTGCCGGAAATATTTCAATTGGCCCCGCAACCATGTATACCACCATAAAAAAAATGAAGGCGGTAAACTGGATTAGCGAAACAGAAAGTTCTGATTCTAAAATAGTATATAAGATTACAGAAAAAGGATGGCAGGTATTAATGAAGGATTATAGTAGGAGAAAAAAAATCGTTGACCTGGCAGAAAAAGAAATGGGGGGATATCATGAGTAAGTATAGGTGTTCCATGGGCTTTGCCATAGCTCCTTTAAAAGATATGAAGATGTTGGAAAAGATGAGTCGTCAAGGATGGCATTTAGAAGGGATGTCTGGCATATTATATAGACTGGAAAAGGGAGAATGCCATGAATACATTTATGACTATAACATGGAAGAAATGATAGACAAAGGAATGTTATCGTTGTATGAAAGCAGTGGTTGGGAACTGGTTTATTCTCAGGCCGGATTCCAGATTTTCCGGGCGGAAAAAGGAACCACACCCCTATTTACCGATAGCGAATCAAAAGTAGAGGTATTAGAAAAACAACGAAAGATGTTTGCCATTCCTGCACTGGTTTTTACCCTTCTATTTTTCATTAGTGCCTATGTTATGGTTACGCAAGGTGGAACCGTATCACTCATTTTAACAGCGTGCTTATATTGCTGTAGCATTTTTACGCTGTTCCCTTTTCTTGGTTTGTGCAATGGAATTCGACAGGCAAAAAAAGAAAATAAAAATTGAACATAAAATCTAAAATAAACATTGAAAATATGAAATTAAAAAAAACATTGAAAATAAAAATTGAAAAGAAAGTTTGAGGTGTAAATTATGTGGGAAGAATTAGGTATCAGTGGTGGAACCGCAATTATAGTATTGATTGTTCTATATTTTGTCATTAAAAGTGCCGTTAAAAATGGGATAAAGCAGGCATATTGTGATATTACAGGAAAAGAAACTTATGAAGATAAGCAGTGGAAAGAGATATGGAAGGAACATGAAGATGATGATGAAAAGGAAGAAAAAGAGGTGGAATCTGAAGAAGTAAAAGAGGAAAAAGTCGAAGAGAAGGAAGCAGAAAAGTAGAAAAAAATAAAAAGTACAGAAAGAATGAGAAAACGAGATGATTCAAAAGAAACAAATACATAAGCAGGCGCTTGTTCAGCCGTCGGTACTTAATGAGCGACTTGTCGCGAATTTAGTACCGCTACGAGCTGAACGCAGCGAAAGCGTGCCTGCGATGTTTTGATTCTTTTGAATTGCTTTCAAATAAAATATTATAGTTTTGCAATCACCTAAACCATATCTATGATGAAAAGGTGAATTGATAAAAGC
>JBGVLX010000017.1:0-2062 GCA_045124495.1 Lachnospiraceae bacterium
CTTTAGCTATTTCGATACCGGAAAAGGAGTCTTAGGAGATGAGCCGGAACGGTTTTACCATGGTTTTGTATTAGGGTTACTGGTAGATATGAGTGAGGATTATGTGGTAACATCCAATCGGGAAAGTGGATATGGAAGATATGATGTTATGCTAGAGCCAAGAGATAAGAATAAAAATGCTTATATTCTAGAATTTAAGGTTCACGACCCGGAAGAAGAAAAAAGCATGGAAGAAACGCTATCTCTTGCCCTAGCCCAAATCGAAGAGAAACAATATGAAGCAAACCTTATTGCTAAGGGGATTTCAAAGGAAAAGATAAGAAAGTACGGTTTTGCCTTTAAAGGGAAAAATGTGTTGATAGGATGAGACAATAGAGTAGGAGGTGGTAGTCACCTCCTACTATTCGATTCTAGAGTTTTACGAATTCACATAGTAAAAACAAATGAATTTTTAGGCAATACCGATACTTGATTAAAAAAATATGGTATTGAAATTGGTTAAACGAGCAAACGAATCATAGTGAAATATATGAGATAAAGAGCATTGCATAAAAAATCCAAATCCGTTATACTTACTATAACAAGCAAGGGGAAGTTCGAAAGGATGTGTATAGATGTGGCAAATATGTCAAGTAGCGTAGGGATTGGAATACAGGATTTCTTGGAATTACGTGAGAATCACAATTTTTATATTGATAAAACATCTTTTATAAAGGAATGGTGGGAAAGTAACGACAGTGTAACTTTAATCACCCGTCCAAGACGTTTTGGAAAGACGTTAAATATGAGTATGATAGAAGAGTTTTTTTCCATGGATTATGCAGGAAGAGGAGATTTGTTCGAAGGACTTTCCATTTGGGAGGAAGAAAAATATCAGAAATTACAGGGGACTTATCCTGTAATTAGTCTTTCGTTTGCAAGAGTAAAAGAAACGGATTTTGAATCCACCAAGAGACGAATCATAGAACTGCTGATGCTCCAGTTTGAAAAGTATGCCTTCCTAACAGAAAGTGATAAATTATCTCAGAATGAAAAGGAATATATGAGACGAATGGCAAGGGAAATGGATGCTTTTGAGGCAGGATCGTCGTTGCACCGTTTGTCCGATTATCTGTCTCGCCATCATGAAAAAAAGGTCATTCTTCTTTTGGATGAGTATGATACCCCGATGCAAGAGGCCTATGTTCATGGATTTTGGGAGGAGATGGTGGCATTTATAAGAAATCTTTTTAATGCAACCTTCAAAACCAATCCATATATGAGTAGAGCAATTATGACCGGAATCACCAGAGTTTCGAAAGAGTCTGTTTTTTCAGATTTGAACAATTTAAAAGTAGTAACTACCACATCGGATGAATATGCGACTTCCTTTGGTTTTACGGAAGAAGAAGTTTTTGCAGCATTGGATGCAGGTGGACTTGGAGAAGAAAAAGAAAAGGTAAAGGAATGGTATGATGGTTTCGTATTTGGTGAACAGGAAGATATCTATAATCCTTGGTCTATTTTAAACTTTTTAGATACCGGAAAGTATGCAACTTACTGGGCCAATACCAGCTCCAACAGTCTGGTAGGTAAATTAATCCGAGAAGGTGGAGGAGAAATCAAGCAGTCCATGGAACAACTGTTAAAAGGTGAGCATTTGATTTGTCCGATAGACGAGCAAATCGTATATAACCAGCTTAATGATAATGAAGATGCTATCTGGAGTCTGTTGGTGGCAAGTGGATACTTAAAAATTTTGGATTACGAGGATATTGATAAAGTAGAAAGAGAACCAAATTATGAATTAGCCATTACCAATAAGGAAGTACGTCTTATGTTTCGTGGGATGATTAGTGGCTGGTTTGCACCTGCAAAACCTTCCTATCATGGTTTTATAAAATCCTTACTTGCAGATGACGTAAAAACCATGAATAAATACATGAGAAACATTACCTTACAGACCTTTAGCTATTTCGATACCGGAAAAGGAGTCTTAGGAGATGAGCCGGAACGGTTTTACCATGGTTTTGTATTAGGGTTACTGGTAGATATGAGTGAGGATTATGTGGTAACATCCAAT
>JBGVLX010000018.1:0-12013 GCA_045124495.1 Lachnospiraceae bacterium
CGGAAACATCGGTCCAGTTTTCATATAAATCAGCCCGCACTGCTTTTGCAACGATGGAACCGGTAACATCAGAACCGCCTCTTGAGAAGGTCTTTACCACACCATTTTCATAAGCACCATAGAATCCAGGAATAACAGCTCTTTCTACATTTTCTAATCTCTTTCCTAACACCTGATTGGTCTTATCTGCATCAAACGTTCCATCTTCCTTAAAGAAAATAACCGTAGCAGAATCAATAAATTCATAGCCTAAATAATTTGCCATGATGATACCATTTAAATATTCACCACGGGATGCCGCATAATCAGAACCGGCTTTTGCCTTAAACTGCTCTTTAATTACCTTGAATTCTTCTTCTAAAGATAAAGAAAGACCTAAACCGCTGATAATCTCATCATAACGTTCTTTGATTTTCTTTAATAAATCATCAAACTTCTTTCCTTCCTGAGCTACTGCATAACATTGATATAACATATCTGTTACCTTTGTATCACCATCAAATCTTTTTCCAGGAGCGGATGGCACAACATACTTACGGGCTTCATCACTGCGGATAATATCTCCCACCTTCTTAAACTGTTGCGCACTTGCAAGAGAACTACCACCAAATTTAACTACTTTCTTCATAATATTACTTTTCCTCCATAAAACTGTCTATAACGGAAAACTTTCACCAGGCATATCCCTAAGTTCCCCTTGAATGTGAACTACCCATTTTCTAAAACCAATGAATATCGTCACTTATTCCAAAAACTCTCTCAATTTGTCTTTCTCTGAAAGACAAATGTCTTTTTGCATTATAACATCTTTTACTAATATTTCAAGTATAAAATTTAATACATTCCCTTCACGAAATAATTCGTATTATCATTTCTTCCTAAAATTATCCAATAATATTGGTTACCAGAATAATCATTGTAAACAATGGTGCCAGATATTTTATCATCACAACATAAAGCTTTTCACTTTTAAACTTACCTTCCGGTTTAATGTCTTTGATAAAATTCTTAGGTTTCATTACATAACCGATGAAAATACAGGTTAAGAACGCCACCACAGGCATAATCAGACTGTTGCTGACATAATCGAAGAAATCCAATAATCCATATCCCAATGGTTTTACATTCTCTAATAGTCCAAATCCCAAGGAAGAAGGAATGGCTGCAACTGCCCCAAAAATACCAACCAATATACAGGCTTTTATTCTTCCCATATTAAATTTCTCCTGTACCCACATAACAATGGTTTCCATAATAGAAATAGAAGAAGTAAGTGCTGCAAATAGTACCAGAAAGAAAAATAATCCACCAATCAAAGCTCCGCCCTTCATTCCGTCAAATACCTTTGGAAGGGTAATAAACATCAGACTTGGTCCACTTGATAATGTATTCTCAATGTCATTGGAATACACAAACACCGCACTGATAATGATAAGTCCATATAAAAATGCAATTCCTGTATCAAATAATTCAATACTTCTTACGGTACTTTCTGCATCTTCCTTTTTATCCAGATGGGCACCATAAGTAATCATAATTCCCATACCTAGGGACATAGAATAAAACATCTGACCCATGGCAGCAAAAACAGCTTCCTTAGACAATTGATCTACATCAAACTGGAAATAATAACGAATTCCTTCCGCTGCTCCCGGCTGCATTAGAATATATACCAATAAAAATATAGAAAATACTAAAAGAATCGGCATGATCACCTTACTTGCCTTCTCAATTCCTTTTTGTACTCCCAATAACACAATCACGAAGGTCAATACCAAAAATACCAGCATCCAAATCAATGGTTCTACTGTAGCACTGATAAAAGAATTAAAATAATCATTTTCTGCTGCTGCCTTAGCACCACCGGTAAGATAGACTGTAGCATATTTTGTAACCCAACCACCAATCACACAGTAATAAGGAAAAATAATTACCGGCACAATGGCTGCTAAAATCCCTAAAAACCCCCATTTAGGATGTAATTCTTTAAAAGCAAACAATACACTTTTTCTTGTCTTTCTACCAATTACAATCTCTGTTAACATCAAAGTAAATCCGAAGGTAACTACCAAAATCAGATATACAATCAAAAAGGTACCTCCACCATACTTTGCTGCTAAATGAGGGAATCTCCATATATTCCCCAAACCCACGGCAGAACCTGCCGCAGCTAAAATAAATCCAAGTTTACTTGAAAATCCAACTTCTTTTTTCTCCATCTTGCACCTTCTTTTTTATTTTTCTTCAAACAACAAAAAAAGCACTTCCCCAACGCTCACATGTCGCCAAAAAAGTACTTTGAGTGCGCCTCCAGAGGCTCGAACTCTGGACACCCTGATTAAGAGTCAGGTGCTCTACCAACTGAGCTAGAAGCGCTTATTATCTAATTTCCAACCCGTTATCTCTAACGCAAGATTGATTATATATGATTCTTTTCTAAATGTCAACACCTTTTTTTAAATTTTTTTATTTTTTTCGAATTATTTTAAAAATTCCGTCAAAATCCTTATAAACATGCGTGATAAATCATGTTATGTGGGTCAGAGGGTCATTTTTTTCACGCCAGCATAAAAACATGACCTTCTGCCCCTGATATCATCCCATTTTTATTTCCCATTTAATATCTTTTTAATCTCTTCCAACGATTGATAAGACTGTTTCACCGGTTTTAATATTTTTCTTTTCTGATAGGTAAATGCATTCATCCGAAGTTTCGTCTTCTTCTTCATTTCTATACTCCTATCTTTATTTTCGAACTATTTCCTTATACTTCCCATCCTTATCACCATGGGGATTTCTTAATTTAACCACTGTCTACCCGGATGTTTTACCGATATGCCACCAGCTTGCAAATAGGTTTTCCTTCCCCTACAAACTTTGTTTCATACTCCGTCATAACGTTTCCTTCCACATATTCGCTGTGATGTAAATCATAAGTATGATATTCTAACTTCCAACCGGAGAGTGGAATCTGCTCCAAAGAAAAGTCAAACAAGTCCTTATTGTCAGTTTTGAAAATAACCAATCCATCCTGTTTTAGTATATGATGATAGCGATTAAAAAATTCCTTACTGGTCAGTCTTCTCTTAGCATGACGGTCCTTTGGCCATGGGTCAGAAAAATTAAGATAAATCTGATCCACTTCCTGTTCCTCAAATACCTCTTCGATATTTTCTGCATCCATTCTGATAAAAATAACATTGGTAAGTTCCTGTTCTTTTCTCTTTTCAATGGCCCTTACCAGAACACTGGAATACTTTTCAATTCCTATATAATTAATATCCGGATTCATGGCTGCAAGTTCCATAATAAACTTACCCTTTCCCATACCTATTTCAATATGAATGGGATTTTCATTTCCAAATACTTCTTCCTTCCATTTTCCCTTGAACTGATTCGGTTCATTTATGGTAAATTCACTTGCCGCAATGGTCTCTCTGGAACCCTTCACATTTCTAAGTCTCATAACATCCTCCACTTTACTGTAACGATTCATTTTTCCCTTAACGTATCATATTTTCTTTTACATGTCAAACCATGAACATTTATTGTTTCCGTGGGTATTAACATTTATTGTTCCTGTAGGAATTTCAAACGAGACTGCCGGCTTGTCACTTTTATCCCAAATAAACCTATTTGCTTGTCACATTTTCATTGTTCTAAATAAAAACAAATTTTTTACAAAAAAAATATTTACTTTTCAAAATTTTGTAGTATCCTAAGTAATAGCAAAAATTTATGATGCCGGTTTCAAAAAGAGTATTTTAGGATTGTGTAAGCCCTAAATCCGCTGGTATCATAAACACCAAAATTCAGGAGGGTTTTTATGGAAAAGTTATTAGAAACCTTGGCCGAGATTGAAGAAAAGGCAAACCGCATCATGGATCATGCCCACTCCTATAAATCTACCTTAGACCAGGAAAAGAAAGACAAATTACAACAATTAGAGGAAGAATCCAAAAAAAATCTTGACGAAAAGGTTGCCCTGTTAAAAGCAAAGACGGACTCTGAAATTAAGAAACATCAGGAGAAGTTACAGCGCAATACCGAAAAACAGTTAAACGCGCTGGATCTTATCGATGCTGCGGAACTTGAACGTATGGCAGATAAAATTGTTGCCGGCATTTTAGAAGGTGCGGTTGTATGATGACAAAAACGCTTAAATACAGTGCTATTACTACGAAAATAAAATCAATGGAAAGCCAGTTGATTAATACAGAAGACTTAATCAAAATCTGCTCCTTGCATTCCACTGCTGAATTTGTTTCTTATATTAAGAACGTTTATGACTATAGAGAAATTTTTACCCATATCGATGAATCCAGTCTTCATAGAGGCACCATAGAATCTATGTTAACTTATTCAAAGTATATGGATTTTCTTAAAATCTATAAGTTTGTAGACTTAAAAACCCGGGCATTTTTGGATATTTTCTTTCTACGTTTCGAAATTGATGCCATTAAAGAATGTCTGCGTTGTGCAGTAGACCCTGATTTGTTTGAATTTGATGCGAAGGTATTTCAGGACTTCTTCATAAACCATACCTCCATTAATCCTCAGCAATTACTGGATGCACCAACCGTAACAGCATTTATTCAATGCCTTAGCAACACGGTTTATTATGGTATATTAGCAGATATACCGGCAGACAACGAGCATTTATTCGAAATGGAGTCCGCGCTGGATTTATTCTTTTACAAAACTTACTGGAAATACCAGAAAAAATATTTAAGTGGGCAGGAGCAAAAAATAATTCGTGAAATGATTGGGGCAGAAATCGATTTGATGAATATAAGCTGGATTTACAGAATGAAACGTTTCTTTCAAATGCCGGCTTCAACCATATATTCTCATATCATTCCGATTTGTACCCATTTAAAGAAGTCACAATTAAAAAGTCTGATTGAAGCTTCTTCCATAGCGGAGCTGGATGATATTTTAGCAAAGACGACTTATGGCAAATATTTACCGTTATTTACAAACCATCTGGATAATGCCGGTGAAATTATTTTATCCCGGATACATGCTTCCCAGGTCAGGAAAACGCCGTATTCCATAACCTGCATATTAAAATTCCTATATCAGAAGTCAGTTGAAATTCATACACTGACTACTGCACTTGAATGTATCCGCTACCAGTTACCGCCAAATGAAATCCTAGAATACTTAAAAGACGGAGGACAAAATTTATGATTGAAAAAATGACCTTCGTTACTCTGACTGGTCCCAAATACACCATTGACCAGACAGTGGAGCGATATCTCACGAAATATGACATTCACCTGGAAAATGCCATGTTGGAGTTAAGTGGAGTTACTACTTTAAAGCCTTTTGTTGAAGTGAATCCTTATAAAGATAAGGTGACTGTCTTAAAAGACTATATTTCGAAAATCAAAGATACCACAAAGACTTCAAAAACTCTAACAAAAGAAGAAAGTCTTAAAGTTCTTGAGGATGTTTCTGCTGAAATTACATCATTAAAGACTCAGAAAGAAGAACTTTTAACCGAACAACAAAAACAAGAAGAATTACTATATAAAATAGAACCCTTCCGTAAATTACAATATGATATTAATAAAATTTTAGATTTTCGTTTTATTAAGTTCCGTTTTGGACGCATTCCTCACGAACATTTTTCGGCTTTTAGCAAATATGTAATGGAAAATAATGATGCAATTTTCTTTGAATGCGACAGCGACGGTGACTATGTGTGGGGCGTTTATTTCCTTCCGGCATCACAAAGAGACCAGACCGATGCGATTTATTCTTCCCTGCATTTTGAACGTGTTTATATCCCGGATGAATACCAGGGTACACCAGTGGAGGCCTATGAACAAATCAAAGAAAAAATAGCGTCCTTACATCAATCCATTGAACTGATTTCAAACAATATTCTTTCGATTTTAGAAAACAAGCAGGTGGACTTAGTTGCCGCTTACAAAACACTTTCTACCTTGAACGAGACCTTTGATGTTCGTAAGCTGGCAGCCTGTACCAAAGAAAACAATCAGGTATTTTACATTCTTTGTGGCTGGATGGGAAAATCGGATTTTGAAAAATTTGAAAAAGAAGCTTCCAAAGATGCGGACTTGATTTATTTCGTCGATGACGATTTTAAGGAACGTTTTGCTACTACACCAACAAGACTTAAGAATCCGAAATTCTTTAAGCCATTTGAATTACTTCTTAGGATGTATGGCATACCAGCCTATAATGAATTTGACCCGACTATTTTCGTTGCAATTTCCTATGCCTTTATTTTTGGTGTGATGTTTGGAGACGTAGGTCAGGGACTTTTCCTTGTAGTGGCAGGCTTTTTGCTTTATAAATTCAAGAAAATGGACCTTGCGGCTGTGGTAAGTTTTGCCGGTATCTTTTCCACTATTTTTGGTTTCCTCTTCGGAAGTATTTTTGGATTCGAGGATGTCATCGATGCCATATGGTTACGCCCTATGAAACATATGACACAGATTCCATTGATTGGAAATTTAAACACCGTATTTATTGTTACCATTGCCTTTGGTATGGGACTTACTTTATTAACCATGATTTTTCATATTATCAATGCGGTGAAGGCCCGGGATATAGAGAGCATCTTTTTTGATGCAAACGGTGTGGCAGGACTGGTATTTTATGGTGCCCTGGTACTCTGTATCGTACTTTTTATGACCAGCAATCCACTTCCTGCAACCATCATTTTAGTTGTAATGTTTGTCATTCCTTTGATTATGATTGCCTTTAAGGAACCGATTATGGCTGCCATTGAAAAGAAAGCAGAAATTTTCCCTAAAGAAAAGGGAATGTTCTTCGTTCAGACATTTTTCGAACTGTTTGAAATTATGCTAAGCTATTTTTCCAATACTCTTTCTTTCGTCCGTATTGGTGCCTTTGCAGTCAGCCATGCGGCAATGATGGAAGTTGTATTAATGCTTGCAGGTGCCGAAAACGGTGGTTCCCCAAACTGGCTTGTAGTAGTTCTTGGTAACCTGTTTGTCTGCGGTATGGAAGGACTGATTGTAGGTATTCAGGTACTTCGTCTGGAATACTACGAATTGTTCAGCCGTTTCTATAAAGGTACCGGAAAGGTATTTAAACCATTTTTTGTAAAAAAAGAAAATTCATAAATTTACCGAAATGATTCAGGGCCTTAATCCTGAAAACAAGCAATGTCGTGAATCATGGAGGTTTTATTATACAATTATTTTTTAGGAGGATATTTATCATGAACACTTTAACACAAATCACTTTTATCGTTGCATTATTACTTAGTATTGTAATTCCTTTCGGAAGTTTTCTTCTTTCTTCTAAGAATAAGGAAAAAGATCAGAAGAAGCGTTATAAACTGACCCTTGCAACCAATGTATTTTTCTTCTTTTCCACTATGATTTTGGCTTCAATTGTAATGCTTAGCTCAACTCCTGCTTTTGCAGCCGGAGAAGAAACAACAGCTGCCGGTTCTGCCGTTGGTTTAGGATACCTTGCTGCTGGTCTTGCTGTTGGTCTTTCTTGTGTAGGTGGTGGTATTGCCGTTTCCTCTGCTGCTTCAGCTGCCCTTGGTGCCATCAGCGAAGATTCTTCTTTATTAGGTAAGTCCTTAATTTACGTTGGTCTTGCAGAAGGTGTTTGTTTGTACGGATTGATTATCTCTTTCATGATTCTTGGTAGACTATAAGGATGGCGAAGATTTATGCGTATGTACTTGATTAGTGACAATGTAGATACTTACACCGGACTAAGACTGGTGGGAATTGAAGGAACCGTTGTTCATGAAGAGGCGGAATTAAAGGAAGCACTTACCCGTGCATTTTCCGATAAATCCATCGGAATTGTCCTGCTGACGGAAAAATTCAGCAGACTTTTCCCTGAACTCATTGATGATGTAAAACTAAACCGGAAACAACCTCTCATCGTAGAAATTCCTGACCGCCATGGTACCGGTCGTAAGGCAGACTTCATTACTTCTTATGTAAATGAAGCCATTGGATTAAAGCTATAATTCAGGAGGTAAACTCATGACACTAGAAGAAAAACTGGAAAATATATCACAGGCTGCTATCGAAGATGCTACAAAACAAGGTGATGCCTTGATTCAGGAATATCAGCAGGATATCGATAAAGCAATTAAAATCCATGAAGAAGAAATCAAAAAGAGAAACATCGCAGAGTATGAATATCAGTACGCAAAACTGGAACGTGAAAAGAATAAAGCCATTTCACAGGCTATGTTGGAGTCAAAGATGACCATTACCAAAAAGACAGAAGAGCTTTCTGAAAAACTTTTTGAACTGGTAAAATCAAAATTATCTGCCTATAAAGAGACTCCGGAATACGAATCTTACCTTTTAAAACTGATTCAGTCTGCCGTGGAGTTCAGCAATGGAAATGAAATTACCATTTATATTGATCCTTCCGACGCTTCTTTAAAAGAAGCTTTGGAGAAAAAATCAGGCAAAACAATAACCATTAGTACCGAAGAATTTTTTGGTGGTATCCGTGCAATCATCACGGAAAAGAACATCTTAATCGACGAATCCTTTGCCACTAAGATTTCCGAAGAAAAAGAACAAAAAAGCGGAGGGATACTTTTATGTTAAAGAAAGGAATCATTTATGGTATTAACGGCCCCGTTATTTACTTAAAGGGAAATACCGGATTTAAGATGTCTGAAATGGTATTGGTAGGGGAAGAAAAATTAGTAGGGGAAGTCATTGCCCTTACGAAAGATACTACTACCATTCAGGTTTTTGAAGAAACCACAGGTTTAAAACCGGGAGAAGAAGTGGTGGCTACAGGAGATGCCATCTGTGTCACTCTTGGACCTGGTATCATCAGTAATATTTTTGATGGTATCGAACGGCCTTTAGACCGCATCAAGGACTCCCAGGGTGCTTTTATTGCCAGAGGTATCAGCGTGGATTCTTTGGATATGGAAAAGAAATGGGATGTTACCCTGAAAGTAAAGGAAGGGGAAATCGTAGAAGGCGGCACCATCATTGCCACTACAGTGGAAACTACTGCCATTGTGCATAAATCCATGGTGCCACCAAACATTTCCGGTACGGTAACTTTCGTTGCTCCAAATGGAGAATACACTTTAAAGGATACTTTAGTCATTGTTACAGATGCTTCCGGTGTGGAACATCCTATCGGCTTAATGCAAAAATGGCCGATTCGTGTTCCAAGACCTACGAAAAACCGCTACCCGGCTTCCATGCCACTGATTACCGGACAGAGAATCTTAGATACCCTTTTCCCAATTGCAAAGGGTGGTACTGCTTCTATCCCAGGAGGATTCGGAACCGGTAAAACCATGACCCAGCATCAGCTGGCAAAATGGTGTGATGCAGATATTATCGTTTACATCGGATGTGGAGAACGTGGAAATGAAATGACTCAGGTTTTGGAAGACTTTTCAAAACTGGTGGACCCGAAATCCGGAAATCCATTGATGGCAAGAACTACTTTGATTGCCAATACCTCTAACATGCCGGTAGCTGCCAGAGAAGCAAGTATTTACACCGGTATCACCTTGGCAGAATATTACCGCGATATGGGATACCACGTTGCCATTATGGCGGACTCTACTTCCCGTTGGGCAGAGGCCTTAAGAGAACTTTCCGGACGTTTGGAAGAAATGCCTGCAGAAGAAGGTTTCCCGGCATACCTTGCCTCCAGACTTTCCAAGTTTTATGAACGTGCAGGATATATGGAAAACTTAAACCATACCAAAGGTTCCGTTTCCATCATTGGTGCGGTATCTCCACAGGGTGGTGATTTTTCTGAACCTGTAACTCAGAATACCAAGCGTTTCGTGCGTTGTTTCTGGGCATTGGATAAAGCCTTAGCATATGCCAGACACTTTCCTGCTATTAACTGGCTTACCAGCTATAGCGAATATTTAACAGACCTTACTCCTTGGTACCGGGAAAACGTTGGAGATGATTTTATCACCTGCCGAAATCAGATTCTTGCTCTTTTAAATGAAGAAAGTAAGTTAAATGAAATCGTAAAATTAATTGGTAGCGATGTACTTCCGGACGACCAGAAACTGGTGCTTGAAATTGCGAAAGTAATCCGTTTAGGCTTTGTACAGCAAAATGCTTACCATCCAAGCGACACTTATGTACCTTTGGAAAAACAGCTAAAAATGATGCAGATTATTTTGTATCTGAATGATAAGTGTAAGGATTTGATTTCCCACAGTTTACCGATTTCCGTATTAAGAGAACAGGGTATCTTCGAGAAAATCACATCCATTAAATATGACGTACCAAATGACCAGTTACAATTATTAGATGGATACTTAGAACAGATTGATGAATTTTACACTACCGTAAAAAATCAGTATATTTAATCAAGATGATTCACGATTTTTATAATATTTCGTGAATCATTGAGGGTTAAAAGGATGAATGAGAACATAAACGTTCTCAGATTGGAGGAATATTATGGCAATTGAATATTTAGGACTTGATGAAATCAATGGACCTTTGGTGGTCTTAGATGGCGTCCAAAATGCTTCCTTTGAAGAGATTATGGAAATTACGGTAGACAATAAGGAAAAAAAATTAGGACGTATTGTAGAATTATATAATGAAAAAGCAGTGGTTCAGGTATTTGAAGGTACAGAAAATATGTCCCTTGATAATACAAGGAGCCGTCTGACAGGACACCCTATGGAACTGGATTTATCTCCGGACATTTTAGGCCGTGTATTTAACGGAATCGGGCAACCCTTAGATGGACTTAGTCCTATCGTACCGGAACAGCGGGTCAACGTAAACGGAAAACCTTTAAATCCTGTGGCAAGAGAATATCCAAGAAATTATATTCATACCGGTATTTCTGCCATTGATGGTTTAACTACCCTGATTCGTGGCCAGAAACTTCCTATTTTCTCCGGAAATGGTCTTCCACACGACCAGCTGGCAGCCCAAATCGTAAAACAGGCTTCCTTAGGAGATAATTCCGATGAAGACTTTGCCATTGTGTTTGCTGCCATGGGTGTAAAATATGATGTAGCTGACTTTTTTAAACGTACTTTTGAAGAAAGTGGTGCCATGGATCACGTTGTCATGTATTTAAATCTTGCCAACGACCCTGTGGTAGAAAGACTGATTACGCCAAAGGTTGCTTTGACTGCGGCAGAATACCTTGCTTTTGAAAAAGGCATGCACATCCTGGTAATCTTAACAGATATGACTTCTTTTGCGGAAGCCATGCGTGAAGTTTCTTCTTCAAAAGGAGAAATTCCATCAAGAAAGGGTTATCCCGGATATTTATACAGTGAACTGGCCACCATTTATGAGCGTGCAGGCATTGTGGCAGGTAAAAATGGTTCTGTTACCCAGATTCCGATTTTATCTATGCCAAACGATGATATTACTCACCCAATCCCTGACTTAACGGGATACATTACAGAAGGACAGATTGTTTTGGAACGTTCCTTACATCAAAAAGCGGTTTATCCTCCAATCAATGTATTACCATCTTTATCAAGACTGATGAAGGATGGTATCGGAAAAGGATTTACCCGAGAGGATCATCAGGATCTAGCAAACCAGCTTTTCTCTTCCTATGCAAAGGTAGGAGAAGCCCGTGCATTGGCATCTGTTATCGGTGAAGATGAATTGTCTCCAATTGATAAAAAATACCTTGCTTTTGGAGAGGCTTTTGAAAAGGAATTTGTGTGTCAGTCTGTCATTGAGAACCGCAACATGATTCAGACTCTTGATTTAGGATGGAAACTACTTCATATTCTTCCAAGAGAAGAATTAGACCGTGTTGATACAAAGATTTTGGATCAATATTATCCTAAAAGTGAGACGTGATTCAAAAGGTAGATCTTTATCTGATCTATTAGGTGATTACGAAACTACAATATTTTATGTGAAAGTGATTCAAAAGCAACAAAACAATGCAGGCACGCTTTCGCTGCGTTCGGCTCGTAGCGGTACTAAATTCGCGACAAGTCGCTCATTAAGTACCGACGGCCGAACAAGCGCCTGCTTAT
>JBGVLX010000019.1:0-27483 GCA_045124495.1 Lachnospiraceae bacterium
CTTTAGCTATTTCGATACCGGAAAAGGAGTCTTAGGAGATGAGCCGGAACGGTTTTACCATGGTTTTGTATTAGGGTTACTGGTAGATATGAGTGAGGATTATGTGGTAACATCCAATCGGGAAAGTGGATATGGAAGATACGATGTTATGCTAGAACCAAGGGATAAGAATAAAAATGCTTATATTCTGGAATTTAAGGTTCACGACCCGGAAGAAGAAAAAAGCATGGAAGAAACGCTATCTCTTGCCCTAGCCCAAATCGAAGAGAAACAATACGAAGCAAACCTTATTGCTAAGGGGATTTCAAAGGAAAAGATAAGAAAGTACGGTTTTGCTTTTAAAGGAAAACAGGTGCTGATAGGATGATACAATCGAGTAGGAGGTGGTAATCACCTCCTACTACTCGTGTTATAAATATTTGTAAACAATATGAGATTATTTTACAGTTTGTCTTTTTTTGATTCCTACGTTGACATTTTTTAACGAACGAGGTAAGATGAAAAGAAAAACGATTGTTCAAAAGAGAACAGTAATAATTGTTTCTATGAAGGGATGGCAGATAATATGGAAAAGAAAAATATTGATTGGGCAAACCTCGGTTTTGGATACTGTAAGACAGATAAGAGATTTGTTGCGAATTATAAAGATGGTGCATGGGATGAAGGTGTCCTTACTGAAGATGATAAAGTGGTTATCAGCGAATGTGCCGGTGTTCTTCAATATGCACAGACTTGTTTTGAAGGTTTAAAGGCATATACCACAGAAGATGGCCGTATCGTGACGTTCCGTCCGGACTTAAATGCGTCCCGTATGGCAGATTCTTGTCGTAAACTTGAGATGCCGGTATTTCCGGAAGATAAATTTGTAGAAGCAGTAAAGGAAACCATTAAGGCAAATGCAGCTTATGTTCCACCATATGGTTCCGGAGCTACTTTATATGTGCGTCCATATATGTTCGGAAGCAGCCCTGTTATCGGTGTAAAACCGGCACAGGAATATCAGTTTAGAATTTTCACTACACCGGTAGGACCATACTTTAAAGGTGGTGTAAAATCTTTAACTATTCGTATTTCTGATATGGATAGAGCAGCCCCACACGGAACCGGTCATATCAAGGCAGGTCTTAACTATGCCATGAGTTTATCTAACATTGTAGAAGCTCATAACTTAGGCTTTGATGAAAATATGTATTTAGATTCTGCTACCAGAACTTATGTAGAAGAAACAGGTGGAGCAAACTTCCTTTTCGTAACCAAAGACGGTAAGGTAGTAACTCCGGAATCCGATACCATTTTACCTTCTATTACCCGTCGTTCCTTAATGATCGTTGCTAAGGAATATTTAGGTTTAGAAGTAGAACAACGCAAGGTAAGCAAAGACGAATTAAAGGATTTTGCAGAATGTGGTCTTTGTGGAACTGCAGCGGTTATTTCACCGGTAGGTAAGGTCGTAGACCATGGAACAGAGATTATCTTTAAGGACTCTGAAAAGGAAATGGGACCAATTACCAAGAAATTATACGAAACTTTAACCGGAATCCAGATGGGAAGAATCGAAGCGCCACAAGGTTGGATTCAGGAAATCCTATAAGACAGGCAATTGTGAAACTATCAAAAACATACGTTGACTGATGAAAAAGAAACAAATACATAAGCAGGTGCTTGTTCAGCCGTCGGTACTTAATGAGCGGCTTGTTGCGAATTTAGTACCGCTACGAACTGAACGCAGCGAAAGCGTGCCTGCGTAGTTTTGTTTCTTTTACATCACTTTCATATAAAATATTATAGTTTCGCAATTACCTAAATGATTTAAATATAAAAAAGGAGTCATATCATGAGCAAGATTAGAACCAGATTTGCCCCTAGTCCAACAGGAAGAATGCACGTTGGTAATTTAAGAACCGCATTGTACGCATATTTGATTGCAAAACACGAAGACGGAGATTTTTTAATCCGTATTGAAGATACTGACCAGGAAAGATATGTGGAAGGTGCAGTAGATATCATTTACCGTACTATGGCAGGAACAGGACTGATTCATGATGAAGGTCCGGACAAGGATAAGGGATATGGACCTTATGTACAAAGTGAAAGACAAGCCCAGGGCATTTACTTAAAATATGCCAAGGAACTGGTAGAAAAGGGAGAAGCCTATTACTGTTTCTGTGATCAGGAACGTTTAGAATCCTTAAAGAGTGAAGTGGTAGAAGGAAAAGAAATTACCAAATACGACAAGCACTGCTTAAGTCTTTCCAAAGAAGAAGTAGAAGAAAAGTTAAAAGCCGGAGTTCCATACGTTATTCGTCAGAACAATCCTACAGAAGGAACTACATCCTTTACAGATGAAATTTATGGAGAAATTTCTGTAGATAACAGCGAATTAGATGACATGGTATTGATTAAGTCCGACGGATATCCAACTTATAATTTTGCTAATGTAGTGGATGACCACTTAATGGAAATTACCCATGTAGTGCGTGGAAATGAATACCTTTCTTCTTCTCCAAAGTATAACCGTCTGTATCAGGCATTTGGATGGGAAGTACCGGTATACGTTCACTGTCCTACCATCACCAATGAAGAACATAAAAAATTAAGTAAGAGAAGTGGACATGCTTCTTACGAAGACTTAATTGAACAGGGATTTTTACCGGAAGCCATCGTAAACTTCGTAGCGTTACTTGGATGGAGTCCAAGCGGCGAAGAAGAATTCTTTACTTTAAAAGAATTAGAACAAGCCTTTGATTACCGCCGTATTGGTAAGGCACCGGCAGTCTTTGACATGACCAAGTTAAAATGGATGAATGGGGAATATATTAAGAAATTAGACCCGGATCAATTCTATGAAATGGCACTTCCATACTTAAAAGAAGTCATTACAAAGGATTATGATTTGAAGAAAGTGGCGCAGCTGGTACAATCCCGAATCGAAGTACTTCCGGATTGTAAGGAATTAGTAGATTTCTTTGAAGAATTACCGGAATACGATGTAGCTATGTACACCCATAAGAAAATGAAAACCAACACAGAAAATGCATACGAAATCTTAAAAGAAGAATATGAATTATTAAAGAATTTCGATAAATTTGATGTACAAAGTTTACACGACTTATTAATGGATTACATTGCCAAGAAAGAAATCAAAAATGGTACCGGATTATGGCCAATCCGTACCGCAGTCAGCGGAAAACAGTCAACCCCTGGTGGAGCATTTGAAATTATGGAGATTATCGGAAAAGAAGAGTCTCTAAAGAGAATCGAAACCGGATTAGCAATGCTTGAGAAAGCATTGAATGCTTAAGGAAGAATTTTATGTTTAGTCATTCACAGATAAAAGCGGTCACCCATATGGGTGGCCCTTGTCTTGTTGCAGCGGCACCGGGTTCCGGAAAAACCACGGTAATCACCGGAAGAACTGCATATCTCATCAAAGAACAAGGTGTTTCGCCTTCGAAAATTCTGGTAATTACCTTTACCAAAGCAGCAGCAAAAGAAATGGAAGAACGATTTATAAAGCAAGAGGGAGAAACCCTAGGGGTGACTTTCTCTACGTTTCATGCCATTTTCTTTCAGGTGTTACGATGGGCATACCATTATACGGCAGCAGACATTATTAAAGAAGAGGAACGAAGACGACTGATCAGAGAATGCATCGGAAGAATGGAACTGGAAGTGGAAGATGAAGAACGGATGGTGGAGGACATTCTTTTGGAAATTGGTTTGGTTAAGAACCAATATATCCCGATACAAGAGTATGAACCAGCCTGCGTAAGTCGGGAAGAATTTTGTGAAATCTATGAAACTTATCAGAATTATTTATACCAAAATCGGAAACTGGATTTTGATGATATGCAGGTTTATTGCTATGAATTGTTTTTGGAGCGAAAAGACATTCTGAACATGTGGCAGAACCGGTTTGAATACATTATGATTGATGAGTTTCAAGATATTAATCCATTGCAGTACCGTATCATAAAAATGCTAGCCGCCCCTCATAAGAATCTTTTTGTAGTGGGAGATGATGATCAGTCTATTTACGGATTCCGGGGTTCGAAACCGGAATTGATGCTTTCCTTTGAAGAAGATTATGAAGATTGTAATAAAGTAATACTAAATGAGAACTATCGTAGTGGTTCTGTCATCATTGAACATGGAAAAAATTTAATTTCCCATAATCTGATTCGTATGGAAAAACAGATGGAAGGAGTCCGTCCGGAAAAAGGGGCAGTGTTCTTCCATAAAGTAAAAAATGTAAGACAGCAGAATGAAGAGATCATTAAGGAAATCAGGGCATATTCCCAAAAAGGAGTTCCCTACAAGGAAATGGCGGTATTATATCGAACCAACCAGCAACCAAGATTTTTGGTGGAAAAGCTTATGGAATATAACATTCCTTTTTATGTACAGGATTATGTCAGTGATTTATATGAGCATTGGATTGCCAGGGATATGATTGCTTATTTTAAAGTGGCAAAGGGAAACCGTGAGCGAAAAAACTGGCTTTCCATTGTAAATAGGCCTAAACGCTACATCAGTAGAAATTTATTTGATTCAGAACAGGTAGATATTTCAGAAATTATTGGACGAAACGATGAAAAACCGTGGATTGGTAAAAATCTTAGGGATATGATGACGGACTTGAACATTATAAAAAAAATGGATGCCTTCAGCGCCATGCAGTATATAAAAAAGATAGTAGGATATGAGTCCTATTTGAAAGAGTATGCAAAAGAACGAAAAATCAAGGAAGAAGATTTGCTGGAGATACTGGATCAGTTATTAGAAAGTGCAAGGGAATCCGAAAGTATTGACGCATGGTTTGCCCATATTGAAAAAGTCCGGGAAGAGCAGGAAGATTACCGCAACAATGTGGATAAAAAAGAAAATCAGGTTACGTTATCCACAATGCATAGGGCAAAAGGACTGGAATTTCAGGTAGTTTTTATTATGGATTGCAATGAGGAAATTTGTCCTCACTCTAAATCCCAGACTGCAGAAGAAATCGAGGAAGAAAGAAGATTGTTTTATGTTGCAGTTACCAGGGCGAAAGATGAACTGCATTGTTTTATACCGGAAGAACGATATGAAAAAGAGGCAAAAAGTTCAAGATTCATCAAAGAGTTATCCATCCCGAGAAGAGAGTGGAAGGTGGGAGATAAGGTAAGGCATAAAAAGTATGGCGAAGGGGTTGTCACACTAATTGAAAAAGAAACCTTGCAGGTGGTATTTGAAAATGGAGTGTGTAAAAAGTTTGTGCTGGAATATTTTAACGGGTAGACCTGAGCAGTAACATAAAAGCAAACTTGTAAAAGTAAATTCCGTATGAAAGAGTAAATTCCAGCAGTAACATAAAAATCACATCATAACCTTGCTTTTTTAAGTACCATGTAGTACAATGAAAAAGTATTTCAAAAAAAGTTTTGTTACGATCCGGATACTAATGGAATAACCGGATTCAGAGTGCTAACTTTCTACCACAAAAATGAGGTAGTAAAAGAAGAGCGAATCAAGATATGGAGGGACTTATGAGCGACAATATGGAATTTGATGGAACAATTACACTTTTATTAGATGGTGACGAAGAATTAGAATGTGCGATTATTGCCACTTTCCCGGCAAATGATAAGGATTATATTGCTTTAATGCCAGTAGATCAGTTGGAGAATGAAGAAGGGGAGTTATTCTTCTATCGTTATACCATTAACGAAGAAGGAGAACCGGTCCTTGAAAACATCGAAGAAGATGAAGAATTCGAAATCGTAGCAGACGCTTTTGATGAAATGTTAGATGAAGAAGAGTTCAACGCTATGGATTCAGAGGACGAAGAATAGTTGCTGCTATTTATGTGTGGACGGCAACGAATGGTCGAAAGATAAGCAGGGAGGTAAAGGTAGTGATATCTTTGCCTCTTTTTTAAAAGGAAGGAATGATAGATATGAAGGAACAGGGATACACATATGTAGAAGGTGGAGTCTGTGCGGCCAAAGGCTTTTTGGCAAATGGCTTAAATTGTGGACTAAATAAGGACAAAGCAAAAAATGATTTGGCAGTGGTTTTTAGCGAGACCCAGTGCCAGGCGGCAGCAGTTTATACCACCAATAAAGTAAAAGGAGCACCAATTCTTGTTACAAAGAAGAATTTAGAGGCTACCGGCGGAAAGGCAAGAGCCGTAATTGCCAATAGTAAGAATGCCAATACCTGCAATGCAGATGGCGAGGAAAAAGCGGACAAGATGTGTGAACTGATTGCGAAAGAATTAGGAATTGCGAAAGAAGAAGTCATTGTAGCTTCTACCGGTGTTATTGGTCAAAGACTTCCTATCGAGCCAATTGCCGACCATGTGAAAGAACTGGCAGCAGGACTAAGCCGCGAAGGCCATGATAAGGCAGCCAATGCCATTATGACGACAGACACTATAAAAAAAGAAGTAGCAGTTACCTTTGAATTAGCCGGCAAAACCTGTACCATCGGTGGTATGGCAAAGGGAAGCGGAATGATTCATCCAAACATGGCCACTACTTTAAATTTCGTAACTACAGACGTTGCCATTTCCAGCGAAATGTTAAAGAAAGCACTAAGTGATGTGGTAAAGGTGACTTATAACTGCCTAAGTGTGGATGGAGATACCTCTACCAATGATATGGTTAGTATTATGGCAAATGGTCTTTCTGAAAACACTGAAATCAAAGCAGAAGGCGAAGATTACGAAGTATTTAAGCAAGGATTATACCTTGTTCTTATGAATATGACAAAGATGCTTGCAAAGGATGGAGAAGGGGCAACTAAGATGTTGGAATGTACCTGTAAAGGCGCCAAAGATTTAGATACCGCCATTATCGTTGCCAAAAGCGTCATTCGTTCCCCACTCCTTAAATGTGCTATGTTCGGGGAAGATGCCAACTGGGGAAGAATTTTATGTGCCATTGGTTATGCAGAAGCAGAATTTGACATTGATAAAGTTGCAGTGGACATTGCATCTGCCAAGGGTAGAATCCATGTCTGCGAAAATGGAGCCGGAGTCGATTTCTCAGAAGAAGAGGCGAAGGTGGTATTAGGAGAAGAAGAAATCTTTATCGACATTGATTTAAATCAGGGAGAAGCATGTGCCAAGGCCTGGGGTTGCGATTTAACCTATGATTATGTAAAAATAAACGGAGATTACCGTTCTTAATGGAGGAAGAGATGGGAAAAGTAATATTAACCGGTGACAGACCGACAGGAAGACTGCATTTAGGACATTATGTAGGTTCATTGAAGAGAAGAGTAGAATTACAAAATTCCGGAGAATTTGAAAAAATATTTATTATGATTGCGGATGCCCAGGCATTGACAGATAATGCGGACAATCCGGAAAAAATACGCCAGAATATCATCGAAGTAGCATTAGATTACCTTGCCTGCGGATTGGACCCGGAAAAATCTACGTTATTTATTCAGTCGATGGTGCCGGAACTTTGTGAATTATCCTTTTACTATATGAATCTGGTAACAGTATCCAGATTACAACGAAATCCTACCGTAAAATCAGAAATTCAGCTAAGAAACTTTGAAACCAGCATTCCTGTGGGATTTTTTACCTATCCAATTAGTCAGGCTGCAGATATTACTGCTTTTAAGGCCACTACGGTACCGGTAGGAGAAGACCAGTTGCCAATGCTGGAACAAACGAAAGAAATCGTACGTAAATTTAATTCCGTATATGACGAAGTTCTAGTAGAACCGGAAATTTTATTGCCAAAGAACCAGGTTTGCATGCGTCTTCCGGGAACTGACGGAAAGGCTAAGATGAGCAAATCTTTGGGAAATTGTATCTACTTATCCGATACCAAAGAAGAAGTAAAGAAAAAGGTTATGGCAATGTTTACGGATCCGAACCATATTAAGATAGAAGATCCGGGAAGTTTAGAAGGAAATGCGGTGTTCACTTATCTGGATGCTTTTGCTTTAGATGAACACTTTGAACGCTATTTACCAGAATATAAGAATTTACAGGAATTAAAAGACCATTACCAAAGAGGTGGCTTAGGAGATGTGAAGGTAAAACGTTTCTTAAATGCTGTTTTAGAAGAATTCCTAGAACCGATTCGTTTACGTAGAAAAGAATACGAACAGAACATCCCGGCAGTCTACGAAATGCTAAAAAAGGGAAGCGAGGTTGCAAGGGCAGAAGCAGCCAAGACTTTAGATGAGGTAAGAGCTGCCATGAAGATTAATTACTTTGATGATGAAGCCCTGATTCAGTCCCACGTAGAAAAATTCAACCAGAACTAAATAGATAATTAAAAACCCACCCCAAATGTACATTAAGAGGTGAAAATCAACAACAGATAATTGCAAAACCATCCAAAGCGTATATTAAGTGATGTAAAAGAAACAAATACATAAGCAGGTGCTAGTTCGGCCGTCGGCACTTAATGAGCGACTTGTCGCGAATTTAGTACCGCTACGAGTCGAACGCAGCGAAAGTGTACCTGCGATGTTTTGATTCTTTTACATCACGTTCATACACTAAAGTTTTGCAACTAACCAAAAAGAAAATCTGCAAAGGAGAAAACAATGTCAAAAGTAAAACCATTTTTATGTGTAAGACCAAATAAGGAAGTCGCAGACCAGGTAGCAGCACTTCCATATGATGTATATAACCGTAAGGAAGCAAAAGAAGTAGTCTCCAATGCCCCTTTGTCTTTTTTAAGAATCGACCGTGCAGAAACGAATTTCGATGACAGCGTAGATACTTATGCAGACGAAGTTTATTTAAAAGCAAGAGAACTTTACGAAGAAATGCTAAAAAAAGGTGTGTACGAAAAAGATAATGAAGAATCATACTACATTTATGAACTGACCATGAATGGAAGAAGCCAGACGGGTTTAGTTGCCTGCGCCTCCATTGATGACTATGTAGGCGAGGTAATCAAGAAACACGAGAATACCAGAGCGGATAAGGAAGTAGACCGTATTCGTCACGTAGATACCATGAAGGCCCAGACAGGTCCTATTTTCCTTGCCTACCGTGCCAATGAAGTAATTAATAAGGAAGTGGCAAAGGCACAGGAAACAGCACCATTATATGATTTTGTTTCAGAAGATGGAATTGGCCACAGAGTATGGAAGATCTCAGAAAAGGAAAGTATAACAAACATACAGACTGCTTTTAGCGGTATTTCTGAAATCTATATTGCAGACGGACACCACAGAGCAGCTTCCGCCGTAAAGGTAGGTTTAAAGCGAAGGGAAGCACATAAGGACTATAATGGCACAGAAGAATTTAATTATTTCCTGTCTGTTTTGTTCCCGGACGAACAGCTTATGATTATGGATTATAACCGCGTGGTGAAGGACTTAAATGGCTATACCAAAGAAGAATTTTTTGATGTTATCTCTCAAAACTTCACGGTAGAAGAAAAAGAAGAGGCAGTTTCTCCTGCTCAAAAAGGTACGTTTGGAATGTATTTGGAAGGAAAATGGTATTTACTAACTGCAAAACCAGAACTTTGTTCCAAAGATCCGGTGGATGGACTTGATGTAGCTATTTTGCAGAATTATTTATTAGACCCGGTACTAGGAATCAAAGATCCGAAAACAGATAAGAGGATCGATTTCGTAGGAGGAATCCGTGGACTTAAGGAATTGGAAAAAAGAGCCCAAAGCGACATGAAATTAGCTTTCTCTATGTACCCAACTTCCATCAGTGAGTTGTTTGCAGTGGCAGATGCAGGAAGATTAATGCCACCAAAGTCTACCTGGTTTGAACCGAAATTAAGAAGTGGTATCTTTATTCATGAAATTGAAGACTAAAAAGGTATGTAACAGCTATAAATAATGGAATTACAAGGCCGGAGATTAAGGGTGGCCGGTTATTATGAAAATAGTTACATAAGAGGTTTGATTGAATGTTTTTATGAGGGGTAGAGGAAAATGAATTTAGTAAAAAAGAAAGAAGGTGGGTTTAAGTGGCACAGGCAGTGAAAAAAGGTATAGAAATCAATGAAAAGACTTCTGTATTTAAGCTTGGATGGCCGATTTTTGTGGAAGCCTTTCTGGCAATACTAATCGGAAGTGTAGATACCCTGATGTTAGGAAAATACTCAGAAACGGCACCTACAGCAGTAGGAAATGCCAATCAGATTCTGAATCTTCTAACCTTGATGTTTAATATTATTGCAGGTGCTACCGGTGTGATTGTTGCACAATACTTAGGTGCAAAACTCATTAATAAAATCAGTGAAATTTATTCTGTAGCGATTTTTGTAAATCTGATATTAAGCGTTTTTATCAGTCTGATTATTTTTATTTTTAGCGAACCGATTTTCCGATTGATGCAGCTAGAGGAGCAGCTGATTCCAGAGGCTAAGATTTACCTGCAGCTGTTAGGCGGTTTTATCTTTCTGCAGGCAATCTTCAGTGTGTTTAGCCAGATTTTACGAAGTAATGGTTTGACACAGGTGGGAATGTATACTTCCCTGGCTGTAAATGTGGTTAATATTGTTGGAAACTACTGTTTTTTGTATGGACCACTGAAATTTTTAAATTATGGGGTAAAAGGTGTAGCAATTTCCAGTGTGGTAAGCCGTGTCATTGCCCTTGGGATTGTGATTGTTTTCTTCCATAAAAAAGTAGAAGGTCAGATATCTACAAAATATTTAAGACCATTCCCAAAAGAAACCCTAAAGAAAATGGTTTCCATTGGAATACCTACTGCCGGAGAAAGCATATCTTATAGTATTTCACAGCTTTTGATTATGTCCATTGTAAATACTATGGGGTTGGTAGCTACGAATACCAAAATATATGCCTCCACGATTTCAAACTTCTCTTATTTGTACTCTGTTTCTGTTGCCCAGGCCACCATGATCATTACCGGTCATCTGGTAGGGGCAAAAAAAGAGGATGCTGCATATAAGAGGGTATTAAAATCCCTTGGTTCTTCCCTTGTAATCTCTGTGTCCATTGCTGTCATCAGCTTTTTGATTAGTGATTTTACCTTTCCGTTTTTTACGGAAAATGCTGAAATTATCAAGCTCGGACATAAGATACTGGCAGTGGGAATCGTGCTGGAAATCGGGCGTACCGCAAATCTGGTGATCATACAGAGCATGCGGGCGGCAGGAGACATTAAATTTCCAACCTATTTAGGCATGGGTTCCATGTGGTTCGTGTCCGTGTTGTTTAGCTTTCTCTTAGGGAAAGTTTGCGGCCTTGGCTTGGTAGGGGTATGGATTGCCATGGCCATGGACGAATGTTTAAGAGGCATTATTGTGTATGTTCGCTGGTTGCGAGGTGGCTGGCGCGGAAAATCTGTTGTAGATAAAAAAGAGTAAATTTACCTTGACAGAAATCTGAATACATAGTATATTTTGAATATCAAACAGATTCATTATTTTAAAGGAGATTAAATTATGTTAGAAAAATTAAAAGAAATTGTCGCTGAACGTTTAAGCGTAGATGCAGAAGAAGTAGAATTAAACACTTCTTTCAAGGATGATTTAGGAGCTGATTCATTAGATTTGTTCGAATTAGTAATGGCTTTAGAAGACGAATTTGATGTAGAAATCCCAGCAGATGATTTAGCTAACATCAATACTGTAAATGATGTAGTAGAGTACTTAAAGGCGAAAGGTGTAGAAGCCTAAGATAAAATATCCGGAGCTTTCGTATGGAATACTCCGGATATTTCTTTCTTGAAAATTACTTTGATTATCAAAATAATTTTCAAGTAATGTAGTTGCAAGGAAAATTGATATGAAATCCCCAAGGCGGCTGATCTGTTTGTGAGCGTTTTTATTATTTTTATGTTTGAAATGTAATACAGTGTTTCTGTTGGGGTGTGAATAGGTATAATAGAGTAATGATTGTTCCTGTTGAGGTGTGAATAGGTATAATAGAGTAATGATTGATACTGTTCCACTGTGAACAGTAACTAACGAATGATTTTTGTATCAGATTGTAAAGATTTTGTTTTACTTTATAGTAGAAGATATGTTATGATAAAAGAAGTTTATGTCATTGCTGGTTGATGTTTTTTTTGACTGGTTGTGAATAGTGATAAGAAGTTTATTTATGGAGGATGAATATGGGAAAGATAGCATTTATGTTTCCGGGACAAGGTGCCCAGTGTGTAGGAATGGCAAAGGATTTTTATGATACTTTTGAAGATAGTAAGGAAATTTTTGATAAAGCAAATGAAGTATTAGATTTCGATTTGCTACATATCTGTTTTGAAGAAAATGAAGACATTCATATCACAGAATTTACACAACCGGCATTAGTAACCGCCTGTGTTGCGATTTTAAAACAGGTAGAAAAATCAGGAGTAAAGCCGGATGTTTGTGCCGGATTAAGTCTTGGTGAATATGCAGCATTGGTTGCTTCCGGCGCTATGTCAGCAGAAGATGCCATCAGAGTGGTAAGAGAAAGAGGAAAGTTAATGCAGGGAACGGTTCCTGCAGGAGAAGGCGCCATGTCAGCAGTTTTGGCTATGGAAAAAGAAAAAATCGAAGAAGTACTTGCCGGAATTGATGGAGAAGTTTCCATTGCAAATTATAATTGCCCGGGACAGATTGTTATTACAGGAGAAACCGGAGCAGTTGCAAAAGCAGGAGAAGCACTTTCGGCAGCTGGTGCAAAGAGAGTAGTACCACTTAAGGTTAGCGGTCCATTCCATTCTCCATTGTTAAAGCCGGCAGGAGAAAAGTTATTAGAAGTGTTAAAGGATGTACAGTTGGAAGAAATTAAGATTCCATACATTGCAAATGCTACCGCTGATTATGTAACTAAAAAAGAAGAAATTAAAGATTTGTTAGGTATCCAGGTATATTCTTCTGTAAAGATGCAGCAAACCATTGAAAAAATGATTGCAGACGGAGTAGATACTTTTGTTGAAATCGGACCATCTAAGACCATTGCAGGCTTTATTAAGAAGGTAGACAGAAGTGTAACCGTGATTAACATTGAAAAAGTCGAGGATCTGGATAAGTTAAAAGAAATCGCAGGAAATTAAACTAGAAGGTCTTGTGCAAGGAAGCGTAATTCAGATGATGATATTGGAGTTAGATTTTCGAAGTGGAGGAAGATGATGTTAAAGGATAAAGTAGCAGTAATTACAGGTGCAAGCCGCGGAATTGGTGCAGAAATCGCAAGAACTTTTGCAAAATACGGTGCAAAAGTGGTAATAAATTATAATGGATCAAAAGAAAAAGCAGAAGAAGTAGTAGCAGAAATTAAAGCTGCCGGTGGAGAAGCCATTGCAATCCAGAAAAACGTGGCAGATTTTGAAGAAGCAAAAGAATTAATGGATGAGGCAGTAAATACGTTTGGACGTTTGGACATTTTGGTGAATAATGCAGGAATTACGAAAGATACCCTGCTTATGGGCATGAAAGAGGAAGATTTCGATAAAGTAATTGATGTAAACTTAAAGGGTACGTTTAACGGAATGAAGCATGCTTCTAAGATTATGATGAAACAAAGAAGCGGAAGAATTATAAATATGTCCTCAGTAGTAGGAGTTCAAGGAAATGCAGGACAAGTTAATTATGCGGCATCAAAAGCCGGTATCATAGGTATGACCAAGTCTTTGGCAAAAGAAATTGCAGCCCGTAACGTTACTGTAAATGCCATTGCTCCTGGATTTATTAAGACAGAAATGACGGATGTATTGTCTGACACTGTAAAAGAACAGATTTTATCTACGATTCCACTGAAAAAGATGGGCGAAACCAAAGATATTGCAGAATGTGCAGCTTTCCTGGCATCCGACCATGCCGGATATATTACAGGTCAGGTTATTAATGTAAATGGAGGTATGATTTAATGAGAAGAGTAGTAGTAACAGGTTTAGGAGCAGTAACAGCCATTGGTACCACAGTGGATACTTTTTGGGAAAATGTAAAAAAAGGAACTTGTGGAATTAAATTAATTGATAAATTCGATACGACAGATTATAAGGCTAAGGTAGCTGGTACGATTGATGACTTTGATCCGAAAGAATATATGGATCCCAAAACTGCAAAGAGAATGGCAGAATTTTGTCAGTTTGCAGTTGCAGCTACAAAACAGGCCATTGATGATTCCGGTTTAGATTTAGAAAAAGAAGATATGACACGTTTTGGTGCTGCGATTGGTTCCGGTATTGGTGCTTTGGGAGTTATGGAAAGAGAAGACAAGAAATTGTTAGAAAAAGGACCAAACAGAGTATCTCCAATGACCATTCCAACCATGATTTCAAACATGGCAGCCGGTAATGTTGCCATTCAGTTTGGTTTACAGGGTAAGAATATTAATGTAGTAACTGCCTGTGCAACCGGTGCACATTCCATTGGTGAAGCTTTCCGTTCCATTCAGTGTAATGAAGCAGATATTATGGCAGCCGGTGGTGCGGAAGCAGCCATAACAGAACTTGGTGTGGCAGGTTTTGCAGCATTAACTGCACTTTCTTCTTCTGAAGATCCAAAGAGAGCATCCATTCCTTTTGATAAAGAAAGAAACGGATTTGTTATGGGCGAAGGTGCTGGCGTGGTTATTTTAGAAGAATTAGAACACGCTAAGGCAAGAGGAGCAAAGATTTTAGCAGAAGTAGTGGGATACGGTGCTACTTGCGATGCTTACCACATCACTTCACCGGCTCCGGATGGAAACGGTGCAGCCAGAGCTATGACTTTTGCTATCAATGAAGCGGGAATTAAACCGGAACAGGTAGATTATATCAATGCCCATGGAACCAGCACACATCATAATGATTTATTTGAAACCATGGCAATTAAGAAGAGCTTTGGAGATCATGCATATAAATTAAATATAAATTCTACCAAATCCATGATTGGACATGCTTTAGGTGCAGCCGGAGCCATTGAATTTATTGTCTGTGTAAAATCCGTTATGGAAAACTTTATCCATGCTACGGTAGGGTATCAGGTTCCAGATGAAGAGTGTGATTTGAATTATACAAAAGAAGCGGTAGAAAAAGAAGTAAATTACGCATTAAGTAATTCTCTAGGTTTCGGTGGTCACAATGCCAGCTTATTGATTAAGAAATATACGGAGGAATAAAAAATGCTAGATATTAAGGAAATAATGGACAGAATTCCTCATCGTTCTCCGTTTTTACTAATCGACCGTATCGAGGAAATGGAAGTGGGAAAAAGCGCTGTAGGTAGAAAATGTGTTTCTTATAATGAACCATATTTTGCAGGACATTTCCCAAAGGAACCGGTGATGCCGGGAGTATTAATTATTGAAGCTTTGGCACAAGTAGGTTGTGTCTGCGTTTTGTCTGATGAAAAATTTGCCGGAAAGACAGCATACTTCGGTGGAATTAATAAGGCAAGATTTAGAGGAAAAGTAGTTCCTGGAGATGTATTAACATTAAAAATCGAAGTAGTAAAGGCAAAAGGACCGATTGGAATTTGTGAAGCAAAGGCTTATGTGGAAGACAAATTGGTTGTAGAAGCAGAACTTACAGTAGCCATTGCGTAAGAATTTGCCTTCAGAAACCATTTTGTTGTCAGGTGCGTTAGAACCTTAACCGAAATGGTTTTGGCAGAAGTCGAAGAATTTGTTTTTTGACTAGGAGGAAAAGTATGAAACCTTTGGTAATAGGCGACTTGGTCGCAAAAATTCCAATTATTCAAGGTGGAATGGGTGTCGGCATTTCTGCTTGTAATCTGGCAGGGGCCGTAGCCTTAGAAGGCGGAATCGGAGTCATTTCTGCGGCACAGCTTGGATATTTGGAAGAAGATTATGATGAGAATGCGGAACGGGCCAATCTTCGTGCCATTGGGAAACATGTAAGGAAGGCTAAGGAGATTGCGAAAGGCGGAATCATCGGAATTAATATTATGGTTGCAACCAGAAATTATGCAGAATATGTAAAAGCTGCGGTAGAAGCAAAAGTAGATTTGATTATTTCCGGTGCCGGCCTGCCTATGGATTTACCAACTTTAGTAAAAGGTTCTACTACAAAGATTGCCCCTATTGTATCATCCATAAAAGCAACCAACGTCATTTTAAAGATGTGGGACAAAAAAGAGAAAAGAGTGCCGGATGCAGTGGTGATTGAAGGACCACTTGCAGGGGGACATCTTGGATTTAAATATGATGAGTTAGAGCATATTGAAGATTTAAATTATGATAATGAAATTGTTGGAATTATGGATGCAGTAAAACAATATGAAGAAAAATACCAAAAGCATATTCCTGTGATTCTTGCAGGAGGAATTGCCACAAGAGAAGATGTGAAGCATTGTTTTGATTTAGGAGCGGACGGCGTCCAAGTGGCCTCCCGTTTTGTGGCAACAAAGGAATGCGATGCAGATATCCGCTTTAAAGAGGCGTATGTGAATGCAACAAAAGAAGATATTGTCATTGTAAAAAGTCCCGTAGGAATGCCGGGACGTGCCATTAAGAATTCTTTTATGGAACGGGTTATGGGCGGAGAAAGAGTCCCTACAAAACATTGCCGGGGATGTGTTACACCTTGTAAACCGGCGCAGACTCCATATTGCATTAGTGATGCGTTGATGAATGCAGTTAAGGGTAATTTGGAAGAAGCACTAATTTTTTGTGGTGGAAAAGTGGATCAGATAAAAGAGATAACCACAGTAAAACAGGTAATAGATGAATTAATGAGTGAATAAAGAAAATGCACCGAAAAAGCAGATTCATACGAAGATTATGAGAGATGCTTTTACTGGTGCATTTTTGTATTAATAGACCTCAATGATTTGTGGCATATACCGAAAACTTGCAGAATCCTATTTCTATGTTGAAGGCTTTGAATCGTTTTGATTTATCTTTTATGCCGGGTGATGTGTTTTATCCTGGCTTAAATAAAATTTTTGCCATAGGGTGGCAGATTCCTGCGGTTTTAATTCACGATAACCGGTTTCTTCTGGTGGAAGGTCTAAATTAGGGGCATCAATAAGCCAGGTGAGGGGCTCGGGACAAAAGAAATCTTGTTTTCCGCCAATATTCCAAAGAATGAAAAAGCCATAGTCTTTGGATACTTCATTTACAATAGATAATCCGGTATTTTCATCCGTGACAATGGACTTGTAGGATTCTTCTGACGTTTCACACAGACGATAAAGTTCGTCGTTGATGTCATGACCTGTTGGACGTGCAGTGCCCTTGGTATATTGCAGTTCAGATTCTGAAAGTGTACTGAAAGTGCCATCCGGCAGACGTCTTTCGTTTAGATGATAGCGATGCTTTACCGGCAAATAAAATCTATAGTGTTTTCCTTCTTTTTTCTTTTGACGTTTGATAAAAGGGCAGGAAATGGTGGTATGGGTGCCGAATCCAAAGGGCAGCATGCGTTCGGAAAGATTTTTTAGTGTTACCTCATATCTTAGTCCTTCTTTGGAAAGGACGAAGGTAAAATCAATCCGGAACTTTAGAGGAAAATAAGAAAAAAATGCATCCCTTTCATCATATTCATAGTAGGTTCTTGCCATGACATGGTCTTCTTTTTCCTCCATAGAGAGAATGTTATGGCGCCGATTGTGTAGAAATCCGTGAAGATGATTGTTTCTAGAGATTTCATTTATAGGAAACTGGTAGATTCCATCTGAGGTTCGTAAAACACCATCTTTTATCCGGTTTGGAAGATAAGTGGTAGGTAGTCCTAGAATAATGTTGCATTTTTTTAAAAATTTCCGGGATATTCCTTTTTTAAAATGAAAAAATCGGACGTGGTGTGAAGTTTCTTCTAAATTGAGAAAATTACTGCCTAAGGAAGGAGCCAATAAACCACGATAATTTCCATATTCCATTAAAATACAGGTTTCTCCTTTGAACGTGGTCAAACGGATTTCTTTTTTCATGGGAATTTCCTTTCTATATAGTCTGTTACCAGGTAATTGCGAAACTGCAATATTTTATTTGAATCACTTTACATATGTTTTTGATAGAACGAAAAAAGGTTCTTGTAAAAACAAGAACCTTCGAATGAGTTATCATTAGCTAAGTTTAACAACGTTAGCAGCCTGAGCTCCTCTAGCACCTTCAGTAACATCAAAAGAAACCTTTTGACCTTCTTCTAAAGACTTGAATCCTTCAGCCTGGATTGCAGAAAAGTGTACGAATACGTCAGAACCATCTTCCTGAGTGATGAATCCGTATCCTTTTTCAGCGTTGAACCATTTAACTGTTCCGTTCATAATGAACCTCCATTCTGCCTTTCGGCGTATAAAATTTATGGATATTTCTAAAAATAAAAAAATCACATATTATCACAGATTATACTAAAGAATCAAGAATATAATCTCTGATAACATGTGATTCTAAATACCTCTAGTGAATACCTCTAACAACAACAATATAATCTAATCGGAAGAAAAAGTCAAGAAAAACTTTATGTCAAACTGATAAAACTTTATGTCAAACTGATAAAGACTTTATGTCAAGTTGATAAAGACTTTATGTCAAACTGATAAATTTAACGGTTTAAAAGTCTCATGATTCTGGCTATTTATCCGGAGGGAACTACAAGAACTTAGTTTCATTAAAATTATGTAGAGTTTGTGAATTTATAAATATTTCTTTTCAAAAAAGAAAAGATGTGATATAACTGAAAAGGTATCTCAAACAAATGGATTTAAGGGTTGATATATGACTACTAATAACAAGTGACGAAATGTGTTACTCGTCAAACAGATGGTGGTTTATGTGATAAGTCTGAAATCATTGAGGTAATAATAAGTGTAATTGTTTAGAAAGGAAAAGAGAAATGAGAAAGAAAATAGTAGCAGTTTCTATGGTCATGGCTATGATGTTAGCAACTGCATGTGGAAAAGAAAATAGCAAGGAAACAACCACAGAAGTGGCAGTAAGCGAAGAGGCTCAGATTGTTGGTCAATTTTGTGGAGTGGATTTGACTTATGACCCATCAGAATATCTTACCCTGCCGGATTATACCCAAATTGAAGTAACAGAATATGAACCTACTGAGGATGAAGTAGAAACACAATTACTAAAGTATGTAAGTAGCTGGACTCATAATGAAGAAGTAGAAAAAGATACCGTTGAAGATGGAGATATTGTCCTGATTGATTATGTAGGAAGTGTAGATGGCGTTGAATTCGAGGGAGGTACGGCATCGGATTATGAATTGGAAATTGGTTCTAAATCCTTTATCGACGGATTTGAAAGTTCATTAATTGGAGCAAAGAATAAAGAAAAAACCACTATTACCGTAACTTTCCCGGATGAGTATAGTAGAAATCCTGACCTTCAGGGAAAAGAGGCTCAGTTTGAAGTTAATATTAAAGGGATTTATAAAGAAGTAAGTTATGATATGGATGATGCTTCTGTAGCAGAAAATACGGAATACTCTACAGTAGATGAATATGCTGCTGTGATAAAAGAAGAAATGAAAAGAAATTATGTTGCAAACATGGCATGGCAGGTTTTGTTTGAAAAATGCCAGTTTAGTGAAGTACCAACAGTGGCTGTGCAGGCATATAAAGTGAGTATAAAGAAGCAATTTGAACAAAATTTATTATTGTACGGAATGACCATGGATAGTTATTTGGAATCATATGGTTATACTCAGGAAGAATTTGATGCAGAGATGGAAGCTACTGCAACAGACTATGTAAAACAGGATATTTTATTGTTATGTCTTGCCATGGATAATAACATCAGCATTTCAGATGAAGAAATGACGACCTGGGGAAATGAAAATTACGCTTCTTTGGGATATGGCTCTGCGGAAGAATTGTTTGCTTATATGGACACTACTAATTTAAAATTATACATTATCTCTGAAAAGGTTCTAGATATTATGGAAGAACGTGCAGTAATAGTTCCGGCAGAAGAAACAACATCAGAAGAAGCTGGTTCCCAAGAAACAGAATCCGAAGAAGAAGCAATATCGGAAGAGTCAGTATCCGAAGAAGAAGTAACAGAAGAAACAGAAACTGAAGAAGAAACAACCGAAGAAATAACTTCTGAATAGGTTATATTCGAAGGTAGTTTTGACTCACTTATGAAAAGATAAAAAGGTTAGAGAACTGTCGCAATAAAAAATCTACAGGATATGGGTGTTTTTAAAACAGTTTTTTCTATATCCTGCGATTATTTTACATGGTGCGACAGCTTCTGACATCAGAAAATATGGTGATTGCAATATACTTGCATTACCATATTTTTTTGTGGAAGAAACAGTGCTGTAGCATAACGCACAAAATTATAATTTTGCTAAAAAAAGATTTTTTTGTTCATAATCTATACATATTAGTATGTTAAAAATATATAAAAAAAGACACTGATTTCAGTGTGTTATCTATCAAAAGTGATAAATGGCAAAAAAAAAGTGTTGCATAATAATGTGGAATATGCTAATATAGATACAGTCTTAAACGACACGACATAAGCTTATGAATGAGTCACTAAAAAAAGAATGAAAATAAAGAGGAGAATTATCAAATGAATAAGAAAAAATTATTATCAGCATCTTTAGTTGGTGTTATGGGTATGATGGCATTAACTGGATGTGGAGACAGTAAAGACAGTGGTAACGGAAATGGCGGCGGTGGTGCTGTTAGTAAGGATGCAGATGCTACAAAAGGTACCGTACGTTTCTTAAACTTTAAACCAGAAATCGCAGATGCTTGGCAGACTGTAATTGATGATTTTACAGCTGAAACAGGTATCGAAGTTGAATTAAAGACTGCAGCTTCAGGTACATACGAACAAACATTAAAGGCAGATATTGCAAAGAAAGATGCTCCAACATTATTCACTATTAATGGACCAGTTGGATACGCTTCTTGGAAGAATTACTGTGCTGATCTTTCTGCAACAGATTTATACAGCTGGTTAACAGATAAGAGCATTGCAATCACTGATGGCTCAGGTGTATATGGTATTCCATACGTAGTAGAAGGATATGGTATCATTTATAACAATGCTATCATGGACAAGTATTTTGCATCAGAAAATAAGACTACTTCTTATGCATCTATGGATGAAGTAAATAACTTCGAAGCATTAAAGGCTGTTACAGAAGATATGCAGGCATTAAAGGATGAATTAGGAATTGAAGGTGTATTCGCTTCTACTTCATTCTCAGCAGGTGAAGACTGGAGATGGCAGACTCACTTAGCAAACTTACCAATCCACTATGAATTAAAAGAAAAAGGTGTTTCTGATTTAGAAACTATCGATTTCAGCTATGCTGAAAACTATAAGAACATCTTTGATTTATACACAAACAACTCTGTTACTGAAAAGTCTATGTTAGCTACTAAGAAAGTAGATGACTCTATGGCAGAATTTGCATTAGGTAAATGTGCTATGGTTCAGAATGGTAACTGGGGCTGGGGACAGGTTTCTGGTGTAGATGGTAATGTTGTAAATGCTGAGGATGTTAAGTTCTTACCTATCTATACTGGTGTTGAAGGCGAAGAAAATCAAGGTATCTGTATTGGTACTGAAAACTTCTGGGCTGTAAACTCTAACGCTTCTGCAGAAGATCAGGCAGCTACTGTTAAGTTTATGGAATGGTTAATGAACTCAGAAAAAGGTAGAGATCACTGTACAAATACTTTAGGAATTATCGCACCATTCAGTACATTTGGTGATGGTGAAACTCCTACTGATCCACTTGCACAAGAAGTATTAAGATGGATGGCTAGTGGTTCTAATACTGTAACTTGGGACTTCACTATTTTCCCAAGCCAGACATTCAAGGATAACTTTGGTGCTGACTTATTATCTTACTGCTCAGGAAACATGGATTGGGATACTGTAGTATCTAATACAAAAGATAGCTGGGCTACTGAAAAAGCAGCGATTGCCGAATAAGAAACAAGACATATTTAAAATGTAATATAAAAAGCAAAGGGTGGGTAAGGAATAAAAACTGGCCCACCCTTTAAAAATTTTAAAGGAGAGGATTCACGTGCAAAAGAACTATAAGAAATATTTTCTCCTTTTCGTTTTGCCAACATTTGTGGCATTTGTAATTGCATTTATTGCACCATTTGTTATGGGTTTGGGATTATCATTTTGTGAATTCCAGACTGTAGTGGATGCAGAGTTTGTAGGATTTGATAATTATATTAAAGCTTTTCAGAATAAAGACTTTGTTACTTCTATGGTGTTTACCATTAAGTTTACCCTGGTTTCTGTTGTAATTATCAATGTAATTGCATTTGCTTTGGCACTTATGTTAACAAGAGACGTAAAAGGAACAAATTTCTTCCGTACTATTTTCTTTATGCCGAACTTAATTGGTGGTTTGGTATTAGGTTATATCTGGCAGGCTATTATCAATGGTGTGTTGATGTCAAAAAAAGCGACGATTTTATCAGATTCCAAATATGGTTTCTGGGGCTTGATCATCATGATGTGCTGGCAGATGATAGGTTACATGATGATTATTTACATAGCAGGTATACAGAATGTATCACCGGATTTATTAGAAGCAGCTGCCATCGATGGTGCTACCAAGCCGCAAATTTTATTTAAGATTATTATTCCGATGGTAATGCCATCTATCACAGTTTGTATGTTCTTGACTTTATCAAATTCCTTTAAGTTATTTGACCAGAACTTAGCTCTTACCAATGGTGGACCTAGTAATGAAACCAAAATGGTTGCCCTTGATATCTTCAAGACCTTCTATGGTAGAATGGGTTGGGAAGGTGTAGGTCAGGCAAAAGCAGTTGTATTCTTTATTTTTGTAAGTGCCATTGCCTTTGCACAACTATACTTTACAAGAAATAAGGAGGTTGAAAGCTAATGAGACAGAAGAAAGCAAAACCAGCTAATGTGGTTATGTTTATTATATTGGTAGTGTTTGCTATCGTATTTATTTTCCCTATCTTATTTATCTTGATGAACTCCTTTAAAGGAAAATTATTTATCAGTGATAATCCTTTCTCTATGCCGAAGTTTACTTTGAATAAAGAAGAAAAGGCAGATGTTGAGGAACAATATAAGCAAAAGGTAGAAGATTTTTTAGACCGCTATACCGATGGTGTTACAGTACCGAGAGAAATGACGGATGCTTTGGTAGCTGAAAATTGCAAGTCAGAAGGATATAAGACGGTAGCAGAATATGAAAAAGGGGTAAAAGAAAGTTTAAAATCCCAAGTAGTTAGTTTTGTAAAATTAAAGAACTATGTAGAAGGTGTAAAGAAGACAGGATTCTTCAAAGCCTTTGGATATTCTGCATTCATCACTGTATTCTCTGTATTGGTAATCGTATTATTTACTGCTATGACAGGATGGATGATTACCCGTTATAAGAGTAAGTTAAGTGAGGCTATGTACCTGCTATACGCATTCTCCATGGTTGTGCCATTCCAGATGGTTATGTTTACCATGACATTTATAGTAAACCGGTTGTCTTTGGATAATCCGTTAGGTATCATTGTTGTATACTTAGGATTTGGTGCAGGTTTGTCTGTATTTATGTTCTGTGGTTTCGTAAAAGGTATTCCAATTGATATCGAAGAAGCTGCTATGATCGATGGTTGTACTCCGGCTAAGACATTCTTTTCCGTTGTACTTCCAATTTTAAAGCCAACAGCCATTACAGTTGCAATTTTGAATGCAATGTGGATTTGGAATGATTACTTGTTACCATACTTAACCTTAGGTTCAGATTATAAGACTATTCCGGTAGCAGTTCAGTATATTAAAGATGGTTACGGTGGTGCAGATATGGGTATCTTAATGGCGATGTTAGTATTAGCCATTATCCCAATCATTATTTTCTACGTAACATGTCAGAAATATATCATTCAGGGTGTTGCCGCAGGTGCCGTTAAAGGTTAGTGGAACTTTTTATTTAAAGAAACACTTAAGGATAATAAAAGACCTTGGAGCAGGCAGACTGTTCCGAGGTTTTTTGTTATATGTAAGCAGGCGCAATTACCTAATTATAAAAAATAAAAAAGGAGACATTGTTGTATGAGAGAAACAGGAGTATTGCTTCCAATTACGAGTTTGCCTTCTGCATATGGAATCGGATGTTTTTCCATAGAGGCATATGAATTTGTGGATAAGTTAAAGAAAGCGGGACAAAATTACTGGCAGATTCTTCCATTGGGCCCTACAAGCTATGGAGATTCCCCATATCAGTCTTTTTCAGCCTATGCTGGAAATCCTTACTTTATTGATCTGGGGGCTTTAATTGCAGAAGGACTGTTGACAAAAGAAGAATGTGATAGTGTAGATTTTGGCACAGATACCCGTTATGTGGATTATGAAAAAATCTATCTTGGAAGATTTTCTTTATTAAGAAAGGCTTATGAACGAAGTGATTTTCTTAGCAGAGAAGATGCAAGAAAGTTTATGGAAGAAAATGCATTCTGGCTAGACGATTATGCGTTGTATATGGCGGTTAAGAATCATTTTGGAAATATAAGTCTCGCAGAATGGGATGAAGATATCCGTTTGCGTAAACCGGAAGAGGTAAATCGCTATTTTAATGAATTGGTAGATGATGTTAATTTCTATAAATACCTTCAATACGAATTTACCAAGCAGTGGAGCCGTTTAAAAGATTATGCGAATAAAAATGGAATCCGTATTATTGGAGATATTCCTATTTACGTAGCCTTTGACAGTGCAGATACCTGGGCGAATCCGGAATTGTTCCAGTTTGATGAAAATCATATGCCAACCGCGGTAGCCGGCTGTCCTCCGGATGCTTTTGCAGCAACAGGACAACTTTGGGGGAATCCGTTATATAAATGGGAGTATCATAAGCAGACGGGATTTGAATGGTGGATAAAAAGAATTGAGTATAGTTTCCGTCTTTATGATGTGGTACGTATCGATCATTTCAGAGGATTTGATGAATACTATTCCATTCCATTTGGGGATTCAACGGCAGAATTTGGACATTGGGAAAAAGGCCCTGGATACGAATTGTTCCGTGCAGTAAAGGAAAACTTAGGAGATTTGGATATTATTGCAGAAGATTTGGGATATGTCACAGATACTGTAAAACAGCTGTTAAGTGACTGTGGATATCCTGGAATGAAAATTTTGCAGTTTGCATTTGACTCTAGGGAGGAAAGTGACTATTCGCCACATAATTATTCAAACAATTGCGTTGTATATACAGGTACTCATGATAATGATACCTTGTTAGGCTGGATGAGTCAGCTGTGCGAAGAGGACAGAAAGCTGGCAGTGGATTATCTGAATTTAAGCGGAAAGGATTTCATGGACTGCAGGTGGGAGTTTATCCGAAGTGCCCTGTCAAGCGTTTCGAGAATTGCAGTGATTCCAATACAGGATTACATTGGAGTTGGAACGGAAGGAAGAATCAATGTGCCTTCTACATTGGGAATTAACTGGAAATGGAGAATGAAAAACGAGGATTTACCGGAAAACTTATTAGAAGAAATTAAACGAATCAACCGGATTTATAAGCGAGGAATGTAATCATTGATAGCTTAGGAATGAAATCAAGGAAGGGTTGCAGACACTTTTTCCTGATTTGAATGAGAAGAGTTTTAGAAACGAAAAAGAATTACCCCACAGTTGAAAAATGTTTCTGTATTACAGAAAGAGCGGTTCACTGTGGGGTATTTTTTTATTTAAAAACTATAAATAATTGAGGATCAAAGTTTATTGCTGATATTCATCCGGAATGGAAATGACCGGAATATCATAAAAGGAAGCTTGTTGTTGCGTTCTATCAGAATCTGAAGTGTTTGTAAATTCGTTTGAAGCGTTTGCAACTTCCGGTTCCTGATACGAAGTAGTCTGGGATTGCGTGGAAATAGGAATTACTGGTTCTGCGTTTCCTGATATCGTATTTCCAAAACTGGCAGTATCCATTGCTGTATTTGCAGACATTGTATTTCCTAAATTAGCAGTACTCGTTGCTGTGTTTTCTGACATCGTATTTCCTAAATTAGTAGTATCTATTGTTGTATTTCCGTATATTCCATTTCCCGAATCAGCAGTATTTGGTGCTGTATTTGAGGTAAAATCATAATCATCAACAATCGTTCCAACAGAAGGTTGTGGCTGATGAAAAATAGATTCCCTCTTTTTCCATAATGTCATTACACCATAAATAAGAAGTATGACGTACAAGAAAAAATCGTTAAGGCCAATAACAAAGGCACCTCTGGTTACTGTTCCATCGGAAGAAATGTAAAAGTCGATGGAACTTCCTTCTGTTTCCCAAAAGTTTGCATCAAGTCCCTCAACGATATATTCTTCACCTTCGTAAGTAAAACTAACTTCCAGATATTGGACCACACTGCTACGACGGCCGGTTCCATATCGTCTTGTGTATTTCTCGATTACCGTACCGGTCATTTTGGTATAATCTGATTTGTTCGTGGCGTAATTAATATAATCGCAGGAATTTAGTAGTAATAGGAATACGAATGCTATTATAATTGAGCCAAGTTCATGTTTTTTTGCAAAATCTTTCAACTTTTGATTTCCCCTTTTTTCGTATATTTCATGGTTAAGCAATTGTGAAACTAACAAAACTTATATGTTGTTTTGTTTTTTTATGTCACTTTCCCATAAAATATTATGGTTTCACAATCACCTAGTATTTAATGTGGTTTTAAATCACAACTGTATTATAGTGTTTTTGGAACATTTTGTAAAGAAGAAAATCAAAACTTATGCTATATCGCTTCGTCCTGTGGGCTGTTTTTACATTCTTCACAGATGCCGAAGAAGAACAAGGATAAGCCATCGATTGTTCCTTCGAAGTTCTTTTTTGCTTTCTTTAACAAGGTAGAGGGTAAATCTACTTCAATGTCACTGACACCGTGGCAGTTCTTGCAATAAAAATGACTGTGAGGCTCTGTACATGCATCGAAATGGTCAAATTTATCATCATATGTGAGTTTTAAAATATCACCTCTTTCAGCAAGAATAGAGAGATTACGGTAAACAGTACCCAAACTGATATTTGGATGTTCTTTTCGAATGTTTTGATAAATGACGTCAGCGGTAGGATGGTCTTTGCGTGTTTTTAAAAAACTCATAATTGCTTCCCGCTGTTGGGTTCGCTTAAAAACTGTAGATGACATAGGTACCTCCTTCGTTATGATAAAATGTGAAATAATTCCTGCTTTTTGTTAGAATAAAAGTAAGATAATATCTGTTTTCAAAAAAGAATAAAACGTAAGATAATATCTGTTTTTTAAATAGAATAAAACGTAAAATAATATTTACTTTCAAAATGGAATAAAACCTAAAATAATTTCTATTTTAAAATGTAATATAAAGTAAGATATTCTTTACTTTTATGTAGTATAAATGCGGGATAATTTCTATTTTGAGTATGATATAATTCTAGTTTAAAAATAGGAATGATTCTCTTTTATTTTACTTATAATTTACAAGGAAGTCAAGAAAATTATTTTGTAATTTACTGAGATGAGTTTCGTTTTTTTAAAGTTTTAGTTTATAACAGTGATGGTTACTGAAGAAACAGTAACGATAATTATTCTTATTTGCGGATTTTTCCTACTTGCAATTATAAAT
>JBGVLX010000020.1:0-15612 GCA_045124495.1 Lachnospiraceae bacterium
GAATACATTCTAATATAGGCATAGTGGTTTTAGTTGATACTGCTTTTAATACAATTGAAATTGCGGTGGAAAGTTTTGATTTTGAACAAACTATCTTCATTGTGTAAATTTCCTTTCTGTGCACATCTATTAAATAATAAAAAACTAGTAGTAATAGTAGTAGGGGCTGTTGATTTGTTTAAAAGTACATCAAAGCCTTAAAAATAAAGAGTTTAAAGGTTTGATAACCTGGTGTAAAAAAGAAAAATTAAGTGTGAATAAGTGTGAATAAGTTATAAGGAAAAAAATGTAAAATACAATTTATCCACTGGTTATCCCAAAAATAATAACAACTTAAACACAAAGTTATAAACATGATAAAGGATGATATAGAACCTTAATTATGATGTTGAAAAAAATACATTATGAATCTATGATGCAATGAATTACTTTGGATTTTTAGCTTCAAAAAACTTTAAAAAAATTCATAATATGCATTTACATAATAAAGGTGTTAGTTATCCTGTAATTTTTTTTGTTATTGTTTCTATTGTGTTTTTTAAGGTAGGATTAGCTTCCTTATCGGTGTCAATTTTACGGATTCCACTCATAACTGTAGTATGATCCCTGTCTCCTAGTGCTTTACCAATTTCCTGAAGTGAGTGTTCTGTCAGTTTTCTACATAAATACATAGCAACCTGCCTTGGATATGCAATGTCTTTACTACGTTTTGTAGATAATAAATCTTCATAGGATACATTATAGTGGTCACTTACCGTATTAATGATTAATTCTAAAGTGATAGACTTTATGGCATCATTAGAAATTAAGTCCTTTAGGGAAATCTTAGCTAATTCTAAAGTAATGGGAGCCCGTTCCAAATTTGAGTAAACACATATTTTATTAAGTGCACCTTCAATTTCACGGATGCTAGATTTAATATTAGTAGCAATGTAATGCATTACGTCGTTTGGAATAATTACCCCATCAAGTTCCGCTTTTTTTTGTAAAATAGCCATTCTGGTTTCGTAATCAGGCTGCTGGATATCTACTGTAACACCCCATTCAAATCTGGTACGAAGTCGTTCCTCTAAGGTCTCGATATCCTTAGGTGGTTTATCAGAAGATATTACAATCTGTTTTCCATTATCCCTAAGATAATTAAAGATATGGAAAAATTCTTCCTGGGTTCTTTCCTTACCTATTAAGAACTGGATATCGTCAATAAGTATGACGTCAATTTGGCGGTATTTGTCTCTGAATTCTTTTGTCCGTCCTTTTCGAATGGCTTCGATGATTTCGTTGGTGAAATGATCACTTGGAACATAAAATACCTTAAGCTCCGGATAATTTTTAATCACATAGTTTCCGATGGAATGCATAAGGTGAGTCTTACCAAGTCCGGCCCCAGAATATAGAAATAGTGGATTAAAGGCCTTGGCAGGAGATTCTGCTACTGCCACTGCAGCTGCATGGGCATGTTTGTTTGTTTCACCAATAACAAAATTATCAAAGGTATAGTTTGGATTTAATCCTGCAGCATAAATGGAAGATAAATCCTTCTGTTTAGGAGCTGAATTTTCTCCTTCGCTTTCATTTTCAGAATGAGATTCTTTTATATCAGAAGCTAAAATAAAATTAATATCATATTTATTTCCGGTAACTTCTTCAATGGCTAACTGTAAATAAAAATCATACATCTTTGATTTGATAAACTGAATGGCTCTTTCATCAAATTTATCTCCTATCAGGAATGTAATAGAAGTGTCGTCCATTGTATGAATAGTAAGAGGTTTAATCCATGAATTTATCGCTATTGGACTACAGCTATGTTCTATTTCAATTAAATTTAAAATGTCCGTCCATTTTCCTTCTATTATCTTTTGGTTCACCATAGTAAATTACCTCATTTCGAATTCATTCATTAAATAGTACCGGAAGTTTATAAGCTGACCGGGTGCATCTTATTCTTTCAAAGTTAGATTTAAAAGGGCAAAAATACACATATATATTTTAGTATAAAGTAAGTTATTTTTCAAGGAAAAACAGTGAAAAAACTTTGGTGTAAAACTTTGAAACAATATTCAGGAAATAAAATCACAACAGATTGTGGATAAAAAGGAATAACAGGTTATTTGATGTGGATAAGAAAGAAATAAATGATAAAAAATAAGACGAAAAATGCTGATAAACAAAGAAAAAAATCGATATGTGAATGATGTGGAGAAAGTAGATGTGGATAAAAATTTAAAATAATTCATCACATTTTAATAGGAAGAAACTCGTTTTTTTTGATTTACATAATATGAAAAAAATATATTATAAACAGGCTGTTGAAAAATAAAATAACAAAATAAAAGGCTAAAATAAGGGGAAAATTATAAAAATCAAAAAGTTATCAACAAGTTATCAACAAATTGTGGATAACTTTTCGTGATTTTGGGTACAAATATCTTTTTTCACACTGAAAGAAGAAAATCCAATGAAAAAATTATAAAAAAAAATAAAAAAAAGATTGACAGAACCCCCTTTATTCAATAAAATAGGAGTGATGTTTGCAGATTATTATTAGTCTGCAGGCAATATGAAATAATATTGAGTAAATAATTTTAAGGAGGTGCCTAATTTATGAAGATGACATTTCAACCTAAGAAAAGATCTAGATCTAAAGTTCATGGTTTTAGAAAGAGAATGAGCACTGCTAATGGAAGAAAAGTTTTAGCTAGCAGAAGAGCAAAAGGAAGACATAAATTATCAGCATAAGGTCGCATAAATTGTGACCTTTTCTTTTCTCTCATAATTGTATCACTCTATTAAGAAGGATTGATGATTTATGAAAATGTTTCGTTCCCTGAAAAATTTTAAAGAGTTTTCGAATGTGTATCAAAATGGAACATCTTTTGCAAACAAATATTTAGTTATGTATATTTGTAAGAATGAATGGAAAGAAAATAGAATTGGAATTTCTGTTAGTAAGAAAGTTGGAAACAGTGTAGTAAGACACAGATTAACCAGATTGATTCGGGAAAGCTATCGATTAAATGCGGGTAATATTCTATGTGGTTACGATATTGTGGTGGTAGGAAGACCAAATGCAAAAGGACGTACTTTTAAAGAAATAGAAAGTGCCTTTTTGCATCTTTTAAGATTGCACCATATAGATATTACTCATAAAAAGGTGGAACAAATTTGAAAATAGTAAAAGATTTGTTAATAAATGGAATTCGTTTTTATCAAAAATATTTATCTCCGCTAAAAACAGGTCCAACTTGCAAATTTTATCCGACTTGTTCGGTTTATGCTGTTGAGGCTATTGAAAAGCATGGTGCCATAAAGGGAACTTTGTTGGCAGTTTGGAGAATATTAAGATGTAATCCATTTTCAAAAGGTGGATATGATCCGGTTCCATAATGGAATGGAGGAGCAAAATGCTACTAACGCAACAAGGAAATGCCCTTACCAAACCAATTTATATTGTGTTAGGTAAGTTATTTGAACTTATTTTTGATCTTTTATCCAATTTTGGTGTGTTCAATATTGGTATTTGTATCATTATTTTTACTTTTGTTGTTAAGGCTTTACTTTTTCCTTTTAGTATAAAACAACAAAAGAGTATGAAAATCAATCAGATTATACAACCGGAAATTAGTAAAATTCAGAAGAAATATAGAGGAAAAAATGACAATGAATCCATGCAGAAGATGAATATGGAAATCAATGCCGTATATAAAAAGTACGGAACTTCCATGACCGGTGGATGTATGACAACACTCATCCAGTTGCCGATTCTTTGGTCATTGTACCGTTTATTAAATAATATTCCTGCATATGTTTCAAAAGTAAAGTTACTTTATTCTAATATGGTAGCAGCGATTGTTGCATCCGATAGTAATTATGTAAATACTATTAATGATTTTATTACGAATGAAAAAGTATCAGGATATGGATTAGAGAAGTTATCTGAAAATCCTACAACGAATCAGGTTATTGATGTGTTATGTAAGTTTAATACAGATAACTGGAATGCTTTTATGGAGTTATTTTCATCGGATCCGGAAGCATCGCAGATTATTTCAACAAATTATGAAACCTTGCATGATTATAACAATTTTGCACTTGGAATTAATATCGGACAGGTTCCGGGATTACATTTTAATGTATATTTATTGATACCTGTTCTAGCATTGGTGTTAAGTATTATATCCATTAAGATGATGAATAAAAATTCTAATATAGATAAAGATAATCCGGCTGCAGGAATGATGAAATCCATGAATATGTTTATGCCGGTTATGTCTTTTGTTATGGGTATGTCGTTACCAGCCGGTCTTGGTATTTACTGGATTGCGAGTTCATTATTCAGTACACTTCAGCAGGCATTTACCAATATATATTTTAACCATGTGGATATGGATAAGGTTATTGCCAAGAATGTGGAAAAGGCTGCAAAGAAGAATAAGAAGAGTTTTATGGAAAAAATGTTGGAAATGCAGCAAAATGCTAACGAGAATTATCAGCAGTATCAAAGTGAGATGGATGAGGCAAAAAAGAAATCCATTAGTCAGATTGCAACTATTAGTACAAAGAAGGTATTGACTTCAAAAGAAACTACTACAAACAATTATACCGAAGAAGAATTAGCACAGTTGAAAGAAAAGATGGATTCCAATCCAAATAGTATTGCAGCAAAGGCCAATATGATGTTGAAATACATGGATACGAAGAAATAAAGGGGGCATTGGTATGGAGTTCAGAGAATTTAAAGGAAAAACATTAGAAGAAGCAGTTACAAATGCGTCTATAGGATTAGGTGTTACCAGCGATGAACTAGAGTATAAGGTAATTGATGAAGGTAATGCAGGTATACTTGGTTTTATTAACAAAAAACCTTGTATTATTGAAGCCAGAGTGAAGTTAAATCTGGTGGACAGAGTAAGAGAATTTATGAATGAGATGTTTCATGCCATGAACATGGAAGTGGAAATCAGTATTGAATATAATGAAGAGAAGAAGTTTATGGATATTGAACTATCCGGCAGCGAGATGGGCATTCTGATTGGAAAAAGAGGTCAGACTTTAGACGCCCTTCAGCATCTTGTAAGCCTTTATGCAAACCGTGGAAGTGATACTTTTATTAAAGTAAAGATGGATACGGAAAATTACAGAAAACGTAGAAAAGAAGCTTTGGAAAATCTTGCGACCAATATCGCATTTAAGGTTAAGAGATATAAAAAACCTGTGACACTAGAACCTATGGTTCCTTATGAAAGAAGAATCATTCATACTGTATTACAAAATGATCGTTATGTAGCAACTAAGAGCGAAGGGGAAGAACCAAACCGTCGGGTTGTTATATATTTAAAAAAATAACGAAGCTAGGCTGTCTTAAGAAATTTTGAGACAGCCTGTTTTGGGTTTTAAAGACATGTTATATCTGGTATTTAAAAATTTATAATTTAGCAAAGATTATCCACGGTCTTAATCATAGAAACATGTTTATTTGCACAAAAAGATATTTCTATGATTCGTAGGTTAATTGGTGCTTGGAAAAATTAGGCAGATTTGTCAGTTGTGTTTCATTATGGAGGTTAGATATGTTTTTAAATGATACGATTGCGTCGATTGCCACGGCAATGACGAATTCCGGCATTGGAATTATCCGGGTCAGTGGTCCGGAGTCCATTGCCATTGTGGATAAGATTTTTGTAGCGAAAAATAAAAATAAAAAACTGGCTGACAGAAATACGTATACTGCCCACTATGGCTTTATTTATGAAGGCGAGGAAATGGTAGATGAGTGTGTAGTATTGTTAATGAAGGCTCCGAATTCCTATACGAAAGAAGATGTAGTGGAAATTGATTGTCATGGCGGTGTTATGGTCATGAAAAAGGTTTTGGAACTGGTGATTCGAAATGGTGCAAGGCCTGCAGAACCGGGTGAATTTACGAAAAGAGCCTTTTTAAATGGGAGAATTGATTTATCCCAAGCAGAATCTGTTATGGACATCATCCATTCTAAAAATGAATTCGCATTAAAGAGTTCTTTAAAGCAGTTAAGGGGTTCTTTAAAAGATGAGATTACCGGATTAAGGAAAAAAATTTTACATGAAATCGCTTTTATTGAGTCTGCGTTGGATGATCCGGAACATATTTCCCTGGATGGCTATGCAAAAAATCTAAAAGAAGTGGTGTCGGGAGAATTAGAACGAATTGAGAAAATGTTAGAATCTACGGACAATGGAAGGATTTTAAAAGAAGGAATTAAAACTGCCATTATCGGAAAGCCCAATGCTGGGAAATCTACTTTGTTGAATTCCATTTTGGGTGAAGAACGTGCCATTGTTACGGAAATTGCAGGAACTACCAGGGATACCTTGGAAGAGGCTGTTTCTATTAACGGAATTCCATTAAATATTATCGATACTGCCGGAATTCGCAGTACGGAAGATATTGTGGAAAAAATTGGTGTGAACAAAGCAAAAGAAATGGCGAAGGATGCAGACCTGGTGCTTTATGTAATAGACGCGTCCAAAGAATTGGATGATGATGATAAGAACATCATGGAGTTGTTAAAAGAGAAAAAAGTCATTGCCTTAATGAATAAGATGGATCTTGATACCGTCATTTCCAAAGAGGATATCCAGACATTCAGCGAAATGGCAGTGGTGGAAATTTCTGCAAAAAATCATGATGGAATGCAGGAATTATACGATTTATTAAAGGATATGTTCTTCGATGGAAATCTTTCCTTTAACGATGAAATTTATATTACAAATATGCGTCATAAGACGGCACTTTTACATGCTAAGGAGAATTTATTGCAGGTACTTCATAGCATTGAAAATGAAATGCCGGAGGATTTTTATTCCATTGATTTAATGGCTGCATATGAAGAATTAGGATACATTATTGGTGAATCCCTGGGAGAAGATTTAGTCAATGAGATTTTTTCTTCTTTCTGTATGGGTAAGTAGAGAGGAGTTATAAGAAATGCCTTTTTTAGAAGAATCATATGATGTGGTGGTAGTAGGTGCGGGACATGCCGGTTGTGAGGCTGCCCTTGCCTGTGCCAGACTGGGTTTGGAAACCATTATTTTCACTGTGAGCATGGACAGCGTTGCTTTGATGCCTTGTAACCCAAACGTAGGTGGTAGTTCCAAAGGGCATCTGGTGCGTGAGTTGGATGCCTTGGGCGGTGAAATGGGTAAAAATATTGATAAGACTTATCTGCAGTCTAAAATGCTGAATCGTTCTAAGGGTCCTGCGGTGCATTCTTTAAGAGCCCAGGCTGATAAAGCAGAATATTCAAGAAAAATGAGAATGGTGTTGGAAGATACGGAGCATCTTACTTTAAGACAGGCTGAGGTTTGTGAAATTCTGGCAGAAGAAGTAGATGGCATGAAAAAAGTGACAGGGGTAAAAATTGCTTCTGGTGCTACTTTTTATGCAAAGGCAGTGATTCTTTGTACCGGAACTTATTTAAAGGCCCGTTGTATTTATGGAGAGGTTAGTACCCCTACAGGCCCAAATGGTTTGATGGCAGCAACAAAATTAACGGATTCTTTGATTTCTTTAGGCATTGAAGTAAGAAGATTTAAAACAGGTACTCCGGCTCGTATTGATAAGCGTTCCATTGATTTTAGTGTAATGGAGGAGCAAAAGGGAGATGAGGAAATTGTTCCATTTTCCTTTACCAATAAAGCGGAGGATATTGCAAGAGAGCAGATTTCCTGCTGGCTTACTTATACCAATGAAGAAACCCATAAAATCATCAGGGATAACATTGACCGTTCCCCTTTGTTTTCTGGAGCCATTGAAGGAACAGGGCCTAGATATTGTCCTTCTATCGAAGATAAGGTGGTGAAATTTCCGGATAAAGAAAGGCATCAGGTATTTATTGAGCCGGAGGGGGAATATACCAATGAAATGTATATCGGAGGTATGTCAAGTTCTCTTCCTGAGGATGTTCAATATGCCATGTATCGTTCCGTGAAAGGATTGGAAAATGCGAAAATAGTGAGAAATGCTTATGCCATTGAATATGATTGTATCAATGCATTGCAATTAAAACCTTCTTTAGAGTTTAAAAAGGTATCCGGACTCTTTAGTGGTGGACAATTTAATGGAAGTTCAGGATATGAAGAAGCGGCAGCCCAAGGCTTAATGGCAGGAATCAATGCAGCCCGTAAGATTCAAGAAAAAGATGCCATCGTATTAGATCGTTCTCAGGGATATATTGGAGTCTTAATTGATGATTTAGTAACAAAGGAAACCTTTGAACCTTATCGAATGATGACTTCCCGTGCAGAATACCGTTTATTGTTACGTCAGGATAATGCGGATATTCGTTTAAGTAAGATTGGATATGAGATTGGACTAATTGATCAGGAAAGATATGAAAAGGTAGTAAGAAAAGAAGAAATTATCAACCGGGAAATTGAGAGACTTGAGAATACGAAGGTGGGAGCCAATGCTAAGGTTCAGGCCTTCTTAGAATCCGTAGGTAGTGCAACCTTAAAAACGGCTTCTACATTAGCAGATTTGGCAAGAAGACCGGAACTTTCCTATGAAATCATTAAGGATATTGATGAGGAACGAGAAGAGTTTGAAAAGGAAATTATTGAGCAGATTGATATTCATTTAAAGTATAACGGTTATATTGAAAGGCAAAAATCCCAGGTAAATAAGTTTAAAGTAATGGAAAGCAGGGTCATTCCGGAGGATATCGATTATAATGAGGTAAACAGTTTAAGAAAAGAAGCAAGACAGAAGTTAGAATCCATACGTCCGGTTAATATTGGACAGGCTTCTAGAATTTCCGGAGTGTCTCCGGCGGATATTTCTATGTTATTGGTTTACTTAGAGGCTCGTAAGTAATGTGAAATTGGAATTGTATGTAAGTATGAGTTCTTAGGGAATTGTGAAACCATGGTATTTTATGTGAAAGTGATTGAAAAGAAATAAAACAACGCAGGCACGCTTTCGCTGCGTTCGGCTCGTAGCGGTACTAAATTCGCGACAAGTCGCTCATTAAGTACCGACGGCCGCACAAGTACCTGCTAATGTATTTATTTCTTTTCAATCACTTAATATAAGTTTATAATAGTTTCACAATTACCTAGGATGGTATGATAAGGAGGGTTGATATGGAGAAATTACGGGAATATGCGAGAGAATATGGAATTGAGTTAAGTGAGGAACAGCTGAATCAGTTTAATACCTACTATGAGATGTTAATTGAAAAAAATAAAGTGATGAATTTAACTGCAATTACAGAAAAAGAGGATGTTATGGTAAAACATTTTGCAGATAGTATTGCAGTGGCTTCCTGTTATGATTTTGTGAATCAGGAGGTATCTTTGATAGACGTAGGAACAGGCGCCGGTTTTCCTGGAATTCCTTTGAAGATTGCCTTTCCAAATTTAAAAGTGACTTTATTGGATTCGTTAAACAAGAGAGTGTCTTTTTTACAGGAAGTCATAGATGAGTTAGGACTTGAGGAGATTCAGGCAGTTCATGATAGGGCTGAGGATGGTGCGAAAAAAGTGGAATTCAGGGAACAGTTTGATATCTGTGTGTCTAGAGCGGTGGCAAATTTATCTTCCTTAAGTGAGTATTGCCTACCTTTCGTTAAAGTGGGAGGATATTTTATTTCTTATAAATCAGGAGAGATTGAAGAGGAATTGCAGTCTGCTAAAAAGGCAATTTCTGTCTTAGGGGGCAGTGTGGAAAAGATGGATTATCTTAATTTGTGCCAGATGGATTATATGAGATCCTTTGTTGGAATAAAGAAGGAGAAGAACACACCAAAGAAATATCCAAGGAAGGCAGGATTGCCAACGAAGGAGCCAATCATGTAGCTTCAGTATGTCGTGAATCATTGAGGTGTAGTCTCTTGATTTGAATCATCAAAATTGTATGATAAGATGTAGAATGGAGGACTTTTATGAATCGATATAAAAAAATTGGTTATCTTGCTTTTGCATCCGCATCCTTAGTTTCTGGTTTTTCTTTTGTGAATCATCTTATTTTTAAATTGAATTGTGTAAAAGAAACCTTATATTCTAAAAATAGTAATTATTTTGAATGGCGTTTTGGTAAAATTTTTTATACCAAACAGGGAAAGGGGCAGCCTTTACTGCTGATTCATGATATCAGCTGTGACAGCAACGAAAAAGAGTGGACTTACCTTGTGGATAAACTTGCAAAAAAACATACCGTATACACCATTGATTTGTTAGGCTGTGGACGTTCCGATAAACCCAAAATTACTTATACCAGTTTTTTATATGTACAGTTATTAAATGATTTTATTAAGAATGTCATTGGTAAAAAGACAAATGTCATGGCTACGGGGAAAAGTGCTAGCATTGTAGTAATGGCCTGTCACTTTGAAAATGAATATTATGACAAGATTTGTCTCATTAATCCGGAAAATAAGAAAAATTTATGCAGGGTGCCAAGGGCAAAACATAAATTAGGAAAAATTCTTTTAGAATGTCCGATTTTAGGGACAAGTATTTATCTTTATAGTATGAGAAAGAAAAATATTGTGAAACGGTTTGAGTCTTTCTATTATTGGAAAAAAGAGAAAATTTCAGATAAAATCATGGATTGTTATCATGAGTCTGCTCATTTACAAGGCTCAAGCAGTAAATTTTTATTTTCCAGCCTATTTCATAGTGATGTAAATGTGAATATTAAGGATGCTTTAAAACAGATAGACCATTCTATTTTTATGGTTTTTGGATCTAAGGAAGAGGATTATGAAGAGACTTTAAAGTTTTATGAAAACTTAAATCCGGCGGTGGAAAATATGGTGATTTCCAATGGGAAGCATTTGCCTCAATTAGAATGTCCGGAACAGATTATGAAGGTATGTGATATTTTCTTTTAAGAAAAGGTAATTGTGAAAAGATCGCCACACTCGTGGCGGTTTACAAGATACGTCGTGATTCATTGAGGTATAGTATTCTATGTAAGAGTGATGTAAAAGAAATAAAACAATGCAGGTACGCATAAGATACGTTTTGATCGTTTCGAAATTGCCTATCTTTTAAGTAATAAGGGAGGGAAGAACAGGTGGATTTATCAAAAGAAAAGCCATTTTCGGGCGTTCTTGCAACCAATCAGAAATTATGGAATCACTTCCAAAAAGAAAAAGCTAATGTGGTTGCAAAAATGAATGAATGTGACATTAATATCAAAGAATTGGCCATACAAATCGATCAATTAGAAAAGACAAAGCAGTTGTATTCAAAAGAATCCCATCATTATAGAGATGTTTTTTCTCCTTTGAATTTATCTGATAATAGTATGGAAAATGAGTATATTGATAAACAGATTGAACAGTTAAATGATGAAAAAGAGAAAACCTTGGTAATACGGGAAGATGCTACGAAATTACTTCGGGAAATCAATAAAAATATCCAGATGCTTGAAATTTCCATGAATGAATTAAAAGTGTATTGTTTCGAAAAGAGTAGACAACAGGAAGAATTTTTTGAAGCTTTTGAACAGGATGATTTTATTTTTATCGAAGAAGAGGACCAGCTTCCGGCAGTAAGAGTAGATACAAATGCAATGATTCGGGAAAAAATGAACCATAAGATGCTTGAAAAGAAAGAAATTGTGGAAAACTCTGTGGATAATGCGAATAAGTCTGAAAATTCTTTTGATTTTTCGGAAATTCGTGCACACAATAGTAATATATTAATGCTTTGGGAGTATGATAAGGTTCGTTTACAGAATTATCTGTCAGAAGAATTAATTCAGGAAATGGAGCTGTGCCTTCAGGAACTGGATAAAATAAAATGGATGATGTATTCTGATATGGAAAGGGCTAAGATCACTTTAGACCGGGTAGAGAAGATTTTGAAAAAATGGCAGAGTGAATTTAAGAATCAAAGTGTCCAACGTCAGGTACAGACTGACTTTAGTGAGCCTGCAAAAATTTATTTTGAGCGTTTTTTAAAACAGAAACAGGAAATTTATACGGAGTGGGATTTCCGATATGAAGTAAATCAGAAGAATTTTCAGCAGACCATTCCACCTATTATTGTTTTATTGCTCCTTCGAATTCTGGATGAACTGTTTGAAAATGTTAGAAAACATTCAGAATCTGACAGAATTGGTATTTATTTGAATTTTAATGAAAAAGAAATTGCATTGCAAATGAGTGATAACGGAATAGGAATCACGGAAGATTATATGGAAAAGTCAAACTGGCACAGTGGTTTGCATTTTGTGGAAGAGTGGGTATATCTGCTAAATGGAAAAATAGAAATTACCGGAGATTTGACATCTGGTACGATTATTGATATTCTAATACCAGTTTAAGGAAATAAGTCATGTGGTATTATAAATAGTGAAAATCCATTGTTTTAATTATGAAATAATGGATAGAAATCTGGAATTACTTCTCCTAATGGTATGGTGGTATTTTTAGGACAGGTTGTTCCGTTTGTTATAATTTTATTTTAGTTAGAAATTCGAACTAGGTGTGGATAAGTTAAAATATAGTTAAGGTTATCCACAATCGTTTTATTAAATGGGAAAAAGGAAGGAATTAGTTATGAAGAGTAGGATTGTTGATTTAATTGTAAAAGAAGTAGAAGGGTTAGAAATTGCCGATATAGAAGGTCTTTTGGAAATTCCACCAAAACCGGAATTAGGAGATTTTGCATTTCCATGTTTCCGTTTAGCAAAGGCCAATCGAAAGGCACCACAGATGATTGCAGAGGAATTAAAAGAAAAATTCAGCAATGTGGATTTTATTTCTAAGGTAGAAGCAAATGGTGGATATCTGAATTTCTTTGTGGATAAGATCACCTATATTAAGCAAATCATAGACGTAGCTTCTAAGGAAGACTTTGGCTCTACAAATGAGGGAAGTGGAAAATGTGTTTGTATTGACTATTCTTCTCCAAATGTAGCAAAGAACTTCCATGTAGGTCATTTAAGAACTACCATTATTGGAAATTCATTGTATAAGATTCATAAAAAATTAGGGTATAAGGTAGAACGTATCAATCATTTAGGGGACTGGGGAACCCAGTTTGGTAAATTGATTGTAGCTTATAAAGCATGGAGTTCAAAGGAACAGGTAGAAAATGAAGGAATTGCTGAATTACTTCGTATTTATGTGAAATTCCATGAAGAGGCGGAAAAGAAACCTGAACTGGAAGATGAAGCCAGAGAATGGTTTGCGAAGATGGAGCAGGGAAACGAAGAGGCTCTTGCTATCTGGCAATGGTTTAAGGATATTAGTTTAATCGAATACAAGAGAGTATATGATTTGTTAGGAATCGGATTTGACTCTTATAATGGGGAAAGCTTCTATCGTGATATGTGTCATGATGTGGTGGCGGAACTTAAGGATAAAAACTTATTAGTTGAGAGTGAAGGTGCTAAAATCGTTGATTTGGAAGAATATAATATGGCTCCATGTCTGATTATGAAAAAGGATGGAAGTACCATTTATGCTACCAGAGATTTAGCAGCTTTATTATATCGTAAGAGAACCTATGATTTTTCAAAATGCCTTTATGTTACAGGACAGGAACAAAAACTTCATTTCAGTCAGGTATTTAAGGTAGTAGAATTAATGGGTTATGATTGGGCAAAGACACAGCCGGTACATGTTCCTTATGGATTGGTAAGTTTAGAAGGTGCGAAATTATCTACCAGAGGCGGTAACATTATTTATGCGGAAGACATTTTAAATGAGGCTATTAATAAGATTAAGGAAGTAATTGAAGAAAAGAATCCGGATCTTGGGGATAAGGAAGAAGTTGCAAAAAAAGTTGGTGTAGGTTCTATTATTTTCAATGATTTATATAACCAGAGAATTAAGGATGTCAGCTTTAAGTGGGAAAAGATTCTTAATTTTGATGGTGAAACAGGTCCTTATGCACAATATACCTATGCAAGAGCTGCCAGTGTTTTACGTATGGCTGGAGTTGAGAATGTGGATTGTGACATTGATGCAACGGTATTATCCGATGAATTTGCTTTTGCGTTGTTGAAAGAAATCAGCAGATTTCCTCAGGTAGTAACAGATGCTGGTGAAAGATTGGAACCATATATTGTGGCACGTTATGTGATTTCTGTGGCTCAGGCGTTTAACAAGTTTTATAATAATGATAAGGTTAATGTGGAAGATGAAACTGTGAAGAAAGCAAGATTAAAACTTGTTTGTATTACGAAGAATGTATTAAAGAATGGATTGGATTTATTAGGTATCCAGTGTCCTGAGAGAATGTAACCGAGATTTCATTAAAAATCCTATGAGAGTAATGATAAATTATTCCCATAGGATTTTTTTATGGTAATTATTTAAAAGTTGTAATTTCTTCTGCAGTTTTTCTTTTCGGCATTTCTGGTTTTATATTTGGATATCCTACTCCGATGACTGTTACGATTTCTTCTGTATCTGGAATCTGGAAAAATTCTCTGATTTTTTCTTCATGGTAAATTCCCATAATTAATGTTCCAAGACCTAATTCGTAGGCTTTTAGACAAAGATTCTGAACTTGAAGCCCATTGTCAAAATATTGCCATCCATCTTTTAAATGAGTGGTATAACTTCCATCCCGTTCAAAACCACTTCTTCCTTTGACAACGGTTGATACAATTACAACCGGTGCATTTGCAATGTTTTTCTGATTGAATTCTGCCATACATGGTAAAAATTCTTTTGTTTTTTCAGAGGTATCTGTTACATAATATCTTGATACCTGGGAGTTTTTCCAGGAAGGAGCTTTAATGGCGGCATTGATTAATTCTAAAATTGTTTCACGTGAAACATCTTTGGTTTGATAATCTCTAATACTTCTTCTTTCGTTGATGCATTGACTTAATTCCATATATCTTTTCCTCTCTTAATTTTTGTTACAAGGATGCAACCGACAACATTTTAAATTTTATAAAAACCAGTTATAAACTGAGTAATAATTGGATGTAGAATAGTTTCCCGTACTTGAATAAATCGAAGTGTTTGTTGCCGCTTTTACAGCATTTTGTCCGATTCGGTTTGATTGATATAATGTCTTTGCTGCAAATGATTGAGAATCATTGAACAGTGACTTAATGGAAGTAATATCTGCTGAGTTAAATGTTTCTTCATTTAAGCTTAAGCTATTATCTTCGTTAATGGTAATTCCAATTTTTTCTAAGCTTGACTCATATACTGCTGTTTGTTTTGTCATACTTAGAGTATTTCTTAGAATCGTCTGATTATCTGTCTCAGATGCTACATCGATAGTATCATTGTATTCCTTAATGAAACTATTTACTGCTTCTTTTATTGCTTTCATATCATATTCTTTTACAGTAGTTTCTTCTCCGGTAGACTCGTCCACGTTCTTAGTTTCCTTTGCCTTAAACAAGGATTTGGTTCCTTGAGTCACAAGGGCGGTAGTAGATTTTGAAAGTGAATCAGTAGCACTTTTAATTTCAGTGTACTGCTTTGCCTCTTTCGAAGTCGTTTCAGAATCTGAGTTAGTTAAAGTACTATTTATAAATTTATTACCAGTTTCTTCATAATAGGACTTTACTAATTTTTTATATACTCCACTTTTTACCATGGAATATTCACTAAATGCAGAATACAAATTCATGTTACTATTACTG
>JBGVLX010000021.1:0-3472 GCA_045124495.1 Lachnospiraceae bacterium
ATGGAAGCAATTTTCTTTCTTCCATCTTCTCCATCTTTCTGCATTTCTTCTAACTTTGGAATTACAATAGTTAAAAGCTGCATAATGATGGAAGATGTAATATATGGTGTAATATTTAATGCAAAAATTGACATTTCCAAGAAAGAACCACCGGTGACAGCATTAAAAAAGCTGAATGCGTCACCAGTCTGCTGAGCAAACCACTGTGAAAAATAATCACGGTTTACTCCCGGAATTGGAAGCTGTGAACCAATTCTAACAACTACTAACATTAAAAATGTATAAAAAATCTTAGTTCTGATGTCCTTGATTTTAAATGCATCCCGCAGTGTTTTGAACATTAGATCACCTCTGCTTTTCCACCAAGAGCTTCAATTTTTTCTTTTGCACTTGCACTGAATGCATTCGCCTGAACTGTAAGCTTCTTAGTAAGTTCTCCATTTCCCAGGATCTTAACTCCATCTTTTGGATTTTTTACAATTCCTGTTTCAATTAATGTATCTACAGATACAACTGCGTCATTATCGAATACTTCAAGAGCACTTAAATTAATACCAATGATTTCTTTGTGGTTGTAATTGTTAAATCCTCTCTTTGGAATTCTTCTGTATAATGGCATCTGACCACCTTCAAAGCCTGGTCTTGGAGCTCCTGAACGAGCTTTCTGTCCTTTATGACCTTTACCAGCTGTCTTACCATTTCCTGAACCATGTCCACGTCCTCTTCTAAATCTATCTCCCTGCTTTGAACCTTCTGCAGGTCTTAAATTTGATAAGTCCATTCTGACACCTCCTTATCTTAATCTTAGATTTCTTCTACTTTAACTAAATGTCTAACCTGCTGAATCATACCTCTAACGGCTGCATTATCCGGCATTTCTACTGTTTTATTAAGCTTCTTTAAACCTAAAGCAGCTACGGTAGCCTTATGCTTTGGAATAGCACCGATTGTAGATTTCACTAATGTGATTTTTAATTTATCTGCCATCTCGATTTCCTCCTTTAGCTTCCCGGTAATTAACCAAGAATTTCTTCAACAGACTTACCACGAAGTGCTGCTACTTCTTCTGGGCTCTTTAACTGACGTAAGCCTTCGATTGTAGCAAGTACAACGTTCTGCTTGTTATTTGAACCTAATGATTTTGTACGGATATTCTTAATTCCAGCAAGTTCGATTACTGCACGAGCTGGACCACCAGCGATAACACCGGTACCTTCTGGAGCTTTCTTTAAAAGTACAGAAGCACTTCCGAATTTTCCAAGAAAATCATGTGTAACACTCTTATTATCATCCATAGCAACAGTAACAAGTTTCTTCATAGCGTCTTCTTTTCCTTTGCGGATTGCTTCTGGAATTTCAGTTGCTTTTCCTAAACCTGCTCCTACATGTCCGTTGCCATCACCAACTACTACTAATGCTGTGAAACGGAAGTTACGACCACCCTTAACAACTTTAGTAACACGTTTGATTGATACTACTTTTTCCTGTAATTCTAACTGACTAGCATCAATAATTGTACGTTTCATGCGTCTTTTCCTCCCTTTCCTAGAATTCTAAGCCAGCTTCTCTGGCTGCGTCTGCTAATGCCTGAACTTTACCATGGTATACAAATCCGCCTCTATCGAATACTACTTCTTTGATACCTTTTTCGATTGCTCTCTTAGCAATCACAGTTCCTACACATGCTGCTGCATCAACGTTATTTGTTTTTTCTACCTGAGCTTTTACATCTTTATCTAATGTAGAAGCTGCAACTAAAGTATTTCCAACTGTATCGTCAATAATCTGAGCATACATGTGATTGTTACTTCTAAACACAGCTAAACGTGGTCTTTCGGCTGTACCGCTGAAACGATTACGTATTCTTCTATGTTTTTTTAAACGAACTTCCGCTCTTGATTTCTTACTAACCATTCTCACACACTCCTTAATTATTTCTTACCAGTCTTACCAACTTTACGTCTGATAGTTTCATCAGCATACTTAATACCTTTACCTTTGTATGGTTCAGGTCTTCTCTTATCTCTGATTTCAGCTGCATATTGGCCAACTTTTTCTTTATCGATACCTTTGATGATGATTTTGTTCTGTCCATCAACAACAGATTCAATTCCTTCTGGATCTTCCATTTCTACAGGATGTGAGTAACCTAAAGCTAATACAAGCTTCTTGCCCTGTTTCTGAGCTCTGTAACCTACACCGTTTACTTCAAGAACTTTTTCGTAACCATTTGTTACACCAACAACCATGTTGTTGATTAATGTTCTTGTTAAACCATGTAAAGATTTCATTTTCTTTAAGTCATTTGGTCTTGTTACAACAACTTCACCGTTTTCTGACTTAATTTCCATTTCTGCTGGTAATACTCTTTCAAGAGTTCCCTTAGGACCTTTTACAGTCACTTTGTTATTTTCTGCTATATCAACTGTTACTCCAGCTGGAATAGCGATTGGCATTCTTCCTATACGTGACATGCCCGTACCTCCTATAATATATTGAAAAGTTTGTAATTGAAAAAGTTTGCTGGGGCTAATACCTGGCTAGCCCCACGGGTTCCCGCGACTAAGCTCGAAAACACCTCGCTAAGTCTAGGGAACGGCTTTCACACTAGGCTCGATAAAACCTCGCCAAGTGTTCAATACCTACCATACAAACGCAAGAACTTCTCCACCTACATTCAATTTTCTAGCTTCTTTATCTGTTACAACACCTTTGTTTGTTGAAACGATTGCGATTCCAAGTCCTCCAAGAACCTTTGGCATATCTTCAGCGTTTGCGTAAACACGAAGACCTGGTTTAGAGATTCTCTTAATACCTGTAATGATTTTTTCATTTTTATCTTTACCGTATTTTAATGTGATACGGATTGTTTTAAAATTACCATCTTCAATAATTTCGTAGTTTTTGATATATCCTTCATCAAGAAGAATTTTAGCAATAGCTTCTTTCATCTTTGATGATGGTACATCTACTGTATCATGCTTAGCAGTATTTGCATTACGAATTCTTGTAAGCATATCTGCGATTGGATCGCTCATTGTCATTTTAAGTTGCCTCCTTTCTCATTTTACCAGCTGGCTTTTTTCACGCCTGGTATCTGTCCCTTATAAGCTAATTCACGGAAACAAATTCTACAGATTCCGTACTTTCTTAATACAGAATGTGGACGACCACAAATGTTGCAACGTGTATATTCTCTAGTAGAGAATTTCTGTTTACGCTGCTGTTTCACTTTCATTGCTGTCTTAGCCATTAAAATTCCCTCCTATCTATTTCTCAAACGGCATGTTGAACATTGTTAATAATTCACGAGCTTCTTCATCTGTGTTAGCTGTTGTAACGAAGATGATATCCATACCTCTTACTTTGTCAACCTTATCGTATTCGATTTCTGGGAAAATCAACTGTTCTTTAATACCAAGAGCATAATTTCCTCTGCCATCAAATGCATTAGGATTAATACCTCTAAAGT
>JBGVLX010000022.1:0-8978 GCA_045124495.1 Lachnospiraceae bacterium
TGTTTAATGGTTCCTTGGACACTACCGTATTATGGTAATATTTACAGTTTCCATCAAAAATTACATCCATACCAATTCCTTCATAAGATTCTATGGTAATGGAATTGTCAAAAACTTCACTGGAATCACTGGTATAGGCAGCCGCACGAACCACACCCGTCAAAGCCTTTCCATCTCCGGGATTCTGTGATTTCATAATAATCTCATTGTTATAAATTTGGGAATTCATGAGAGTTTTTCCAAGGGTGAAACATGCCCAGTCCACTGTACCTGTAATCTTATTGTCATGAATTTGAATGTTATCACATTGGTTCGAAGTATCATATCCTACGGTAATACAAATATCCCGCACAAATTCACATCGGTCTGCAATGATTTCATTATCATGAATGTCCACATTATTTACATGACTAGTGGTAGCGCCTTGGCTAAAGATAGCAATGATTTCGTCCTTACAATCTGAATACAAATAATTGTTATAAAACTCAGCATTTTCACTTCCACCATTCCAGATATCCCGAAAACCGACACATCCGCCGTACCAGGCACCTGCCTTATCAATGAGTCTGCAGTTTCTAACAGTAACGTTAGACCAATCAACATAAAAATCCAGAATACTATATTCAAATTTTTTAGATTCCATTTGCGATATCACAGTATCCGGTATGGTAAACTCACACCCTTCCATCAATACCTGATCGATGTACTTAAATCCCCATTGGGTTTTATATTTCTGATCGGAAGCAGTTTTTAGTATCTCTCTGGTTTCCACATTTAAATTTCTTATGGTAATATTTTTCGACTTTTTTCCACCACCACTTCCAGAAAAAGTAATAAAATGTTCCTGATATTCTTTTCCTTTTCTGTAATCATTATCCGTAAATAACACGCTTTGATTTCCTTCAATGGTAACCCCTTCTAAGTTCCAAAAGAATAATTGGTCATCAATCTTATATTCACCCTTTTTGAAAACAACGGTTTTCGCCCCGGAAGTTATGGCTGCATAAACAGCATCGCGGTCGTCCACAGTTCCATCCCCTTTGGCACCGTACTGTTTTACGTTTATGGTATTATTTTCAATTATCATAACTGCCCGAAAACCATTGTTTAATTCGATTACTTTTCTCTCATCCGCTGTTTTCTTGGAATTTTCAAAGATCTGATATAATGCCCCGCCAGCATCTCCATTTACATAATAACCGGCGGTTCTTACATAAACTCCTTCTTTTAGTTCTCCACCAGCATAATTATAGGCTTTCATTTCCTGTACTGTGTTGAAAATTTTTACAACATTCTCATTGGATGCTGTCCCTCCGTTTTCACCTTCGGAATCATTCCAAATCGTTTTATCATCCGTAGAATAAGAAGTCATCACACCTTCTATCACATTACCCTCAAGCACATTCGGACCTGTGGCAATGATTCCATAAGAATCCTCAGAGAAAGTTCCGGTATTTACCACCCTATTTCCCTGAATTAATACAGAAGCATTGTTGGTTTCCTCACTTTTTACCACAATTCCTCTACTTCCAGCCAGATTTCCTGTAATTTCATTTCCGGTTACTTCCATTCCGGTTAAAGTAAAAGAATAATTATTAGTATCCAGCACTCCGCCAATTCTAAGAATTTCCTTATTCATAACCGCAGTGGTATTATTCATAAGAAATTGATTGTCTTTAATTTTTACATTACTGATATTTCCTCCTATGGCAGGACACACCCCTAACATCAGGTTCTTTTTACTGCCATCCAGACGGACGAAAGTATTATTAGAAACAACAACATCCGAAGTGTCATACCCGGAACTTCCCACTGCCAAAAGCTCGTCGCAGGAATTAGAGGTAATCACATTTCCTGAAACCAGAACATTGGAAGTTTTTAGCAAAGCCGAATCATTATCTCCCGCCACCATGGAACGAATCCAGATAGCACCCCCGGCAGAGCCATTTGGGTTATCCAGATAAATCTGGTTGTTGGAAATTTCCACATTGGTACAACCCTTAAATAAATCAATGGCTGCATTATGGGAAGTGGTGGATTTTTGCTGGTTTACAATCTGAAGGTTACAATCGGTAATGACAAGCCCTGTCATATTGCGAAACCGTAGTAAAGAACGTCCCTTGCTGCTACAGTCATATCGGATATCCACATCCTGTATCTTGATATTTTTATCCTCTTCATCCCAGGAAGTCTCACTATGACGATTTATGATAAAAGCCTCGTTGTAAACATCTGCGTACTGGGCATCTGCTGTAAATTCAATGGCTCCTCCCTGAAGTGTGGTATTGGAAGGAATGGTAAAATAATGATTTAACACCAAAGTCTCTCCTTCCGGTATCACCAGGGTCTTTTGGGTATTCTCATCCAGTCCCTTCATAAATTCAGCGAATTCCAAAGATTTTGTGACATCATTACAAAATCCTGATAAATCGATGGTTTCCCCATCCTGAAGGGCGCCATAGGCTTCCCCTTGCAACTGGGTTTCTTGCGTTTCTTGCTGCATCCCTGTGGCCAGACAGGTTAAAGAAATACTTCCCACCATGGCTGCCACCAATGCAATCCATACACCTTTTTTCTTCATATGAACCTTCTCCCCTCCCTGTTTTCCATAAGTAGGTGATTGCGAAACTATAATATTTTATATGAAAGTGATTCAAAAGTAACAAATCAATGCAGGCACGCTTTCGCTGCGTTCGGCTCGTAGCGGTACTAAATTCGCGACAAGTCGCTCATTAAGTACCGACGGCCGCCCAAGCGCCTGCTTATGTATTTGTTTCTTTTGAATCACATAATATAAGTTTTGGTAGTTTCGCAATTACCTATTTTCCATAAGAAATAGAAATTGATAATACTTAATCTTCTTCCAGCTCTAATTTCTTTCCTCCCAAACATTTTTTTGAATATATCAGCGAAATCACTGTAGCTATACTCCATCCAATCGGCCATGACATAAAGATTCCGGTCTCATTGAAATAGCCACATAATATATGCGCCAGTACCACTCTTAAAATCAAATCCGTAAAAGTGGCAACCATAAACTCCTTCATTTTTGTGCACCCTCTCAGCATACCATCACAAAGTAGCTTTACACAAATAACGAAATAAAATGGAGCTACAATTCGTAAGAAAATCTTACCAGTCTGCAATGCCGCATTGCTTGCATCTTCATCCATAAAAAGTTTCACCCAGGTTTCCCCAGTCAGGAAAAATGCCAGGAAAAACACTAATGCCACACCTAAGGAAAACAAAATACCTGCTTTCAACCCCTTACGGATTCTCTCTTTCTTTCCAGCTCCCAGATTCTGAGCAGTAAAACTGGAAATACCATTTCCCAGTGTGGTAAATCCTGTAATGGCAAAGGTATTTAACTTAATGGCTGCCGAATACCCTGCAATGACGCTGGAACCACAATTGTTTACCAGCTTTTGAATGAATAAATTTCCTACAGAAATAAAACTCTGTTGTAATACGCTAGGAATGGCAACCCTTGCAACATCTGATAACATTTTTCTACTAAAAAGTTCTGGTTTTTCCGAAGTTTTCATTTTCTTTAATCTCATAAGCAATACCAAAGAGGCTGCGATTCCCGCCAATGACTGTGCAATAAAGGTAGCAACCGCCACCCCCACAACTCCTTTATGAAACACTGCTACAAACAGCCAGTCCAAAAAGATATTACCCAAAGAAGAACAGATTAAAAAAACTAGTGGTGTCTTACTGTCTCCAAGACTGTTAAAAATTCCCGTAACCACGTTATATAGGAACAAAAACAAAAATCCTGCTATGTAGATCTTTAAATATAATTCACTATCTTCAAAGATATTTTCCGGAGTTTTTAATAATTTCATAAAAGTAGGGCTTAAGATCACTCCTACAATAGATAAAAGAAGGGATAAGAAAAATCCACTGATTAAAATCGTAAAAATCGCCGTCTTCATCTTGGTAAAGTCCTTGGCTCCAAACAAACGGCTTACCACAACGGTACATCCAATCTGGCACCCCACTGCAACTGCCATAAATAACATGGTAATAGCATAGCTGGCACCCACTGCCGCCAAAGCATCCTCTCCTGCAAATTTTCCGGCAATGATACTGTCAGATATATTATACAACTGCTGAAACGCCACCCCAACAAACATCGGCAAAGTATATTCTATCAGTACCTTACTCTCTTTTCCCTGTGTCAAATCCCGGACCATGCTGACCCTTCCTTTCGTCAAATGCCCTCTCCTTACGTCATTTCTCTTTGATAATTTTACCACAACCATCCTAAAAAAACAATGATTCTGCCCATTCTTAACAAAGCAATTTTACTCCATTTGCGTTTTTTGTTTATGTTTGCAGAAGAAAACATTAAGAGAATGATTTTGTTGTTGTAATATATAAAAGATGAAAAATTTGAAGAAGAAAGTAGGCAAAACAGCAGAGAATCTAACGTTATGAGAAAGGCTTAGTATCCCAGCTAGCCTTGAATACTCCGATTACGCTGGAAATTAGTTCTTGGAAAGCGAATTTGTACTGTTCTGTCCTGGTTCTTTTTTTGGTTCCACTGTTTATATGGAAAAAAGCGGAAATTTATACCGTAAAATAACCATACTAGCACTAATTTTATTCTTCTACATAAGCTATGACAACGAACTGCTAAATTATATCTGGCATGGCTTTCATGTACAAAACGGTCTCCCAAACAGGATGGTATTTTTATGTAATTTCTTACTTTTGGTAATAGGCTATGAGGTGTTAAAGGAACGGGAATCAGTATCCTAGTATGGATTTGGACTTCTTTCTTCCTTTGGATTTGTATTATATTTGTGGAAAACAAACCCGGAAACAGATATTACTGTATTTTCTACCAGTTTCCTTTTGATTGTTCTGTATGCTCTGCTTTTTGCGGCAGAAAAGTGGAAGAAGCTGGATGATATGAAGTTTTCACGGTTCCTTACCCTGCTTTTTAGTATGGAAGTGGCATTGATGGCAATGATTGGAATATTGGAAAATGGTTTTACGGATGTAGAAGGTAAATTTACAGGAAATCAAAATCTAAAAAAGGCAAAAGCATGGCTGAAGGAAGAAATGAACGAGGATTTATATCGTACAGAATTAAGTATCAACAGTTATATGGATGAGGCAATTTACCATAATCTAAACAGTATTTCTCTGTTTAGTTCTACCGTAAAAGCAGATATGATATCTACTTTTAAAAAGTTAGGATTTTTTACGGACGTGAACCGATATTATCATCATGGTGCTACACAGTTTACAGACTCTATTTTTGGGGTGAGATACCTTATAAAAAATGGAAGTTACAATGAAGATAATTTTGAAACACATTATGAAGTCTTAAAACAAAACCAACTTAGTGTAAAGCAACTGGCTGCAAATGTAGTGGAATGTATCAGTGAGGATGAAGACGGTGGACTTTATTTTACCTCCATTCCGTATGATGAGGGATTTGAGATTACAGTAGATGGTGAAAAACAGGATGCCAAAATATTAGCGAATGCCTTTTTAGGCTTTGAGTTGGAACCTTTAAAAGAAGGACAAAAGGAACATAAGATCGCAGGCACGCTCTCGCTGCGTTCGGCTCGTAGCGGTACTACTCCTCAATGATTCACGACAAGTCGCTCATTAAGTACCGACGGCCGAACAAACACCTGCTTATGTATTTGTTTCTTTTTCATCACTCAACATATGTTTTTGATTGTTTCGCAATTGCCTATCCTTTACTTATGATTGCTTTTATTCATCAGTATAGGATATTCATCATAAGTTTCTCTGATTGTACAACCTATAATTTCAAATTATAATCTTTCAAATTATAACAAACCATATATATGAAACTGATACAAAACTTTCTATTATTTTTACTTCCCACCTACCGGGGTTTTATTTATTAACATATATTTTCCTTTACGATCCGTAAACTTGTATAAAACACTTCCATACTCCGTTTTCACAGCAACATTACCTGCCGGATATTCACATGTCTGCATCTGTCCCTGATTCCACTCATACACTTTTACCTTTGCCACATTATTTTGAAAGCTATAAGAGTGAAAAACAACTTCCTTTACATAGGTAAATTGTCCTTGTCGTCTAATATTCACTTTACCGATACGCAACATCAGCCACATAAACAAAGTCAAACCTCCCAATACGGCAAACCCTATCGGAAGAGATTTTGACAGAGGATAACCGCCCTCCACTATACTAAGCAAAATGCAGATTACAAGAACACTTACCACGAAAACGATACCAAAAGCTTTAAACATTTTTAACGAAACTCCCTGCACTGCTTTTGTATACCAGTCTGCATAAGAATCTTTTTCATTTTCAGAAATATCATGTCCTTCTTTATCAATTTTTACCATGTTAGGATGTGGAACACGTATGTAAGAATTTAACTCTTCTGTCAGCGGGTAATCAGAGGTATCGGTTGGAATCATCTTCTTCAAATCGTCGTTAATCTTTACCAATTGGAAATTAGAATCACTGCTATATAAAATAATAATCCTGTTTCCTATATTTTCCGGCATAATATCATAGGCGCAGGAAGGATAATCCATAATAATTGGCTTTCCATCTTCATCCCGCACATCATCTTCTATGTAAGAAAACCGTTCTGCAGAATCCACCGCAACGATGGTTGCCCCATTTATCATAATATTATTTCGTTTAATAAAATGTTTTGCCTCATTTTTTACTCTTATAGCATTCATAATAGCAGAAACAAAGATTTGACAAACAAAAAATAATATCCAAATCCACCCTTTTATTTTAGCTTCTGTAACTTGAAACTCGTTTCCTAGCAACGATACGAATAAAAATATCAATACAAATGTTAACATAATAGAAATAAACAAACTAACAAAAACCGGTGCTAATTTGCTTCTGGATGATGTTTCAAAGATTCCTTTTAACATCTGTTTTCTATTTTTATAAAGTAGTTCTTTTTCTGACTCTGTACATAATCGTCTCATGTATTTTATCCTTTCTATCTATTTTACCTTGATAATAATACCACATTCTCCACATGCGGTATCATTTTTTTTGCACCCAACATACCACGAACCCGCCTGGTTACTGGATTTTTACACCCTTTGTTATTTTACCATGTTTAAGCAGTCCTGCTTACTCCATTTGGCGTACAGACCGTTTGACTTTGCAAACGTGTGACGGGTACGCCAATATTTTGTGCCGCTGTTGTAATGGCAAAACGTTGTAAATACCGCTGCCGGATTGGGTGATATATCGGTCCGCAGATTTGTTTTGGGTAGTTTCGGTGTCAACTTTTATATTTTCAAATAGCGCTCTAAAAATTCTTCCAGCAACGCTCTTTTAAGAAGGCACCAATAACCTCTAATGGCTCACCTTCATAATACTGCACCAATAATTTCTTAAATTCTGGAACATCCTTTTCTGGTATAACCAAAAATCCCATACCGTGTGCAATCAAATAATGATTGGCAAAAATAACCGACGCTCGCTTATTTCCATCTTTGAATACCTGCGTTTTCATACAGTACATACATAACTCAATCGCTATCTCTATTGGCTCTTTATCCTGACTTCTAATTTCATCTATTCGCTCGATAACCACTGATTCAATAGGCAATGGTGGTACATAGCTTGTTCCACCTATCTGCACAGGAATACCACGAATACGACCTCCATCATAGAAGAAACCTTCATTAACCAACTTAGCAATATGACAAAGCATATGATAATTACTTTCACTCTGAATAACATCTCTATCTAAGATAAATTCCCAGGCGTGTTTCAAGTTAAGAATCTTCTGCACATCAGTAGCCGATACTCCATTAACTTTTCCATTCTCGATAATATCCTCTGTCTGTGGAAATGTCGTTGCAACACCTTCTAACACTGCCTGATCATAAATGTTTGCTTTCATATTTGCTCTAGCAAAATCCAAATTCTGTAACACTCTAGCCGAAAGTTCTTTATCTTCGTAACCAAGTGCTGTTAAATCTTTATTTATTTTGCGAATGGCTTTATTTAAATCTTTACGTTCCTTGGCATTGCGCAAAAGCAACTGATACAGTTCATCTGAATATACGTCTACATAAGTAGATGTCAATTTCCCCGCTACTCGCTTACGCATATACAAGTATTTTGAACCATTTGCTTCCTTAATTTCCGGATTTCCATCATATGGCATCAGATTAAGTCTTGCCTGTATATCTGCTCTTTGCTGTAATAATTCTTGAATTTCTGAATAGTTTGCTCCCATTCATGTCACCTCTTTCTTTTTAGGGAACTTTTATGTTATTTATTATATGTAAAAGTTCCCTAATTATCAAGAACTATTTAGGGAACTTTTTTTGCGTATTTTTATCACAAGAGTTCCCTATTGTTAAATTTGGTGTAGTTTGTCCTAATATAGCAGTTTCTATTCTTCCTAACACTAAAAATTTTCCTCTAGTAACCCAGCTTCTATTGTGACTATTAACTGCTTCACATTAATTCATTAATCATTACCGCCTTTGACTTTATATCAATTCCAATATGGCCTTTCCACCAATCTTTTCCGCAAGAACCTTCGCCATCAGTAACGCTTCCACTAATTTGTCACCTTTTGTATAATTACAATCTTCTAATGTATTAGCTAATGTTTCAGCGGAAAGTATTTTATTTGGGAACGTTCCGACGCCAAATACTGTGATCGTATGAGTCCTTTCAACACTAATGCCACATGCAAAATCGACGGTGCGCAAAGAACGCACCGAAAGCATTCCAGATTCTTAATTCTATCTACAATGCCCCTTTTGGGTAGTATTCAATAACAAAATGCTGTGTGCTAAATTGCGTGAACCTTTCATTCTCCCTCGCAAAAATGGTCCACCTAATGTTGTATTTGTATATTTATCTCTACAATTGCATATACTATAATTAAACCATCAGTTTAGCTAACTGCCGAAAAAAGTTCTTGCTTTTTTCCATGGTTGGATGTATTATAA
>JBGVLX010000023.1:0-4296 GCA_045124495.1 Lachnospiraceae bacterium
GATAAAGAGATAATTTATCAAGAATGAAATGTAAGATAAATAGTGTATAAAATGTAGCAGGGCATCATAAGATAAAATTGTAATTGCATTTTCCACATAGTTCGTGTAGAATGTAATCCCGTCTTTGACAGTTGTTGGAACAAAAAATCACTACAACCATTGTGTTTACTGGTTTGTAGCGATTTTTTTCTTTGTCACGAAGTTTAGTATTTTTTTATCTTCCTTTACTTTTTTTCTGAATATTTTTCATCTGACTTTTGGTTATAAATTGATTGTCTGTTCGAAAATCACAGGCATTATGAAGGGCATCTGTAATTTTGGTTCGTTTATAGGTTGGAATAAATCCCTGTTCTTGAACTTCAGTGAAGTTTAATGATTTCAAAGTATCCAGTATTTCTTCACAAGTGTATTTTGCATCCAGCTTTTTTTCGAGAAAACGGTAGATAATTAGTGAAAGAAAACAAATGAGAAAATGCGCTTTTATGCGATTTTCTTCTTGTAAATATACAGGTCTCGCTGAAAAATCTGTTTTCATAATACGAAAACATTCTTCAATCTGCCATCTTCCTTCGCTGACTTTTAAAATATCACTAATATCATCATCCAAAAGATCTGTACACACTGCATATAGTCCATCATATTTTGCTTCTTCTGAAATTTTGTCCTCGTCTAGATAATGCTGGATATCAGCAATTTCACCATCTTTTGTAGCTGCTAAAGTTCCAATAAATCGTGCCGGATCATTAGGATTTTTTCTGTTCTTTTTTGTGCTTCCGGATGATAACATTGTTTGTGCTCTTTCAATTTGTTTCTCACGAATGGATTTCTGGTAAAGTGCATATTTAGGTGAATATGTAATAATCAAACGTTGGTGGAGTTTTTTTGTTGTATAAGGTTCATCTTTATAATAAAGTCCTTTGTCATCTGGAGGAAGTTGTGTGATATCTACCGGAGTATCATCAGAAACCCTTTTAAATCCCTGCATATTTAAAGCCCAATCTTTTTCTTCTTTTTTTAGTTTTTTGATGGATTGGGTTACGATAAAGGCTCTTTCTCCTGTATGGTTATAACATCGGATATCTTCAGAAGCCAGTCCTGCATCGCTGCAATAAATAAATTTCTGACAACCAAACTCGCCAAGAATTTTCTTTTCCAAAGGTTTTAGGGAAGTCTGTTCATTTGCATTTCCGGGAAAAAGAGAAAATGCAAGAGGAATACCATCTCCATCCATAAAAAGCCCCATCTGAATAATTGGATTTGGTCTGTGTTCTTTGCTTTTCCCATATTTTTTACTGCCATCTTCCTGTTCTATTTCGAAATAGTAGTTTGAGCAGTCATAGTAGAGAATTTTATCGTTTCTATTGCCTAAAAAATGGCTGTTTTTATAAACTTCTGCCTGTATCATATCGCATTCATTTCCAAGAACATCCAATGCACGATAAATATCATGAAGTTCATAAGATGGTTTTTCTAAAAATTCTGAGGCGACTTTAAAGGAAGAACGTTTGCTGGAAGGCTCCAGAATTCTTGCATAAATTAGGTCAGAAAGAATTGCATTAATATCATATTTGAATTTGTATTTCAGTTTTATTTTACGGCAAATTTTCTCTATATGCATCTGATAGTAGATGGATTGTAGAAAGAGATAACCGCCTCGGTAAAAAATTTGCTTATCGTAATCCAGTTGCCTGTCAGCATGAAAAGTGATTTGTACTTGTTTATTTGCCTGTTCCTGCTTATATTTTAATGTCTCAAGTCGTGCTTCTTCTTTAGCCCAGGCCATTACGTCATCTCGTGTTGGACCATGTTCCGGTAAAAGTTCTTTTAGTGTTCCCAATTTTCTAATAATAACTGATGTACTTGCTCCTTTATCATTAATATATCCTTTGGAGATATAAAATGATTCGGCATTTTTCGATTTTGATGTAGTAACTCTCATAGAAAACACCCCCATTAACTATATTTTATCACACATTGCAATAAAATACAAAACAATAAAACAAAATATTTGACACAAAAAAAGCAGGTTTTATGCGACCTGCAAGTACTTTTTCCAATATACAACTGTCAAACTCCCGTTACAGATGATTTTATCGAATCTAAAGTATTAACACAAGTTTTTTGCCCACGGCATCATGTAATTAAGTTAATATAATTAAATTTTGAAAAAAGAAGGTTGCGCCCCTTGACAATATATATTATAATATATGTTGAATTTTTAGCATTTTTTAACAAAATACATTATGAAAAGGAGATAAATAATTATGAAACTGTTAAAGAAAGTAGTTGCTATGGCTGTACTTGCCGTCTTAATGGCAATGGTAATACAGGTGGAAACCAATGCAGAGCAGTTAAATGTTACAGAGTCACTTGTGTGGGGAAAAGGATATAATTTAGAAGTACCGCGTACTTATGGAGAATCACATTCCTATAAATATACTATGCATTTGCAGCAGTCTGGAAAAGTAAGTTTTGCTGTAAATAATGACTCTACAGGTATGGAACTCTATATATATAATTTAAGTAGCGAAGCTGTATACGGTAGTAGGTATAGTTATATAGGAGATGGATTTAACAGTTATTCCATAGATCTTCTTGCTGGAGATTATACAGTGGAATTTAGAAAAGAAAAACATTCGTATGCGGGTACTACTTCATTTGTAGCATCTTTCGTTCCTAGTGGAGAAACTGTAACAGAGAATTATATGTATAAAAACAATCAGGTGGGAACAGCTTCTTCTTATGCCATCGGAACTACGGTAAAAGCTCATTTTGCTAAAAATGATGATACCGACATCTACGTAATGAATGTAAATAAATCCGGTTATTTGACAATGAAATATTCCAGTAATGTTACAAAGTTTCATATGAAGTTGGTAAATGCCAATGGAGATGTTACTTATGAACAGAAAGATATTCCTCTTGGAGCAAGCAACTATAAATATTTTGTTCCAAAGGGAACCTATTACATATCGTTTGTAAGAGGCGGTAATGACTACACGGGAACTTATACCTTTAGCAGCAAGTTTTCCGGAATGACAGTAACAAAAGTAAAAACTGTAAAAAACCTCAAAGGAAAAAAAGCAAAGCTTACTTGGAGCAAGAAGTCCGATGTGAATGGATATCAAGTGCAGGTGGCGCAGAATAAGAAGTTCACCAAAGGGAAAAAATCAAAAGTCGTTGCGGTTAGTTCCTATTCTCATCCGAAAAGCTATACCTTCACAAAGCTAAAAAAAGGTAAGACATACTATGCACGCGTGCGTACGTTCAAGCTGGTGAACGGACAAAGATATTATTCTGACTGGTCTGCAGCAAAGAAGTTTAAAGTGAACAAATAGATATAAACAATAAACAGATATAAGGTATAAAATTCCTTCATTTACAGATACTAGAATTCAACTAGAATTTGTAAATGGAGGTTTTTTGTATAGTAAAGATATCAATAAAATGATTCGAAATTATTTGATGAGTGTCAAATAAAATAATTAATACAGATTTAAAACAGTATCTTACATATCTTAAGTGGGTGAAGGAAAGGGTAATTCCGAGCGGAAGACAAAATATCGGTACAATTTTGAAAAATCATCGCTTAATAAAATATAGTGAAATGGCACTTCTTGCCTTATCAAGGGGAAGAAGTGCTCAAGATGCCTGCTATTTGAAAATCGTAGAGGAGGAAGAGATACCGGAAAATATCAAGCAGCGCAGAAAAAAGAATGTGCAGGAATGTTTTGTGACAAGGGATAATCAACTTTTATGTATGTTTACAGATAACATGGTAAGAAAGGTTGACCTTACCAAAATGACCGAAAGATATAAAGAGGTAGCGTATGTTTTAAAGAATGAAGAAATCCTTCGCAGTGTAAGTATAGGTGTTGGAGGGGATACGGTTTCGTTTGGCGGAGTCATTGAAATTTCGGCATCAGAGTTGAGAGAAAGCGGTGAGTTGCTTCCTTTGACAACCGGTGATTTTTACGATTTCATATCTACGAATATAATTGATACAACCGTAGCATGCGATAAGATGAAATGTTCCAGACAGAATCTGTCATATATGGTAAACGAAGGGAAAATCAAGCCGGTTATTCGCGGGACAAAAGAGAATTTATATTTAAAGAGTGAAATTGAAAGAAGGAAACAAGAGTAATGTTTACAGGGCTGTATCACAAGGGTGTGATACGGCTCATTTTTTCGACAAAATATAGGCGTACACCGTTGACAATATATATATATATATTTATAATGGATATTAAATTTTGGGACTTTTTAACAGAAGATTTCAGTAAAAACAAAGGA
>JBGVLX010000024.1:0-2912 GCA_045124495.1 Lachnospiraceae bacterium
TCCTGGAGAAAAAAATGTTCTATCACAGCCATTGTCCTTTGTCTGATCACCATACCGGTATGCATTTTTTCCGGTAGTTATCGTACTGCCGATTATTTGAAAGATTTTGAAGAAGGATTCGCCACTATGAAAGAGTACTACTCTCTTGCTGAACACAAAAAAATTGATTGGGATGCTTTATATGAGGAATATTATCCTTTATTTGAAGAAGCTGACAAAAGTCAGGATAAGGTGAAAAATCTTGCTGCATGGGGGCAGTTTTGCAATGAATTTTATGATTGCCACACCGGTTATGTACCAACCAAGGATTACAAGGAAACAAAGGAATCTTTGACTCAAAGTATCATTGGCAATGATTATGGATTATCCATGGTGCAATTAACAAGTGGAGAATATGTGGCAGTTTCCGTGGAAGAAAACAGTGAAGCTGCCAAAGCAGGCATCCATACCGGAACCGTAATTACAAAATGGGATGGCACTTCCATTGAAGATTTACTGCCAACTGCCTTGGAACGAATGCAAAAAAGTCTGCTGATAGGAAACATTGAAAACCAGAATTTTTATGTCAGCCTTTTTGTTCCCGGTATTGGTGGGGATCAGATTCAGGTTACATTCATAAATGACAACGGTGAAGAGGCAACCGTCACGTTGGATGCTTTAGGAAATTATTATGAGCGTTTTCTGTCTACTTACACTACCTTAACTTACAAGACTCCAAGAGAAAATATGGGTGTCGTTCGTCTAAATGAAGAAACCATTTTGCTCAATGTCAATATGATGGGCTATGACAGCGATGCAATGGAAACTGCCGATTACAGCAGTATGCAGTCTGAGATTCGGGAAGCCTTCATAACCTATCGGGAGGAAGGAGCCACGAAGCTAATCATTGACCTTCGCAACAATAGCGGTGGATCTTCCATGATGGCAAAAGCGATTGTATCTTTACTCGCAGATGGAGAATTTTTCTGGGCAGCGGATGGCTCCTATAACAAGGAAACTAAAGAGTATGAGGTAATGAAAAACTATACCGGTTATGGAGAAAATCTTTGGGAAAGTGGCGAAATTATCGTTTTAGTAAACTCCGGAAGCAACAGTGCGGCAAACCATCTGATTGCAGGTGTTCAAGGATTGGATTATGTTACAGTAATGGGATTATCGGAACCAGCCGGCACTGCTCAGGGTTGCACCCAGATTCCACTAAAGAACGGTAGTCTTTCTTTTTCCATAACAACAGTGTTAGATGAAAATGGGGAAATCTGGATAGATTCAGACGAAACCGGACATTGCAGATTATTGGTGGATGAAAGAATTCCTCTTACCAAAGAGGCATTGGTGAAAATTTTTGATGAAAAGACTGACTATGCATTGGATTATGCCTTAGAGTATTTTGAATAAAAATTAAATCATGATTGAACCGGTAATTACGAAACTATAATATTTTACATGAAAGTGATTCAAAAGAATCAAAACATCGCAGGCACGCTTTCGCTGCGTTCGGCTCATAGCGGTACTAAATCCGCGACAAGTCGCTCATTAAGTACCGACGGCCGCCCAAGCACCTGCTTATGTATTTGTTTCTTTTGAATCACTTAATATACGTTTTGGTAGTTTCTTAATTACCTATCATGATTTAAAATAATAAAAAAAACAATATCAGCCAGTGACAAATTTTACTTTTCACTCTCACATCATTTTATGATGTCACTTTAAATGCAAGCAAAATCATAAATTTATTGTCCACTAATTTCGCTTCGATGGTTCCCCCCATCTGCTCCGTAAATTTCTTCGCAATAGCAAGGCCCAGACCGGTTCCTTTTTTGGTACGGGATTTATCTGTAGTATAAAAACGTTCAAAAATCCGTACCACATCTGTTTCCTCTATGGAATCCGTAAGATTCGATATTTTAATGACACAAGTCTCTTCTTCTTTTAAAAGTTCTACCTCATATCCTCCGGTTCCATGTCTTAAGGCGTTGCTTAAAATATTTTCTATGACACGGAAAATGGCGTTTTTATCTGCATTGATGTACATCATTTCTTCGCAGATTGTGACCTTCGGTTCTTCCTTCTGTTTGGAAAATTCGTCGTAGAAATTTGACAATACATCACAAAGTACATTTTGTATGTTCACCTTTTCCATCTGCAAGGTAATTTCCCCATTTTCAATTCTGGCATATTCAAAGAGCTGGTTTAACATTCTTTGCACCGCATCAAATCTGGATTCCATAATCTGAATGTAACGTTCCTGTTTTTGGGTAATCTCTGTTTCTTTTCGCATTAACTGAATGTACCCCCTTAGTGAAGTAAGGGGGGTTCTAATGTCATGGGAAATACTGGTAATGCTTTCCCGAAAATTCCGGTTTACCCTTATGGTTTCAATGGTGGCATTCCGATATTTTCCTATTACCCGATTTATAAGAATCACTAGCTGATTGATTTCTTTTGCATTAAAAAAACTTACCAGCCGGATGTTGGTTGCCTCGTCCTCAATAAACTGCATCTGCTCAACCAGGAGCTTTAGCTGTTTCTTGTAGCCATGCAAATAGAACACTAATATTAAAATAATAATGACCAAAATTCCAATGATAATGAATAACTGTTCTTTTGTCATTTTTTTTCACCCATGCATTTCACAATCCTTCCTAAGAAACGAACCAGTTAAACAGGTGGACAGAATGAACTTTCTGCATTTTTCCTTTCCTTTTTTTAGGCATTTGCCAAACGATCATTTTCTTGTGAAAGTGATTCAAAAGATACAAAACAACGCAAGCACGCTTTCGCACCAAAGCCCCAAATGAATTTTCTTCATTTGGGGCAAATACTTTTTTATTTAATATCTGCTAATTTAAACTGTGTTGCTCCTGCTATATAAGTAACCACTATGGTAAGTATCCCTACGATAAGACCTTTTT
>JBGVLX010000025.1:0-18798 GCA_045124495.1 Lachnospiraceae bacterium
CTCGTATGATTTCCGTACAGGAAAAGGTAAAACAATTAACAGGAAAAGAACCATTTAAGGGAATCAACCCAGACGAATGTGTTGCCATCGGTGCTTCTATCCAGGGTGGTAAGTTAGCAGGTGATGCAGGCGCAGGCGAAAACTTATTATTAGACGTAACTCCACTTTCATTATCCATCGAAACTATGGGTGGTGTTGCAACCAGATTAATTGAAAGAAATACTACTATTCCTACTAAGAAGAGCCAGATTTTCTCTACTGCACAGGATAACCAGGATGCCGTTGATATCAACGTAGTTCAAGGTGAAAGACAGTTCGCAAGAGATAACAAGAGCATTGGTAGATTCAGATTAGACGGTATCGCACCAGCAAGAAGAGGTGTGCCACAAATCGAAGTTACTTTCGATATCGATGCAAATGGTATTGTAAACGTATCTGCAAAAGATTTAGGAACCGGAAAAGAACAGCACATTACCATTACTGCAGGTTCTAACCTTTCAGATGCAGATATCGAGAAAGCAGTAAAAGAAGCTGCTGAATACGAAGCACAGGATAAGAAACGTAAGGAAGCCATTGAAGCACGTAACGATGCAGATGCTATGGTATTCCAGACTGAAAAAGCATTAAATGAAGTTGGAGATAAGTTAGATCCAGCAGGAAAGACAAAGGTAGAAGCAGATCTTGCAGCATTAAAAGAATTGATTGAAAAGACAGATGCAGAAAATATGTCTGAAGCTGAAGTAGAACAAATCAAGTCATTAAAGGAAACATTAATGAACAGTGCGCAAGATTTATTTGCAAAATTATATGAACAAAACGGTCCTGGTGTAAACGCAGGTACAGGAGCAACCAGCCCTAATTATTCTGAAGATGGCGACGTTGTAGACGGAGAATACAAAGAGGTATAAGGCTCCTCTTAATGGGTTGTTACATTCAACAAAAGAATGCCGGATAGAACGCTGGTTAACAAAAGCCGGCGTTATCCGGAAGTAACTTTTGGAATGTGGCAGCCTCTTTAAATCATGAGAAAGGGCATTGTTATGGCAGATAAAAGAGATTACTATGAAGTATTAGGAATACAAAAAGGTGCTTCGGATTCTGAAATCAAAAAAGCATATCGCCAGGTTGCAAAAAAATATCATCCGGATATGAATCCTGGAGATAAAGAAGCAGAAGCAAAATTTAAAGAAGCTACGGAAGCCTATGAAGTACTTAGTGACTCTGATAAGAGAGCACGCTATGATCAATATGGTCATGCAGCCTTTGATCCAAATTCAGGAGCAGGTGGCGGATTTGGTGGTTTTGACGGCTTTGATATGGGAGATATGTTCGGTGATATTTTCGGAGATATGTTCGGTGGCAGAAGTTCAAGAAAAACCAACGGTCCTATGAAGGGTGCAAACATAAAAAGTGGTATCCGTGTCAGCTTCGAAGAAGCGGTTTTCGGAACAGAAAAAGAACTTGAAATTCCATTAAAGGATGAATGCGAAGAATGTAATGGAACAGGTGCCCAAAAAGGAACCTCCCCTGAAGTTTGTACGAAGTGTGGAGGAAAAGGACAGGTCGTATATACGCAACAATCCTTATTCGGTATGGTAAGAAATGTGCAAACCTGTCCGGATTGTAGCGGTTCCGGTAAAATCGTAAAACATAAATGTAGTTTTTGTGCAGGTACCGGTTATGTAAAGAGCAAGAAAAAGATTTCAGTTACCGTACCGGCAGGTATCGATAACGGACAAAATATCCGTATGCGAGAAAAGGGCGAGCCGGGAACCAATGGTGGTCCAAGAGGCGATTTATTAATCACTATCTTAGTAGACAGACATCCTAAGTTCCAACGTCAGGAATACGATATTTTCTCTACAGAACCAATTTCCTTCACTCAGGCAGCCTTAGGTTCTACGATTTCCATTGATACCATTGATGGTAAAGTAGACTATGAAATTAAGGCAGGTACCCAGACAGATACTAAGATTAAGTTGAAAGGAAAAGGCGTTCCTACTCTTAGAAATAAAAACATCCGTGGCGATCACTATGTAACATTGGTAGTGGAAGTACCGGATAAATTAACCAAAGAACAAAAAGATATTTTAAATCAATATGACCAGACCGTAACAGACAGCTCAAGAAGAGCAGCAGATCCTCAGGGAGATATGTTTAGTGCCGGTTTAGGACATAAGAAAAAGAAAAAGAAATTTTAATAAACAAAAGGGTGAAGAATCTTTTAAAAATAAAAGATGATTCGCCCATTTTGTCGTTTCGTAAACATCATGGGTTCAGGGACAAAAAGGTTGTGCTTTTTGGGGTACTTAAAAAATGGCATACCGTTTGTTTCCTAGACTACAAAAACAAAAAAGAAAGGGTATTATTATGAAATGGACGAAATTAACCATTGATACCACCACGGCGGCAGAAGACATGATTAGTTATGCTTTAAGTGAATTAGGTATTGAAGGAATTGAGATAGAGGATCATGTTCCTTTGACAGAAGAAGAAAAGGCAAGGATGTATGTAGATTTATTACCGGATGAAATCGCACCGGATGATGGTACAGCAAGAATTAGCTGCTACATTGATCCGGAAGTAAATATGGATGAATTGGTAAAGCAGATCAAAGAACAGTTAGATGAAATCGAACAGTTCCTTCCGGTAGGCCCAAAGACCATAACCATTGGAGAAACCGAAGATAAAGACTGGATAAACAACTGGAAACAGTTTTTTAAACCTTTTCGGGTGAATGATCATATTATCATAAAACCAACCTGGGAAGTGTTAGAAGATAAAAAAGAAACCGACACGGTAGTAGAGATTGACCCAGGAACAGCTTTTGGAACCGGTTCCCACCACACCACGAAATTATGCATTCATCAGTTGGACAAATACATGAAAAAAGGAGACCGGCTGTTAGATGTAGGATGCGGAAGTGGTATCTTATCCATTATCGGGTTAAAACTTGGAGCAGGATTTGCAGTGGGTACGGACATTGATGAACATGCCATTAGTGCTACCTTAGAAAACTTAGAGAAGAACGGATTGACCGATGAAAATATGGAAGTATTCCAGGGAAATATTTTATCGGATCAGGAAACCAAAGACCGGGTGGGATATGAAAAGTATGATATTGTCCTTGCTAATATATTAGCAGACGTTTTAGTGCCACTTTCCGAAATCATCCGTCCTCACATGAAAAAAGATGGAATGATTGTAATGTCAGGAATTATTAATACCAAAGAAGAGGAAGTAAAAGACGCCCTTTTAAGAAATGGATTTGAAATTGTTGAAATCACATATTCCGGAGAATGGGTGGCAATTACTGCAAAATAATGGAGGCCCCATGTATCGATTTTTTAGTTTAGAAGAAACATTTACAAAAGAAACCGTGGAGATTACAGGAGAAGACGTAAACCACATAAAAAACGTACTCCGGATGAAGATTGGGGAAGAAATACAAATCAGCAATGGAAATGAAAAAGAATATATATGCACCATTGAATCTATGGAAAAAGATAAGATTATTGCCAAAATCGTAGATGTAATCGGAACGAGTTCAGAATTACCGGTAAAGATTACCTTGTTTCAGGGGTTGCCAAAAGGGGATAAAGTGGAGTATATTATTCAAAAAGCAGTAGAATTAGGTGCCCATCGCATTGTACTTGTTGATACGAAGCGCACGGTAGTAAAACTGGACGAAAAAAAGGCATCAAAAAAAATAGAACGTTATAATTCCATTGCATTAAGTGCTGCGAAACAGGCGAAACGCTCCCAGGTACCGAAGGTAGAAGGGGTAATGTCCTTAGAACAGGCCTTAAAAGAGGCAGATGAACTGGATGAAATTTTGATACCATACGAAAATGCACAAGGAATTTCCTATGCGAGGCAAGTAGTAAAAAACTTAAAAGGAAAGGAATCCATTGGTGTATTTATCGGACCGGAAGGTGGATTTGCGGAAGAAGAAGTAGAGAAAGCAAAAAATCATGGTGCAAAATGCATCACTTTAGGAAAAAGGATTTTACGAACAGAAACAGCAGCATTGACTGCATTATCTATTTTAATGTTTGAACTAGAGGAAGAAGAAGCCTAAGATAATTTACCATTGAGAATAAAGAAAGGGATACATCATGGAAATATATTTGGATAATTCTGCCACCACCAAAATATTCCCTTCAGTTGGCGAAATGATGTTAAAAGTAATGCAGGAGGATTATGGAAATCCCTCCTCTTTACATAAAAAGGGGATAGAAGCAGAATACTATTTAAAAGAAACCAGAGAAATTCTGGCTAAGATATTAAAGGTAACTCCGAAAGAGATTTTGTTTACTTCCGGCGGTACGGAATCCAATAATACTGCACTGATTGGTACAGCCCTGGCATTGAAAAAAAGAGGAAACCATATGATCAGTACGGCATTTGAACACGCGTCGGTGTATAATCCTTTGCTTTATCTGAAAGAATTAGGATTTGACATTACATTTTTACCGGTTACCAAAGAAGGTAAGGTAGAAGCAGAAGTATTGCAACAGGCCATAAGAGAGGATACCATATTGGTATCCATCATGCATGTAAACAATGAGATTGGGGCAGTGCAGGACTTAGAACTACTAGGAGATATCATAAAAAAGAAAAATAAAGATACCCTGTTTCATGTAGATGCCATTCAAAGTTTCGGAAAATTTCAAATTTATCCGAAAAAAGCAAAAATTGACCTGTTATCTGTAAGTGGACATAAAATTCATGGACCTAAGGGAGTAGGATTTTTATATATTAAGGAAAAAACGAAGGTTAAACCTATTATTTATGGTGGCGGACAGCAAAAAGGCATGCGTTCCGGAACAGATAATGTACCGGGAATTGCAGGACTCGGAGTGGCTGCAAAAGAGATGTATGACCATTTAGAAGAAAGAAATCAGCACATGAAAAAATGTAAAGAACACTTTTTAAAACGACTGCAGGAGTTAGAAGGATGCCATTATAATCAGGGTGAGGCACCGAATATTATTAGCGTCAGCTTCGAAGGAATACGGAGTGAAGTATTGCTTCATGCGTTAGAAGAAAAAGAAATCTATGTGTCTTCCGGTTCCGCCTGTTCTTCTAATCACCCGGGAATCAGTGGAACCCTGAAAGCAATCGGCGTCAGGGAAGATCTGTTGGATGCTACGTTACGCTTCAGCCTTTGTGGAGAAAATACCATAGAGCAGATGGATGAGACCATAGAGCAGTTAAAAGTATTGCTTCCACAATTAAGAAGGTTTATAAGAAAATAAAAAGAAAGGAAATATGTACAAAGTACATAAAGAATAAAAGATGAAACTAAATGCATTCCTTGTAAAATACGCGGAAATTGGAATCAAGGGAAAAAACAGACATATTTTCGAAGATGCCCTTGTATCCCAAATCCGTAATGCCATAGAACCCATTGCTGATTTTCAGATACGAAAAGAACCGGGAAGAATCTTCTTAGAAGCTAAAGAAGATTATGACTATGACGAAGTAGTAGAAGCGTTGCAAAGGGTATTCGGAATCGTAGGAATTTGTCCGGTATTGATTGAACCGGATTTTGAATGGGAAAATCTCGTAAAAACTACCATAAAATATGTGGAAGAACAATATGAAAAGAAGAATTTTACCTTTAAAATCAGTGCGAGACGTTCCAATAAAGGATATGAAAAAGACTCCATGGAAATTGGAAGGGATATGGGCGGAGAATTGTTGGATAAATTCCCGGAATTATCTGTAGATGTTCATAACCCGGAAGTAGATATAAAAATAGAAATTCGCAGCAAAGCATATATTTATTCTAAGACCATAAAAGGTGCGGGCGGACTTCCGGTAGGAACCAATGGAAAAGCCATGCTGCTGTTATCCGGTGGAATTGACAGTCCCGTAGCAGGATATATGATTGCAAAACGTGGTGTGAAAATAGATGCTACTTATTTCCATGCCCCTCCCTATACCAGTGAACGTGCAAAACAAAAAGTGGTAGATTTAGCAAAACTGGTATCGAAATATTCCGGAAAGATAAATTTAAATGTAGTGAATTTCACAGACATCCAGCTGGCCATTTATGAAAAATGCCCTCATGAGCAATTAACCATTATTATGAGAAGATATATGATGAAAATCGCAGAACAACTGGCAGAAAAGAGTAACTGTCAGGCACTGGTAACCGGAGAAAGCATCGGACAGGTGGCAAGTCAGACGATTTACAGCCTGGGGGTAACCAATGAAGTCTGTAAACTTCCGGTATTCCGTCCATGCATTGGAATGGATAAACAGGAAATTGTAGATATTTCAGAGCAGATTAATACTTATGAAACTTCCATTCAGCCTTTTGAAGACTGTTGTACTATTTTTGTGGCAAAACACCCTGTGACCAAGCCAACCTTAAAATCCATTGAACGTTCAGAGGAAAAACTAGCAGACGTCATAGACGGTTTAATGGAAGAAGCACTGAATACAGTAGAAACGATTGTAATTCGATAGAGAAAACATAAAAGAAACTGATTGTGATTTAACAAAAAAACAAGCCGGCATTTCACCGGCTTGTTTAAAATAAAAATTATGTTATAAACTATTCAATGATGTATGGTGCAAGCTTTTCAACGATTTCGTCTACACCTTCAGATGCATGAATGTTTAAGTCGATTGGTTTTGTGATATCTAAAGAAAAGATACCCATAATAGACTTAGCATCGATTACGTATCTTCCAGATACCAAATCGAATTCAGCATCGAATTTGCTGATTTCATTTACAAAAGTCTTAACCTTCTCGATTGAATTTAAAGAAATTTTTACTGTTTTCATTGTAACTCCTCCTTATTTTTGATAAACAATGAAAAGAAAGATACTTTCTTATTCGTTGTCAAACTACGTTTATATAGTAAAGGTTCAAGGTTAAAAAGTCAATATAAAAACTACCGAAAAAATGGAAAACAATAGAATTAATTTAGTGAAAAATGAAGAAAATGTGAAAGAATATAAGGTTAAAAAAGAAACATGGAGGATTATATGAATCAGATAAAAAAAGTGGGAACCCTTACGTTAGGATGTAAGGTTAATCAATATGAAACCGACGCAATAACGGAAATGTTAGAAAATGATGGATATCAGATGGTGCCCTTTGAAGAGGAGGCGGATGTTTATATTATAAATACCTGTTCTGTTACCAATATGGCAGACAGAAAAAGCATGAAAATGATTCGAAGAGCAAAAAAAAGAAATCCGGAGGCTGTTATCGTAGCTATGGGATGTTTTGTTCAGGCAAAGGCAGAAGAATTAGAAAATACGGAATGGATTGATATCCTGATTGGGAATAATAAAAAGAAAGATATCGTCACTGTTTTAAATGAATATTTTGAAACCCATGAAAAAAGGACAGAGGTAGTGGATTTGTTTCATAATAAGGAATATGAAGAGCTATCCCTAAAAAAACAGGTAGAACATACCAGAGCCTATATTAAAGTGCAGGATGGATGCAATCAGTTCTGTTCGTATTGTATTATCCCTTATACCAGAGGAAGAGCAAGAAGTAGAAAAAAAGAACAAATTTTAGAAGAAATTAACAGTCTGGCAAAAGAAGGATATAAAGAAGTTGTGCTAACAGGAATTCATTTATCCTCTTACGGAAAAGATTTAGAAGATACCTCTTTATTGGACTTAATTAAGGAAGTATCAAAAATAGAAGAAATAAAAAGAATTCGCCTAGGTTCCTTAGAGCCTAATATTATTACAGAGGAATTTGTAAAAGAATTAAAAGAAGATGGAAAATTCTGTCCACATTTCCATTTATCCCTACAAAGTGGGTGTAATGAAACCCTAAAGAGAATGAATCGACATTATAAAGCCGAGGATTTTAAAGAAAAGGCGTTACTGCTTCGGAAATATTTTGACAGACCCGCATTGACTACCGACGTCATTGTAGGTTTTCCGGGGGAAACAGAAGAAGAATTTGAAGCTACCTATGAATTTTTAAAAGACATTCAGTTTTATGAAATGCACGTATTTAAATTTTCTCCAAGAAAAGGAACCAGAGCAGAGAAAATGGAAAATCCCGTACCGGAAGAGGTAAAAAATCAAAGAAGTGCGGTTTTAATTGAACTAGGAAACAAAAACAAAGAAGAATATGAAAAGTTATTCGAAAATGAAGAAAAAGAGATTTTAATTGAAGAAGAAATAGAAGAAAATGGGGAATCATTCTTTGTAGGACACACAAAACGATACATTCGTTATCAGGTGCCGAAAAAAAGCGGGATGGCAGTAAATGAGTTCCATTCCTTTTTATAATCTTTAACAAGTACTGTTTGTACGCTTACTGTGCAACTATGAATAGTAGCGAATTTTGGATTGCATTAACACAAACATTCTTTCTAAAAAAGTATTGAAAAAATTTACAATATATATTATCATAATTTTTAAGTGTGATAGTACGTGAATAAGTGAATAAGGAGAAAAGAATGGAAAATAATAATACCCAGTTTTTTAAAGTTGTAAAAGATCAGGAACCGGAAGTAATGGAGATTTTGGATAATGTTTATCTGGCACTTACTGAGAAAGGTTATAATCCGGTATCCCAGATTGTAGGCTATATTATGTCTGGTGATCCGACATTTATTACCAGTCATAAGAATGCACGCAGTCTTATCATGAAGGCAGAACGGGATGAATTGATTGAAGCACTTTTAGAAAATTACATTAATACGAAATTTAAATAAACAGAAGATAAAAGGAAAAGTATATGCGAATCATAGGTTTGGATTTTGGAACGAAAACAGTTGGAGTAGCCCTTAGCGATGAACTTAAAATGACTGCCCAGGCATTGGAAACTATCACTCGGAAATCAGAAAATAAACTTAGACAGACCTTGGCAAGAATTGAAGAAATCATTGAAGAATATCAGGTTGAAAAGATTGTGTTAGGCTACCCGAAAAATATGAATAATACCATTGGAGAACGTGCGGTTGCAGTAGAAGATTTTAAAGAATCTTTGGAAAGACGGACCGGACTCGAAGTTGTATTATGGGATGAAAGGCTTTCCACAGTGGAAGCAGAAAAAGTTTTAATGGCACAGGGTGTAAGAAGAGAACACCGGAAAGAACATGTGGATCAGATTGCAGCTGCCATTATTTTAAGTGGCTATTTGGATTCATTGAATGCACAATAAGGAGAACAGATAAAAATGTCAGAAAATAAGATATCGTTTTTAGCTGAAAATGGAGAAAAAGTTGAATTTGAAATATTAGAACAGACAAAGCTAAATGGTAATGAATACTTACTTGTATCAGATCAGGAAGACGAAGAAGCTTATATTATGCAGAAAATAAAAGAAGAAGGGACGGAAGAATACTATGAGTTTGTAGAAGATGACGCAGTATTACATGCCCTTTCTAAAGTGTTTGAAGAATTGTTAGAAGATGTAGAAATAATATAGGAGGAAAAAATAAATTGAAATCAGAAAATAATAAAGGAGTAAAAATCATTCCTTTGGGCGGACTGGAACAGATAGGAATGAACATTACAGCATTTGAGTACGAAGATAGCATTATTGTTGTGGATTGTGGGTTATCCTTTCCGGATGATGAGATGTTAGGAATTGACCTGGTAATTCCCGATGTTACGTATCTAAAGGAAAATGCTTCAAAGGTTAAGGGACTTGTTATTACTCATGGTCATGAAGACCATATTGGAGCCATACCTTATGTGCTAAAGGAATTAAATATACCGATTTACGCCACGAAATTAACTATGGGCATCATTGAACATAAGTTAAAAGAGCATAACCTGATGCGAAGCACCAAGACGAAAGTGGTAAGATATGGGCAGTCCATTAATTTAGGCTGTTTCCGTATTGAATTTATCCGCGTAAATCACAGCATTGCCGATGCATCGGCTTTGGCGATTTATACACCGGCAGGTGTGATTGTGCATACCGGTGATTTTAAAATCGATTACACTCCGGTATTTGGAGAAGTTACAGATTTACAACGCTTCGCTGAACTTGGGAAAAAGGGTGTTCTGGCCTTAATGGCAGATAGTACCAATGTAGAACGTCCCGGCTTTACCATGTCAGAAAGGACAGTAGGAAAAACCATTGACGGATTGTTTGCAGAAAATAAAGAAAACCGGATTATTGTAGCGACTTTTGCTTCTAACGTAGACAGAGTACAACAGATTATAAATTCTGCTGTAAAATATGGACGAAAAGTAGTGATTGAAGGAAGAAGTATGGTGAATATTATCACCACAGCCCAGGAATTAGGATACATTAACATTCCGGATAACACTTTGATTGATATTGAACAGATCAAGAATTATACCAATGATAAAATTGTTTTAATAACCACCGGAAGCCAGGGAGAAACTATGGCAGCTTTATCCAGAATGGCAGCTTCCGTTCATAAGAAAATATCCATCGTGCCGGGAGATACCGTAATTTTCAGTTCCCATCCGATTCCGGGAAATGAAAAAGCAGTATCGAAGGTAATCAATGAACTGGTACGAAAAGGGGCTAATGTAGTATTCCAGGATACCCACGTATCCGGTCATGCCTGTCAGGAAGAAATTAAGCTGATTTATGCACTGACCAAACCGATGTATGCCATTCCGGTGCATGGTGAATTCAGACATTTAAAGACCCATGCAAAGCTAGCCATGGATATGGGTGTGGAAAAAGATAATGTATTAATTTTATCTTCCGGAGAAGTATTAGAATTATCAAAGGAAAGTGCGAAGGTTGTTGGAAATGTACCTTGTCAGGGCATCCTGGTAGATGGATTAGGTGTTGGGGATGTAGGAAATATTGTATTAAGAGACAGACAACATTTATCCCAGAATGGACTTTTGATTGTAGTAGTAACCTTAGAAAAATATAGCAATCAGTTAATTGCAGGGCCGGACATTGTATCGAGAGGTTTTGTATATGTCAGAGAATCAGAAACTTTAATGGATGATGCAAAGATGGTGGTACAAGACGCTTTAGATGAATGCTTAAGGAAGAATATTACGGACTGGGGAAGAATAAAAACAGCAATCAAAGATTCCTTAGGAGAATTTTTGTGGAAGAGAACTAAGAGAAACCCTATGATTCTTCCAATTATTACAGAAGTATAAAAAGAGGTGTAATCGGTGAAAGATATTGTATTTCAAACCAAAGAATTAGCGAAAGCGATTAAAAAAAGTAACGAATACAACCAATATCAAAGAATCCGCCAGAATTTAAAAAAAGACATGGAATTATTTGACCGGGTTCAGGAACTTAGAAAACGTAACTTTGAGTTACAAAGCCGCACGGATGTGGGAAATATGTTTGAAGAAATTGAACGTTTGAATTCAGAATTCAGCGCCATTATGAAAATGCCTGTGGTAAATGAATTTTTGATGGCAGAACAGCGTTTGTGTAAGATGATGCAGGAAGTGTATTCCTCCTTATCAGATGGACTGGATTTCGAATTAGGTTTTTTGGAAAAGTAGGTGGAGAAAGATGGCACAAAAGGCCACAAAGAAAAAAAAGAAAAGCAGCAGGCAGAAGAATAAACAGTTATATCATGTACTGCAATTTAGCATAGGCTTTGGTATTAATGTAATTATAGTAATTCTTTTAATGCAGGCATTTAATTTTTCTTATAATTTCAGCTATGATGTGTTTTCTAATACGGTGTATAATGCAAAGGATGACAGGGAGATAGTAGTTACCGTAGGTGCAGGAAGTTCAAGTATGGAAATAGCATCTTTGTTGGAGGAAAAAGGTGTGGTGGAGAGTAAATACGTAGCTTTTGTCAGATCTAAGATTACCAAAGCCACAGTCATACCGGGCACCTACGTATTAAAACCATCCATGACGTTAGATGAGATATATACCATTTTAAGCAATGCGGAGCAAGAGGAGGAAACATGATTACGAATCCTTCCATTACAGAATACATTAATTCTTTGAATCTGCCGGAAGATCCTTTGTTATATGAGATAGAAAAAGAAGCAAGAAAGCAAGAAGTTCCCATTATCCGGACAGAAATGAAAAATCTGATAAAAGTTTTGTTGCAGATAAAGAAACCGGAGAAAATATTAGAAGTTGGAACTGCAGTGGGTTTTTCTGCCCTCTTTATGAGCAGATATTTAGAGCCGGGAGCAGCCATTACTACCATAGAACGCTATGAACCCCGCATTGAGAAGGCAAAAGAGAATTTCAAAAAAGCAGATGAAAAACAATGCATTACTCTTTTAGAAGGGGATGCCATGGAAATACTAAAAAATCTGGAAGAGACTTATGATTTTATATTTATGGATGCTGCAAAAGGCCAGTATATTCATTTTCTTCCGGATATCTTAAGACTTTTGAAAAAAGGCGGACTGCTTGTTTCAGATAATGCCCTGCAAGAGGGAGAATTAGTAAAATCAAGGTATGCAGTGACCAGAAGAAACAGAACCATTCATAGCCGAATGAGAGAATATCTTTATACCATTACCCATATGGAAGAATTATCCACAGTAATTTTGCCTTTGGGAGATGGTGTAACCGTTAGTTACAGGTTGTAAAAAGGCAGTCAGATAGTGGACTGCCTTAAAAAAACGAAAAACGAAATGAGAAAGGTGGAACCGGGTATGCGAAAGCCGGAATTATTAATACCTGCCGGAAGTTTGGAAGTGCTAAAGACAGCGGTGCTTTATGGAGCAGATGCTGTTTATATTGGAGGAGAAATGTTTGGACTTCGTGCTAAGGCGAAAAACTTCTCGAAAGAAGATATGAAGAAAGGTTTGGAATTTGCCCATGAACACGATGTGAAAGTCTATGTTACCGCGAACATAGTAGCTCACAACGAAGATTTGGAAGAAGTCCGGCAATATATGAAGGAATTAAAGGAAATCAAACCGGATGCACTGATTATTTCAGATCCGGCGATTTTTACCATTGCAAAAGAAGAAGTTCCTGAAATTGACATTCATATCAGTACTCAGGCGAACAATACCAATTATGGTACTTATCTGTTCTGGCATCGACTTGGTGCTACCAGGGTTGTAAGTGCCAGGGAATTATCACTAAAAGAAATCAAGGAAATCAGAAAACACATTCCGGATGAATTAGAAATAGAATCTTTTATTCACGGTGCTATGTGTATCTCCTATTCAGGAAGATGCCTTTTAAGTAATTATTTTACCGGAAGAGATGCAAACAGGGGAGCATGCACACATCCTTGCAGATGGAAGTATGCAGTTATGGAAGAAAGCCGTCCGGGAGAATATCTTCCGGTAGAAGAGAATGAAAGAGGAACTTATATCTTTAATTCAAAGGATTTGTGCATGATTGAATATATACCGGAAATCATCGATGCAGGCATTGATAGCCTGAAAATAGAAGGAAGAATGAAAACAGCCCTTTATGTAGCTACGGTTGCAAGAACTTATCGGAAGGCCATTGATGATTTCTTTGTCAGTGAAGAATGCTACCGCTCAAATATGGAGTATTACAAAGAAGAAATTTCAAAATGTACCTATCGTCAGTTCACCACAGGTTTTTATTTTCAAAAACCCGATGAAAATACACAGATTTATGATTCTAATACCTATGTAAAAGAATATACTTATATAGGAATGGTAGAAGATTATAAAGACGGAAAGTTAAAACTAACCCAAAGAAATAAGTTTTCTGTCGGCGAAGTGATAGAAGTAATGAATCCAGATGGAAGTAACGAATTTCTTACCGTACACTCAATAGAAGATGAGGAAGGAAAAACAATGGAAAGTGCACCCCATCCAAAACAGGTGATATGGGTGGATGTAAAAAAAGAACTTCCGAAGGGATATATTTTACGTCGAAAAGAAGAGTAGGAAAGGCACTTTTTTCTTAAAAGTTTCATAGAATATAGTAAAGATGTTAAGAGGTGCTTTTTTTGAAAACCTTTTTGCCACCCTTAACAAAAGAAGAAGAAGCATACTATCTTAAAAGGCTTCGGGAAGGGGATAAAAAGGCAAAAGATGTGCTGATAGAGCATAATATGCGGCTGGTGGCACATATTGTGAAAAAGTACCACCAAAATGATCGGGAACTGGAAGAATTGATTTCCATTGGAACCATAGGATTAATCAAAGGAGTGAATTCCTTCGATGAAACCAAGGGTAGTAAACTGGTAACCTATGCCGCAAAATGTATAGAAAATGAATTGCTGATGTATATTCGTCTGGAAAAGAAAAAAGCCAGGGAAGTATCCATTTATGAGTCTGTAGGAACAGATAAAGAAGGCAACGAGGTAAGTTATCTAGATGTAATTGGTAATAATGACGAAAATACATTAAATGTTTTAATTTTATCTGATAATGTGGTACAATTATACGAGGTATTGAATCGTCTCCCGGATGATAAAGGGAAACAGGTGATTGTGCTTCGGTATGGTTTATACGGAAGAACTCCCATGACACAAAAACAGGTAGCCAGATTGCTTGGAATATCCCGTTCCTATGTGTCAAGGATAGAAAAGAAAGCACTGCTTGCTTTAAGACGTGAGATGGAAGAATAAGAGATACGAAACAGAATCGAAACCTTAAAGAAGATGAAGAGAAGAAAGACTTTGAGGTTTCGTATTTTACATAGGAAAGGCAAATAAAAGGGAAAGGATAATGCATGCTAGGGATGATTCCTTGGTATTGTGCAGGGTGTTAATATGGGAATAGGTTTTGACCGTAGGAAAATTCGACTAGGTGACTTGTTTGTAGCAGCAGGTGCCATCACAGATAACGAATTAAAACAAGCCATTGCTTATCAGAAAGAACATGGACTGAAATTAGGACAGGCGTTGGTGGAAACAGGATTAATCAGTAAGGAATTATTAAATGCCACATTGACGCAGCAGTTAGGAATAGAATACATTGAATTATTACAATGTAAATTAGATGATTCCATTACCAGATTGATATCCGAAAATTTGGTTGTACAGTATCGTGTAATTCCGTTAGGTTTTGATGAATATAATCCCAATGTGTTAAAAATTGCTACTTCGGATCCGATGAATTTGGATGCGTTAGATACCATTCAGATTGCCACCGGATATCAGGTAGAAGCGATGCTTGCAGATGATGACGATATCCAGAAGATGATAGACCGTTATTATTCCAATCAGCAGGCCATGGAAGTGGCGGAACGTTACCGTGCTGAGATGATGGAAAACGGCATTAACGAAGAAGATGAAAAACAGCTGGATGATGAAGTAGAAAATTCTCCTATCGTTTTATTGGTAAAACAGATTATGGAGAACGGTGTAAAGCAAAGGGCTTCCGATATTCATATCGAACCCTTGGAGTCAAAGGTACGTGTCCGTTACCGTATCGATGGTGTATTAAAAGAAGTAATGACCTATGATTACAGTCTGCTTCCGGCAATCTCAGCCCGTATTAAGATTATCGGTGGAATGGATATTGCAGAAAAGAGAAAACCACAGGATGGTCGTATCACCATTATGGTTGACCGGCGGGAATTTGACGTCCGTGTTTCGATTCTTCCTACAGTATATGGCGAAAAGACAGTAATGCGTCTTACCTCCAAGGAAGGTCTTACCAAGCCGAAGAGCGGTCTTGGACTTTCACCGGAAGATTTGGTGAAATTTGATGGTATCTTAAGTAACCCTCATGGAATTATTCTGGTAACAGGACCTACAGGTTCCGGTAAGTCTACCACACTGTATACTTCCTTATCAGAATTAAATCAGGAAGATGTAAACATCATTACAGTAGAAGATCCGGTGGAAGCAAATATCAACGGAATTAACCAGGTTCAGGTAAATAACAAGGCAGGTCTTACCTTCGCCTCAGCTTTGCGTTCCATTCTACGTCAGGATCCGGATATCATCATGATCGGAGAAATTCGTGATAATGAAACAGCAGAAATCGCCGTTACCGCTTCTATTACCGGTCACTTGGTTGTTAGTACCCTGCATACAAACAGTGCAGCCAGTGCCATTACCAGATTGGAAGATATGGGACTTGAGAGTTATCTGTTAGGTGATGCCTTGTGTGGAGTTATCGCACAACGTCTGGTACGTAGGTTATGTACCTGTAAAGTAGCGAGAGAGGCAGAGCCGGAAGAGAAGAAAGCATTAGGATATCCTGTGGATCAGCCACTAACGATTAACTTTCCGGGAGGATGCCCTGTTTGTAATGGTACAGGTTATGCAGGACGTATCGGTGTATACGAGATTATGCCGATTAGCCATGGAATTAAGCGTATCATTGGTAAGGGTGGAAATGCAGATCAGATAGAAGATGTTGCTTTGTCGGAGGGTATGAAAACCTTGCGTATGAGTGCTTCTGAATTAGTAATAAAAGGTGTAACCTCGATTTCAGAAATGTATAAGATTGTATACGACACTTCTGATTTCATTGAAGAGGCAAATGTGGAAGAAGAAACAGAAGAAAGTGCAGCTAAATAAAAAGGATAAGGGAAAAGGAGAGAAACTATGATAGCGATTAATGATTTACTTAGAATGTCAGTTGAAAATAAGTGTTCCGATATTCATTTATCGGTAGGGGTACCACCGAAGTTTCGTATTAATGGTACCATGCAGTGTGTAGGAACAGAAGTAATTACACCGGAAACAGCGAAGGATCTGATTCTTCCCACCATGAATGCAAGACATAAAGAAATTTTACAGGATAAAGGTGAAGTGGATTATTCCTATGCTATGGATGAGGACAATCGTTTCCGTGTAAATACCTTTAGTCAGAAAGGAACTCTTGCCTGTGTATTCCGTCGAATCAGTTCCGTGATTCCTCAGCCGGAACAGTTAGGTTTGCCGGAAAATGTAGTAGAATTGTATAAGAAGAAGAGAGGACTGGTACTGGTAACAGGACCTACCGGTTCCGGTAAGTCTACTACCCTGGCGTCCTTGATTGATAAAGTAAATTGTAACCGTTACGATCACGTAGTCACCATGGAAGACCCGATCGAATATTTGCATCGTCATAAGAAGTCTACCATAAATCAACGTGAAATCGGACAGGATACCCTATCCTATGCAAATGCCCTAAAGGCCGTACTTCGTGAGGATCCGGACGTTATCCTGGTAGGAGAAATGCGTGACCTTGAGACGATTTCCACAGCAGTAACCGCAGCAGAAACCGGTCACTTGGTTTTCTCCACATTACATACCATTGGTGCGGCGGCTACCATCGACCGTGTCATCGACGTATTCCCACCTCACCAGCAACAGCAGATTCGTATTCAGCTTGCCATGGTATTAGAGGCGGTTATTTCCCAACAGTTACTTCCGACTGCAGATGGAAGGGGACGTGTGGCTGCATTTGAAATTATGCATAGTAACCCAGCCATTCGTGCTTTAGTTCGTGAAGGTAAGACACACCAGATTATGTCTACGATTCAGACCAACAGAGCGCTTGGTATGATTACCATGGATGACAGTCTGGCAGAATTATACCAGAGAGGAACCATTACCAGAGATGTGGCATTAGAGTTTGCACAGGATGTTACATACCTGAGAAAGAAATTATAATTTGTTAACAAATTGTTCATATTCTTAAGCAAAATAACAAGAAATGGTAAGGTTATGTAAACAAATGTAAAGCGTTCTTGTACAAAATATACAAAAATCAAAAAATAAAAGAATAATGCTTGCATGAAATTATGATGTGTGATATAGTTAACTCAGATGAAAAGTTCATAATTTGTTCACAAATCGAACAGGTTATGAATACGAATAGAATAAGTTGGAGGTAAGAGGATGGCTACTTATGCATATAAGATATTAGACAGTAGTGGTACCGCGAAGAAGGGTACGATAGAAGCCAAGACAGAGACTCAGGCCAGCGAAAAGTTACGAAGAGAAGGTTATACCATAGTAGAGATTAAGGAACAGGGATTTGCCGATAAGGATATTAACATCAGCATCGGTCAGATGGTAAAGCCTCATGAGCTGTCGATGTTTTGTAGTCAGTTCGTAAGTATCTTAGAAGCCGGTGTTACAGTAGTAACTGCTTTGGATATGTTGGCAGAACAGACAGATAATAAGAACTTTGCGAAAGCCCTAAAGGCAGTGCAGATTTCGGTAGAAAAGGGTGACACCCTTGGTAATGCCATGAAGCAGCATCCGAAGATTTTTCCGCCGATGCTTGTAAATATGACCATAGCCGGTGAAGCATCCGGTAGTTTGGAAACAGCATTCAGACGTATGGCGGATCACTTTGAAAAGGATCATAAGTTAAAGGCTACCATAAGTAAGGCTATGATTTATCCGATTATGGTACTTGCAGTAGCAGTAGTAGTTGTTATTGTGGTTTTGGTTGTAGTAGTACCTAGTTTTACAGATATGTTTAACGACATGGAAATGGCTTTGCCAAAACCGACACAGTTACTGGTTAGTATGAGTGAGTTTGTAAAGTCTAAGTGGTGGCTGATTGCGATTATAATCGGAGCTATTATAGGAGTTTTTAAATTATTTAAGAGTACTCCGAGCGGTGCTAAGACTTGTGCACAGATTGGATTGAAGTTACCATTGTTTGGTGATTTAACAGTTAAGTCTTCAGCGGCTAGATTCTCCCGTACACTTAGTACATTGTTAGCAGCAGGTATTCCATTAATTGATGCGATAGAGAATGTTGCAAATGTTATGTCGAATAACGTTGTAAGAGATGGATTGTTAGATGCGAAGAGTCAGGTTGCGAGGGGTGTTCCACTTTCAAAACCGTTAAAGGATATGGGAATCTTCCCACCACTATTAGTACATATGACTCGAATCGGTGAAGAAACCGGTTCTTTGGAACAGATGTTAGATAAGATTTCTGTCTTCTATGATGAAGAAGTAGAG